>CP066204.1:1281666-1607500 GCA_016237705.1 Aerococcaceae bacterium zg-252
TCCCCTACCGCCAAAACTTTTGATAATCTTTCTTTTCCTCAATATTAAACGCAATCATGCGACGAATTAAATCTAAATCAACCGTATCCGTTGCCCCTAATTTCAAATAATTTTTAGTCGTCGCATACTGTCTGGCTTGTATCTCTGCTGCAAAATGTTCCATAGTCGCTATTTCTGGTGCGACATTAACATAGTGCTTGGATACACTAAACCCGATAATATATGTGCCATGGTCAAGAAACATTGGTTGATTCCACTTGACAGCATACTCTAGCTTAGGAAATTCTGTTTGAATTAAATCATAAATTTGTTGTAACTGTTGTGCTTGTATTGGATTTTGTAATTCCTGAATATATGCTTGCATGACTGCCCTCCCTTGTATTGACTTGATTGGAGCACTACACTGCTATCGGTGCTTTAATCGTCGGATGAGGTTCATAGCCGTCTAAACGAATCGCTGCTGCATCAATTTGGTCTATCGGTGCATCGCCGTCGATAATAAGTTTCGGTAATTCACGTGGTGTGCGGCTTAATAATAATTTTGCTTGCTCCACATGATTCGCATACAAATGGGCATCTCCTAATGTATGAATAAATTCTCCCACTTGCAAGCCTGTTTCACGAGCGATTAAATGAATCAATAACGCATAACTTGCGATATTAAAGGGAACACCTAAAAAAACATCAGCACTGCGTTGATACAGTTGGCAACTTAATTTACCGTCTTGCACATAAAATTGGAACAATGAATGACAAGGTGGCAATGCCATATTAGGCACATCTTCGGGATTCCAAGCCGACACAATTAAGCGTCTTGAATCAGGATTTTTTTTAATCTGCTCAATCACTTGAGAGATTTGATCCAATGTTTCGCCATTACGCAATTGCCACGCACGCCATTGCTTGCCATAAACATCGCCTAATTCTCCATATTGGGCTGCAAAATCATCATCTTCTAAAATCCGTTGTTGGAACGCAGCCATTTCTTGTTCATACACTTGACGAAACGCATCATCTTCTAATACTCGCACGCCAAAATTATCCATATTCGGCCCTTGATAGTCAGCACTTTTTACATATCGTTCAAATGCCCACTCGTCCCAAATATGATTGTTATGCTCTAATAAATAGCGAATATTTGTATCGCCACGCAAAAACCATAATAATTCACTTTTGATTAATCCAAATGGCACTCTTTTACTCGTAACCATAGGAAAACCGTCTGCTAAATTAAAACGCATTTGATAGCCGAATAAACTATACGTTCCGACTCCAGTACGGTCACTTTTAAAATGCCCTTTCGTTAAAATATCTGATACGAGTTGTTGATATACTTGCATTCTTTACTCCTTATATTCCATTATTTTTGTCATCACACGATTTACGCACGTTCAGCCAATTCTTCTTGGCGTTCATATAGAGCCATTAATGCCTCTTCCTTTTCTTCCAGTTCACGTTGTAAATCCATTAATTTACCAGCATCGCTGCTCGGCTTGTTCATTTCTGCTTGAATTTCTTCTAAACGCACTTCTAGCTTAGTAATTTTATTCGGTAATTCTGCCCACTCTTTTTTCTCGTGATAGCTTAATTTTTTAGCTGGTACACTCACTTTTTCCGGTTCGGCACTTTTTTCTACCACTGGTTTTGCTTTTTCAACCGGTTGGCTCTCTGCACGTTCGAGATAATCCGAATAATTACCCCAAGAAACAGTATAAGCACCTTGTCCTTGAATATCGAGTAATTGATCAACCGTTTTATCTAAAAAATATCGGTCATGCGATACAACCACCACAACACCCTCAAAGGTCGCCAAATAATCTTCTAAAACGGTTAAAGTATCAATATCCAAATCATTTGTCGGCTCATCAAGTAACAATACATTTGGCTGTTGAATCAATAAAGATAACAAATACAAACGACGACGTTCGCCGCCAGAGAGTGTACGAATTTCACTGCCATGCGTATTACGTGGAAAATTAAATTGCTCCAATAATTGTGACGCACTAACAAGCGAACCGTCTTCACGTTTAAAATTATCAGCAATCTTCGTCAAATACGCTAACACACGCACATCGCCAGGTAAATCTTGGTCTAACTGACGGTAATAGGCTAAACGCACCGTTTGACCCATTTCATACGTTCCACTATCAATCGAGTGCATACCAGCAATCGTATTTAAGAAAGTCGTTTTACCAACACCATTTTCACCGATAATACCGATACGTTCACCTTTGACAAAATTCTTTGTAAAATCACGAATAACTGATTGATTATTAATCGAAACCGACACATTTTCCATGTCAATAATCCGATTACCGATTCGTTGTTGTTGAAAATTAAACTCAATGCCGTCCACTTCTTGATTGCGTGATGCAATCGTTGATTTTAAGTCATGGAAACGGTCGATACGTGCTTGTTGTTTCGTTGTACGAGCTTTTGCTCCTTTACGCATCCATGCTAATTCTTGTTGGAATAGCTTATCTTGCTTTTCCTGAGTTCGTTGTTGAATCTCAGCTTGCTCAGCACGTTTTGTCAAATATGTTTCATAATTTCCCTCATAAGCTGTTAATTTTCCAAAACGCAATTCGACAATGTGATTAACCGAACGCTCTAAGAAATAACGGTCATGGGTTACTAAGAGCAATGCACCTTGATAATTTGCCAAATATTTTTCTAACCACTGTACGCTTTTAACGTCCAAATGGTTAGTCGGCTCGTCTAAAATCAATAAATCCGGTTGCTCAATTAAAACTTGGGCAATCCCAATTCGTTTTTGTTCCCCACCAGAACATTCACCAACAATACGTGTTAAATCCACTAAACCAAGTTGCGATAAAATTGATTTTGCACGCACTTCCACGTCCCATACATTATGCAAGGTCATCTCATCGCTCATTTTAGTAAAACGAGTAAGCAAGGTATTATTCGTAGGGTCAGCCTCTAATTGTGTGCGTAACTGCTCATATTGCAGCAACAATTGAATATCTTTCGCTTGGCTATCGTAGACTGTTTCTAATATTGTCTTAGTCGGCTCTAATTGGGGATTTTGATCTAAATAAGCAATCGTGTAATCATTTGGTTTAGTTATCTCACCAGTATCATAATTATCAATACCAGCTAATACTTTTAAAAAGGAACTTTTGCCCGTTCCATTAGGGCCGATTAACCCCACTCGTTGCCCTGTCCGTATCGCCCAATCAATTTGCTCAAGTAAAACTTTTGTCCCATACGTTTTAGACAATTGTGTTATTTTTAATTCTTTCAACAGCATCACCCTTTCGATTCAGTTGCGTCATCTATAAAAAATCAATCGTTATCTAAATAATCAATGACACGTATTTCTCAAACAGTATACCATAATTCGCTATAAAATACTTGCAGCATAAACTGACAGCCCACCGAATTTGTGATAAACTAATCCCATTATGAAATGAATGGAGTGTTCACTATTGGATAAAAGTTTCCCTTACAAACCACTAAATTTATATCAAAATTATCGTGATTCTGCATTACAAACACCAGACGTGATGATTGCCGTCGATACGGTTATGCCAGCCTTTCCTGAATTGGCAACTCAAACAACGTATCAACACAGTCACGATGCCATTGTGCAAAGAGCATATCAATTGGCTACTTATGGCATAAAGCACGGAGATAAGGTCATGATTTTCAAATCTGCTGCTTTGGATACCTATTTACTCGCCGTAGCCGTTACCTATTTAGGTGCGATTCCAGTCATGGTTTCATATCATTTACCTACATCAACTATTGAAACCTTTATCGAACGCTTAGAACAGCCCTTTGTGCTCTATGACAATGCGACTAAATCAACAATGGCAGCTGTCACTAACTTAGCCAAAGAACAACAATTACACATTGCTGACTTATTAAACTTAGCACCAACTATGGTCGAACACCAACCATTGCCAGACGATGTGATTTGTTATATGACCCATACTTCTGGTACAACCGGAGTACCAAAACTGATTTGTCACTCAGCCAATTCAATGGGCTGGCGTACAAAATGGCAGAAGACTGTTTTTGATAAAATTGATACAAAACGACCTTTAGCCTTTCACATTTCACCGGTTCATTCACGATACAATATCGGTGTCAGCTCTGCCATGTCACTCGGTTTTCCACTTGTATCAATCACTCATGCTGATTTTGATACACTAGAACAAGTACTTACCACGTATCAACCGATTGCATTAGAGACCCACCCAAACAACTTTGTTCGCTGGGCAGAGTTAGCACAAGCCAAACCAGAATTATTTGAACAAACTCGCTATTATCATTCAACCTTTGATGCAATCAATTATGGTACAATGGCTGCATTTTTATCGGCATCTAAAGCACAGTCGCCTGTCTTTTTACAAGTCTACGGACAAAGTGAGTGCGGCCCAATGATTTTACGGTCACATCGCTTAGAAACATTAACCGAACAAGATGCACGTAATATGGGAGTTGGACTCTTAGATTTAACAAAAGCTCGCATTGCCGATGAACAAGGACGTATTTTACCACCTAATACTGACGGAAATATTCATCTTTACTCAAAAGGTCGAGCATTAACTTACTATAAAGAAGATGAACGATTCCAAAAAACTGTCTATGGCGAATGGTGGGATAGTGGCGATTATGGCTGTATCAATGAAGACGGACACTTAATCTTAAAAGACCGTCAAGTTGACTTGATTCAAGATGTTAACAGTAACTTGGCACTTGAAGACTTCTTACTTGACCATTTAACTTTTTTAAATGAAGTTGTCATTGTCAAAGGAAAAGAAAATCGTGCACAACCTGTCATCACATTAAAAGACAATCAAACAATGGACTGGGACGCTTGGTGGCACCAAGTCAGCGATTTACCTCATTTATACAAACCATTAATTATGAAATGGGAAGAAATTCCACGCACAGCTACAATGAAAGTACAACGTAGACAATTGGAAACGATGATTAGTGAGTAGGGTGTTTTGTTTTTTTCAAATTGCATTTCTTGTTGAAAACTGAATTAATGTTCTGTATAATATAAATAGAAAGAGCCGAGCGGGAACTCGACTCTTATGTAGAACCGTTTCAGACGGTGGCTACCGACTTTATTGATTTATAAGCCGTTTGTCAAAGTTAAGGACGGCTTATTTTTTATGGTTGTCTTCATGAATTTGGTGGCACAAAGCTATCAAGCTGATAGTAAAACTACTAAACAACAAGATTGTTTGTACAACTTCAAATGCAGTCAACCTTGGCTACTCCTTTCTTACGGATTTCAGCACTTACTTCCATAAGCACCACCTCCTTTGTAATTTAGGGTAGCCACCGTCTTCACTTTTCTACATTTTTAGTATAGCAAAAATACATATAATTTCAATGTAATCGTTTTAATTTTATATCTTCCCCTGTAAAACTAACTTCATAAATTTACTCGATTATCCCCCCACCACCGATTTGTTATGGTATAATAATCTAGCAATCTGTATTAAATTTGTGGAGGTTTCTATGAAAAAATATGCTAATATAATTATGTTTCTTGCCTACGGTATCATGATGATAATCAGTGGTCATTTAATTGATGTCATTGGCGATACCAATGCTGTTTTACTAAATAGTGTCTCAACGCTGGCACTCGGCATTTATTTGTTTCATGACCACTTAAAAGCTGAATATCACCGGATTCGTCAACGCATTACAATACCAAAGCTATTCTTACTATCCGTTGGTTTATTTTTCCTAAGTGGGATTGTTCGCTTGTTATTAGTCTACGGATTATCCGAATTTATTAACTTTGATACACTCGGACAAAACCAACAAGAATTAGCTGAAATGCAACAAAATATACCATTTGTGCTATTCTTTTTCTTAACGGTTATTTCAGCACCTATTGTAGAAGAATTAGTTTTTCGCCATTCACTAAATGGTTGGGTCAATCCAAATAATCGAGTATTACAAATCGTCATGTATGCTGTATCAACCTATCTATTCGCAGCAGCCCATGTCTTTGCTTTACAAGATTTCATTATTTATTTACCATTATCCCTTGTACTCATCTGGATGTACGCTCGTTTCGATAACAATGTCATGGCATCTTTAGCCTTTCATTTTACCAATAATGCAATCGCAACAGTGGTGACACTTTTGTCATCCTTGATACCAGTAGAACAACTTGGCGAGCCAGTTAGCACCATTCTTCATTTATTTGTAAAATAATAACGCAAATACACCTCACATTACTTAGCTATCTAAGTCGTGTGAGGTACTTTTATTTCTACAATAATAAATCAAGCAAGGCTTGAGTAGTTTCAACAATATGGGTTGCTCCGGCTTGTTTCAATTCATCAAAATCGCCATATCCATACAGCACACCTACTGCATCTAAATGATGATGATGTGCCCCTTCTATATCATGATGCCGATCGCCAACCATAACGGTTGTTTCGGCACAAATGTCTGTATTTCTCGATAACACCAAATTGATAACCTGTTCTTTGGTGCTCACCACTCCGTCAAATGTCGCACCGACAATATCTTCAAAATACTGCTCCAACTGATAATGTTCTAGTATTCGACGTGCGAGAGGTTCTGGTTTAGCAGTCGCAATGTAGAGCTTTTTGCCAGCAGCTTTCAACTGTTGTAACACCACTTCAATTCCCTCATACAAAGTCGACTCAAATAGCCCGATATGATTATAGCGTTCACGATAGGTCGCTGTCGCTAATTGTGCCGTTTCATCATCTAAATGTGCATAATGTTTAAACGAATATGTTAACGGTGGCCCAATAAATAAATAAATTCAGTGTCGCATCATCAAGTGGTGGTAATTTCAAGGTATCCATTGCATATCGAATTGATGCGATAATTCCTGGAGCCGATTCTGTAATCGTGCCGTCTAAATCAAAAAGGATTGTTTCATACATGGTTTACTCCCCCATTTCTACTGATAATAGTGTAACATAATTTTATGGGAAGTTGTGACTGCAATCCTAGTTATTTCGTAAGATTTATAACTACCGATCTCCTCGTAATATCCTTATCCCTTAATCCTACCGTCGTCCATTTTGATAACTCTTGTTGCATATCGAGTTAAATCCTTATTGTGCGTACTCATTAATATAGTAGTCCCCATTTGATTTAATTGTGCAAAATAATTCATAATCAACTGTCCAGTTTCGGAATCTAAGTTCCCTGTTGGTTCATCGGCAATTATTAATTGTGGATTAATGACTAATGCCCTTGCAATCGCTACTCGTTGCTTTTGGCCATCCGATAGTTCAGATGGATAATTTTTACTTTTCTCCCCTAATCCAACAATTTCCAATGCTTTCATTGCTCGTTGTCTTCTCTCAACCGTTTTAACCCCAGCATATCCTAATGGCAAAGCGACATTATCTAAAACTGTTAAGTGATTAATTAAATGAAAAGCCTGAAAAACAAAGCCAATCTTCTGATTACGAATTCTAGATTTTGCATCTACCGATAAATGTGCCACTTCTTCGCCACAAAAAGTATAATTCCCTGAAGTTGCGTTGGACATTAATCCGATTAAATTTAATAAAGTTGTCTTCCCACACCCAGACTGACCTAGTAACATGATAAATTCGCCACTATTAATCGTTAAGTGAATATCTTTCAAAATTTCTGTATCGCCATACGAGAAATGAATATTTTCTAACGTAATCATGTTTTACACCTCACTTAAAATCGCAATAGGGTTCATCTTCGTATATTTCTTAGCGAGTAAGACAGTAATGAAGAGCGTCATGATGAATTGACATAAAATTAATAACAAACTATATCCAAACGACAGATTAATCGGCACTCCTAGCATATTGCCATTGAATAGTACAATCGCATACGATGATACAATGCCAATCATACCACTCACCAAAACTACCAAAATGAGTTCTAGCAACAGTTCAATTAATAATTCCTTTTTAGTCGCTCCCACCAAAAAACATAGCGAAATATTACCTTTTCTTCTATCAATAAAAGTAGACACCAGTCCAACTAAACTGATACCAATAATCACTACACAAACAAATTAAATTGAATAAAATGTTCTGGAAATCAACACGATTTCTTGTCTTTTATCATTAAACTCCTGTTTTAATGAAGAATATTTAAATAAATAATCAGAGTGCTTTTGATTGTTAGATGATAATATTTGTTGTAACTCTTTTGTTTGCTCTTGATTCACTCTCATTCCCAAAGAAATACTATGTTGTGCACCACCTAGAATATGCCATTTTGAAGACGCAATAATGGACTTCATTAACGGATGTGTATTTTCTTCCAGATTATGAAGATTAATTTCATTTCCAAAAATAATTTGTATATTTTGCGAATTTGATACATTTTCAAGTGGATAAATCGGAATTTTCTGCCCTGTTCCTGTCATTAACCACATTTCTTCCAATGAAATATCAGCAATGTCAAACTCTTGAGCTGTCACATTACTCGGCATTGAATTCAATGCTTGTTCCAATTCTTTAAAAAACTCCATTGACGCATAAATATACTGCTCCAAATCTAAATTTACCGTTTCGGACAAGGCTAACTCTTCAAAATTCCCTGTTACCTCATAATAATGATAACTTTTCACTGACGAATCATCATTAAAAATCCCCAGTACACCTGTTTTTACAAGACTCATTGGGATTGTAGGAAATAATGGCTGCAATTCTTGAAAATCATCTAGTGTAAAATCATTAAAAACAACTCCGTCTGCATTTTCTCCGTTAAGATACAATACATCAAACTGTCGTTGGCTAGAAAAAGTGGTTATCATCTGTTGCAACCCATTATTTAACCCCAATAGTACATTAATAAGGCAAGTAATCAGCACAATCTGTAAACAAAATAAGAGATAAAATTTCTTTTGGCTCATCACATTTTGTGTAGCTGTCCACAAGTAATACATTATAATTCCTCCTAATTTGCCAATAATTTCAGCCGTTTCTTCAATAGAAGAAATGAAATCATGAAACTGATTAATACCGAAAATACTATCACTGATAGATACATGCTAACATCAATGACAAAATACATTTTTAAATAATCAATGAACACTTCTCTGAACATCGAAAGGAGTAATAAATCCAATAGAGCTGCACATAAGACTGTAAACAATAAGAACAACACTTCTTGAATATACAGTTGGCTTTTCGGAACACCTAGAAACCATTGAATTTTTAATTCTTGTTCTTGACTTTCGACTTTATTAATCATTAGCGTCAATATATTTAACCCACCATAAATCAAAATAAAAATACTCGCTGCAATGATAACTCCTAAAGCACTAAAGAAAATTCCTTTATTATGTTCTTCATACCTAGTCCAATCTTCCCAAGATATAGGTGTTTTAATATTCAATTGTTCTTCAAATTTTTTCATGAATAGAGCAATTTCACTCGACGTAATCGTCTTATCTTTGAATTTGATACTATATGACTGCCATAATGAATTGTGATAATTCATATACTCTTTCACATCAATCATCATCACATTACTCAATTGCCGGTTATGGTACACACCTGCAACCCAATATTTCGTGTATTCAATGGTAATAAACTCTGGGTCCCCCAATTGATAATATAAATCAGAGCCTACCCAACAATATTTTTTATCTGAATTTAACTTTTCACTATCGAATATCGCTGTCCCTTTGACCTTTTGCTGTCTGAAAATCTTATCAATATCTCGAGTAATTCCTGTCAAATTGACATCAATAAATGATTCATTTCCCCACAACACAATATCTTTATAATTATGCACTGAAAATGATTCAATTTCTGGAAACATTGCCTTAATCTTATCTGGCTCTAAATACTGATTATTTTCAATTTGTACACCAAAAGAAATCGTCTGATTAGCCGGTTTAGGTATATAGGAAAAGGTAAAATTATACAAAGTTAATCCTATTCCGATAATACAAATGGGGACTAATAGCATGGCACTAAAAGAACCTATCAACAAAATGCAAAAATAAATGTCATGTTTAATCTTTTGGAAAGTATAGTTAATATTCATACAAATGCTTTTCATCATGATACACCAACTTCATTAATGTATGATTTGAATTATCAATTAAATAGACAGAATTATCAACATCTACTGCTAGCATACCAATATAAGCATTTTCGACACTCGTATAGTTCATTGAATAAATTACTTTTGACGTGCGATTGTTAATATCATATTTAATAATACTAGCTGTTCCAAGGCTAGACGTAATCATAAAATCGCCTAATTTGTAGAGTTTAAACGGAGCAATTTTGTCATTTAGTTGGTATGATGTGACTTGATTCTTTTCATTGATAAATATCATTTTTGAATCACCGGTAGTAATATGAATGCCGTCCTTATCTTGTGAGTGAAAATAAGCATTCGTAGCCACTAGACTATTGTCAATACTAGTTACATACCCAATAAAATTATTAACGATTTTTTTCAATTGCCCACTGGTTGCCACTTCATAAATGCAATTAGCTTCATTATTATTAGCACTTAAACTTACATACATTTTTTCATCAATAACCGTTAAACTCATAAACGTATTTAACATCACAGAATCTAAGTTGTTTAACTGAATTTTATCGTAGGTATCATCTTTAAGGTTATATAGTATTATTTGCTTTTGTTTATTGTCGAGAATATATAATGTATCTTCTGAAACATATAGACTAGACGGAATCCATAAATTCTCATTTAGATTTTGAGCAGATAATGTCTTAATCACTTTATAATCCGTTTTATCTAAAATCTGTACGATATTATTAGCACTATCATTAAGGAATATAAATTGCTTGTTGATAACAATATCTTGAATCATACTATTTTCTTCTAACTGCACACTTTCACTTTGTACGAGCTGAATATCATTATCTTCTTCTAAACCTATATCCACTTTGCGCTCTTTTAAACCTGTGCAACTAACCAGAAATAAGCACGAAAAGATTAACACTGCTAGTTTCTTTAACATATTCCCACCACCTAAAAAAACCCAATGTAAACGTTACCATTTTTATTTTACACCATTACTTTAATATATTCAAGTTTGAAACTGAATATTTTTTAAATTTTTGCCTATTTAAACTCAAATCAATGTCAGACAAAATTCTCTTGACTATACCCTATATCAAAACAAAACAACGACAACACCCAAAGGCATTGCCGTCATTTTCATTAATTATCTAATTATTTTAAGCGTCCTGGACGTTCTTTGTAACCATAGTAAGCATCTTCGATAATTTCTTTCATATCGCTTACTAATGCTAAACGTGGGTTTACTGGAGTACATTGGTCTTCATACGCTAAGTATGCAATTTCTTCTGCACGTGCCATGTATTCTGCCTCGTCAACACCTTGTGCTTTAATGCTCATTTCGATACCAATACGTTCACCTAATTCATACACTGCTTGAGCTAAACTTGCAACACCCTCTTCTGGAGTATCTGCTTTTAAGCCTAACATTTTAGCGATGTCTTGGTATCTTACATCTGCTTTATAGTAGTTGTATTTTGGCCAAGTTGTTTGTTTCGCTGGTTTTGTACCATTGTAACGGATAACGTATGGCAATAGAATCGCATTTGTACGACCATGCACTGTATGGAAGAAACCACCAATCTTATGTGCCATTGAGTGAGAAATTCCTAAGAACGCATTTGCAAATGCCATACCAGCCATTGTTGACGCATTATGCATTTTCTCACGAGATTCAAAGTCAGCTTCTTTTACAGAACGTTCTAAGTTTTCAAATGTTAATTTAATCGCTTGTAAGGCTAAACCGTCTGTATAATCGTTTGCCATAATTGACACATAAGCTTCAATCGCATGCGTTAATACGTCCATACCAGTATCAGCCGTTACGAAATCTGGTACTGTTAATACTAATGCTGGGTCGATAATCGCAATTGTTGGTGTCAATGAGTAGTCAGCTAATGGGTATTTCATATTATTTTTCTTATCTGAAATAACCGCAAATGGTGTCACTTCTGAACCTGTACCAGATGTTGTTGGAATACCAACATATTTTGCTTTAGCACCTAATTCAGGGAATTTGAAGGCACGTTTACGAATATCCATGAATTTTTGAACTAAATCACGGAAATCGATTTGTGGTTGCTCATAGAACATCCACATTACTTTCGCAGCGTCCATTACAGAACCACCACCTAAAGCGATAATTGTATCCGGCTCAAAGCTCTTCATTGCTTCTGCACCACGTTCAACTGTTGAAATATCTGGATCTGGCTCAACGTTACTGAACACTTGATAAACTACTTTATTACGACGTAAGTGTAATTGCTCAATAACACGTTGTAAGAATCCAAGTTTAACCATTGACTCATCTGTCACGATAAATACTTTTTGTACATCACGCATTTTTTGTAAATATTGAATTGAGTCACGTTCGAAATAGATTTTTGAAGGAACTTTAAACCATTGCATATTATTTCTACGTCTCCCCACTTTTTTAATATTTAATAAGTTAATTGCACTCACATTATCCCCAACAGAGTTTGCACCATAAGAACCACAACCTAATGTTAATGACGGAATAAACGCATTATAAACGTCACCGATACCACCAAAAGTTGAAGGTGCATTACAAATGATACGAATCGCTTTAATTTGACGACCAAATTCTTTCACTAAATCTTGATCATTCGTATGAATCGCTGCTGAGTGCCCTAAACCGTGGAACTCAACCATTTGGCATGCTTTTTTCACACCGTCTTCTTGACTATCAGACTTAATCACTGCAATAACTGGTGATAATTTTTCACGTGTTAATGGCTCGTTTTCTCCAACTTCTTTCACTTCTGCTGCTAAAATATTTGTGCCTGCTGGAACCGTAAAGCCTGCTTGTTCAGCAATCCATGCTGCTGGTTTACCTACGATATCAGCATTTAATTTCGCACCAGAACAGTTTTTGCTATTTGCTTTAACGCCGAAACAGAACTCTTCTAATTTCGCTTTTTCAGCTTTATTAACAAAATATGTATGGTATGACTTCATTTCTTCGATAAATTCATCGTAAATTTCTTTATCCACAATCGCAGCTTGCTCAGACGCACATACCATACCGTTATCAAATGATTTAGACATCACAATATCATAGGCTGCTTGTTTTACATTTGCTGATTTTTCAACATAGGCAGGAACGTTACCAGCACCAACCCCAAGAGCTGGTTTACCACAAGAGTAAGCTGCTTTAACCATTGCGTTACCACCTGTTGCTAAAATTGTCGCAACACTTGGGTGATTCATTAATTCGTTAGTTGCTTCCATTGACGGTTTTGTAATCCATTGTACACAGTTTTCAGGTGCTCCTGCTGCTACAGCTGCTTCGTATACGATACGTGCTGCATGAGCAGATGATTCTTGTGCTGACGGATGGAAAGCAAAAACGATTGGGTTACGTGTTTTTAATGAGATTAAGGCTTTAAAGATTGCTGTTGAAGTTGGGTTCGTTGTTGGTGTAATCCCGCAAATAACACCGACAGGTTCAGCGACTAATGTTAATCCTGTTACTTCATCTTCTTCAATAATTCCAACTGTTTTAGTATGACGCATATTGTTAATTACATGCTCACATGCGAATAAGTTTTTAGTTGCTTTATCTTCGAATACACCACGTCCTGTTTCATCTACTGCATGTTTTGCTAAAATACCGTGTTTATCCAATGCAGCAACAGATGCTTTGGCTACAATGTAGTCCACTTTTTCTTGATCTAATAAACGAAATTCATCTAAAGCAACAGTTGCTTTTTTAACTAATTCATCGACATGTTCAAAGGCTAATTGTTGTTTTGTTTTTTCTACTACTTCCGTCATTTCGACATCCTCCTAAAATGTGGTGTTGTTATTTACACCCTTATATTACATTCTTCACAAAGTATTGTCAAGCGTTTTGTGCAAAAAATCACAAAAATATTTTCATTCAGAATCCTATTGAAACAACAAATTAATGAAAGCGTTGATAGTTTCATCTTAGAAAACGTTTACTTTGTGAATAAATCAAGACTTATGTTTCTTTATTGATTTCACAATAAAAAAGACAATGCACGATGCACTGTCTTAATCAAAACCAATTTTATAATTGTGATTTTTTTAGCAATATTGATTAGGAACGATAATTACTGTGTCATCAAACGATTTACTTCTGCTTGTATTCGACGGCTATCATAGCCCGATGCCATTAAGCGTTGAACACGCTCTGCACCATTGCCCCACTCTCCACGAATGACTGAGCGAGCCACATTAGTTATTAACTGCAAATTATGTTTGTCCGTTATACGAAATGGTCGTGCATAGCCAACAATACGACTATCTCCTTTTAAATACTTGTTCCTAGCAACTTGACGATTGCTATTCCCCTCTATCGTGTGAACATAATGCGTATCCACCTGCTCCACAAAACCGATATGGTCTGCAAAACCACCGTTATCCCAATCAAATAATAGAATATCACCTGCTCGTGGCTCTACTTTACCTAGCCAAACACCTTTTTGACGCATCAATTGCTTATGGCGTTCAACACCACACTCCCTACCAATCACGTCACTAAATCCTAATTTATCAGCTATAAAGGTTACAAACACATCGCACCAATCATCATCGTATCGAACTCGATACCCCATTGGAATTGGTGTGACAGCATTGTATGCATCGACAATTGAACGATGAATAGCCGAATATTGTTGCACACCGATATATAATCGAAGCGTACTAAGCAATTGCTCGATGAACGACATCTGGTCCACTTCCCCCTTGATGATAATGGTGAGATGACAACTGAATTAAACTCCCGATAAACATTGCGATTAAGTTAGTCAGTGCCACCATTTGTTCAGCTTGAAACCAACCATAAATATCACCTAACCCCTTAACCAAAACGGCTAAGGCAGGTAATCCAATTAGTACCAACCATTTTAATACATCATATAGACGATTACTAAGATGCATAATACTCCCTCGTTTCTTCCAAATTCATGACACGCCAATCCAATCGTGCCATTTTATCGACTAAGGAAGTTATAGCGACTTGTTGCTCTTTTACCGTTTGTTTTAATTGTTCCAAACTATAAATAAGAGCATATATCGCATTGATAACATTCCATAATTTTGTAATAAGTGCCACAATCGCTAGTAAGGCACTGGCGATAGCACCGATTTGAATGACGGTCATCTTAATTCCTCCCTATACTTACTATACTAAGTGGAGAGCCTCCCTACTCTCCACTTAGCGATAAAACAACTACTCCTCGTTACGGTAAACTTCATTTACCGTTCGACGAACATACTGTGCATTAACTGCTTTTTCATAAGCATCACCAGACTCATCAACAAATATCGGTGAATCTACAAATTTTTTCACTGCATTTTCAGCCGTTTGACGGTCGATACCTGTACGTGGATTATTAATGCTTACTTTTTTCGATTTCCCTGCTTGATTTTTAAAACTCATCTCAAATTTTTCAGTTACTACTTCACTCATGGTTAATCCCCCTTAATCTGGTTTGCTCGGGCAGCCTTGACGTCCACTTCACATAGCTCTTGTAGCGCTTGTGGCGCTCCTGCGAACTCTGCTCCAGTAGTTCAAGGCTAAACGCCCTCACTCTCACTTTGTGTTAATCTGGTTCGCTCGGGCAGCCTTGACGTCCACTTCACATAGCTCTTGTAGCGCTTGTAGCGCTCCTGCGAACTCTGCTCCAGTGGTTCAAGGTCTAACGCCCTCACTCTCACTTTGTGTTAATCAATTGTATAAATTTGTGTCATTGTTGTATGAGTAAATGGTTCATCTAGCAATGTTTCCACTGCCTCACGTACTTCGACAATCGACTCTGCATCAGCTGATTCCGTCACATGCTTTAATGAGAAAGATGCCCCCTTGCCTTCTTCTTTCTCTTGCTTCATCGTCACTTTACTTTCCTTAAATTTTTTCGCCATGCTAATTCTCTCCCTTTTTAAAATTTTCTTGTAGTTCCGGACGCTACATCTATATAAAACCAAAACTACGGTATTTTAGGACAAGAATACACAACAATGTAGATAACGTTTACATTTTTATTTAATCTTTACCAAATCCATGCGATTTAAGATGTTCAATCAACTTTTTACGCCAACGGACAATTGTGCGATATTGACAATGACATAACTTTGCAATTTCTTTTAAAGAATAACCATTTAATAAGTATTCCAATAACATCGTTTCTTTAACTGATAATGTCTTAGGTAGCGATGCCATAAATTCATAGACCGTATATTCTGATTCTGTTGATAATCCATTTTCAATCAATAAGTCATCATGCACTTCATCAACTCGATAATATTGTTGTCGAATCAACTTAGATAATTGCCACTCTAATGCACGAATTAAGTAGGCTTTTGGATACTCTAATTGTGTATTGGTTTCGTGAAATTTTACCAGTAATTGAAATAAATGGATTCGTAATTCTTGTGCCCAGTCTTCAAACTCTGAATTTCCATGATAAATACCTTTACGCTTTAATACAAAATAAACTAAACCCTCGTACTGTTTGAATTGTTCTTCCAAATTTTGTTGATAATTTTCCATAATAAAAGCTCCCTCCATTCCTATTATTTCGGATGAAAAATTGCGACAACTTCAACATCATCTAATGCTAAAAAATCACGAATTAAATGTACGACTTCTAGTGACGGTACAGTATATCCATTTACAATTCGTGAGATTGTATTGCGTGACACACCAATACTGTCAGCCAAATGACAAATACTACTCCCTTTTCGTAAAATTAGTTGTAATAAATAGTCACGATTAATGACGTCCTTTATCACTCGCATTTTACTCCTCCTTTCTCTAATAAATGTCATACTTTACATTTCTAAACGATTATTCTTAGACAACTCCCTTGATTATATTATACATTTTCAGATAGTTATATTCAATATAGAATTATATATTCACTCAAGTTTATTTAACCTATTTATAATTGGATATTTTTATAAATTTAATCATATCAATAAAAAAAGACTAGGAAATCTTTCTACTACTACAAAATCTATTAATAAAATACTATTAAATCAGTATTTTATTACTTTGTTGTATTATTCTGACTTTTCCTAGTCTCAATTATTTACAAAATGTTATATTTTTTAATTATTTATTAATTTTCTTGACGACGTGTTGAAACTAAACCAACACCAGCAAGAATAGATAATGCTGCTGCACCAAAAATTAAGTAAGCATCCTTTTCACCAGTTTCTGGTAATGATTCTGCCTTTGGAGCTTCTGCCTTTGGAGCTTCCGCTTTTGGAGCTTCCGCTTTTGGAGCTTCTGCCTTTGGAGCTTCCGCTTTTGGAGCTTCTGCTTTTGGAGCTTCTGCTTTTGGAGCTTCTGCTTTCGATTGCTCAGCGTTAGGAGTTGCTTGGGCAGCATATGCTACTGCATAAAAGCTAAAGTGGCTCACTTTAAATTTAACTGAATAATCTAATAATTCGAATGGTAAACTTTCAGACAAACCAGTAGTCGCAACATAATGTACACCTACAATCTCCTTAGCTGTATCTCTTGGGATAGTTACCCATGCTTCAGACTTGATTTGTGTAACTTCTCCCTCAGCATTTACAAAATGAATATTATAAAAATCTAAATCTTTATCTTTCAATGATGCATCAAGATTGTCACCAACTGGGTTGTTAGCTAAACGTTCAACAACTAATTTTAAGCCTCGACCTACATCTTCACCAGTTAATTCAACTGTTACATTTGTAGCAGAATCAACATGAAGTTCAGTCTTATTCACTTTTTCTGAACCTCCGATAAAAGAAGTTAATTTATCTAAGCTATCTTTATTTAATAAAGTTTTATCAACTACTGATGCTTCTCCGTTGATTGTAGCATTTAATTTATCTAAGTTCTTCAATAAATCTTTGTTAATTACTGATGCTTCATCTCCATTGACTGTAGCATTTAATTTATCTAAGTTCTTCAATAAACCTTTGTTAATTACTGATGCTTCATCTCCGTTGACTGTAGCATTTAATTTATCTAAGTTCTTCAATAAACCTTTGTTAATTACTGATGCTTCATCTCCGTTGACTGTAGCATTTAATTTATCTAAGTTCTTCAATAAACCTTTGTTAATTACTGATGCTTCATCTCCGTTAACTGTAGCATTTAATTTATCTAAGTTCTTCAATAAACCTTTGTTAATTACTGATGCTTCATCTCCGTTGACTGTAGCATTTAATTTATCTAAGTTCTTCAATAAACCTTTGTTAATTACTGATGCTTCATCTCCGTTAACTGTAGCATTTAATTTATCTAAGTTCTTCAATAAACCTTTGTTAATTACTGATGCTTCATCTCCGTTAACTGTAGCATTTAATTTATCTAAATTCTTCAATAAATCTTTCTTAACTACTGGCTCATCTGCTTTTGGTGCGTCAGCGTTTGTTAATTTATCTAAGTTCTTTAATAAATCTTTCTTAACTACTGGCTCATCTGCTTTTGGTGCGTCAGCGTTTGTTAATTTATCTAAGTTCTTTAATAAATCTTTCTTAACTACTGGCTCATCTACTTTTGGTGCGTCAGCGTTTGTTAATTTATCTAAGTTCTTTAATAAATCTTTCTTAACTACTGGCTCATCTGCTTTTGGTGCGTCAGCGTTTGTTAATTTATCTAAGTTCTTTAATAAATCTTTCTTAACTACTGGCTCATCTGCTTTTGGTGCGTCAGCGTTTGTTAATTTATCTAAGTTCTTTAATAAATCTTTCTTAACTACTGGCTCATCTGCTTTTGGCGCGTCAGCGTTTGTTAATTTATCTAAGTTCTTCAATAAATCTTTCTTAACTACTGGCTCATCTGCTTTTGGTGCGTCAGCATTGTTACCCGCTGGAGTAACATCTTCGTTATAATCAGCAGCTATTTTATCTAATTTATCGTTTGACAATAAATCTTTGTTTACAACTGGTGCTTCTTCTTCACCATTGATAGATGCACCTAATTTATCTAATTTATTACCAGATAATAAACCACTGTTTAATACTGGTTCTTCACCCTCAGCATTTACTTGAGTCGAATTTACAAAAACTAGACTCGATAATGCAAACCCACTAGCTAATAAAATTTTTACATTTTTTGATTTCACTAGTCATTCTCCTTTTTCATTTTTTTGCAAGTAATAAACTAAACTAACTATCTTTCATAAAAAATATAGCTTTAGTATAGTTGCTTACTCCCTCTAATTATACCCCCCCCCCGAAAAATGTCAATATATTTAATATTTGAATTTTATTTTTAAGTTCATTCTTTTGTAAATAATAACAATACGTCGTATTATCATAAAATTTACATTTAATTTTTTTATAATTTATAAATTTTGTTAAATATATCCATCCAACAATTAAATCAATATATGCATAATTACTGTTTCATTTAGAACCTAATGTTCTTTCACAAACTGTATCTATATCCCTAAATTTTTCTCCACACAAAAAAAGAACTGGACAAAAGTCAGCAATTCTAGCAAAACGAAATACAAGAATGTTGTTAAGTAACATTTTTAATCTCATTTTTTAAGATTTGCGAGCTTTTTTGCCCAGCCCCATATTGGTTTCCTCACTCACTTAACAACAATTCACTCACATACTCGAATTATTGATAAATCGACGTTCTAAAATCATTCGTATCTAAAAGATACGCTTTGAAAATCGCTTCATTGAGCGTCAAGAGATTGGATGTTGCTTTCTTAGTCTTTAAGGCTTCCAAATCAGCTTGAATGGCTTCTTCAATCAAATGAGTTAATGTTACTGAATCTGCTGTATAATTCTTCTGATTGTAAATAAAGCTAACTGGTTTCAATTGATTTACTTTATTTAAACGACGTTTGTACATCGCTTTTTTAAAGTCATGGAAATTTAAAAACTCATCATTGGTAATCTTCTTGAGAATATACGAATCATTAAATGTTTCACCTGCAGCTCGTGCTTCAGCTCGATATTTATTCGATAGATACGAAATAAACCCTTCGTATCCTGTTTCAGCTAATAACTCATTACTCAAACGTTTAATACTTAAACTATCTACGGAACCTTTCGGATTCGTTAAACCACTATAATTCGCAGCAAATAAGTGTTCAATTTCATAACCATTTTTAGTAATTTTCTCTTTATTGCTATGAAGACCATGAACACCCAATAAAATATCATTTTCAACCAAGTCATCCACACTCTCTAAAGTGAGCGATTTTAAATCTTCTTCGCTCAATTGACGAATTCTCGACTCACCAATATCATTAATGAGTTCAATTTTCTTATAGAACAAAGCTTGGTCTGATTTATCCAATTTCACTAACGCATTACCTGCTAAGGCTTCAAGCGTATAAATCACATCCATACGACCTTGAAGATATTCTTTCAAGTCTTCTTGTGTTTGGAACCGATCTGGCGATAGATTATGCACACGATTATTTGCATATTTTCCGTCCTCTGCAATCGAATAGTCTGTATTCGTATTAAGTGCAAAAATCTGATTCGTCGCTGATGTAGTTGCTTGCAGTAGACCTTGAGCATAAATTTCTGCACCAAAAAATTCTCTACGGCCATAACCTCCAAGATAAACCGTTCCGTCCATATTGTGAGTCATTTCGTGCGTAAATACAGATTGCCCATAAGCAGACAATGCTTTATCAATAACGTAGTGGACTAAGTCCCCCGTTGCATACGCACCAACACCATTTGGAGTATAGTATTTTCCAATTGGTGCAAAGAAATCTGTCATACGACTAGTGGCCCCTTCTCCAAACTTCGGCATCCAATGAACTGGCTTTCTACCAAAATTTGGAATATAGTAACCGTCCCATACCGGAATTGGCATATTGCTACGACTATACATTCGAGCTTTCACTTCTGGTCTAGCTATTCGATACCAGAAATCAAAATGGTCTCCTTGCGTTTTAGCGAAATAGTCTACCAGTTTATTGACACGGTCAAGTTCGCTAGCATATTTATCTGGATTCGTGTCTTTAAGCGTCATATCCATATAACGGTCATACATACCAAATGACAAGGTGGTCATATTGCTCATGATATAGATTCCCTCAGAAGTCAAATTCAACAATGGTAAAATCATTCGAGGGTGGTCGATACGATTAAGCTGGTCATATACTTTATATTTTTCATTCGGCACTTCTTTCGATTGCACTTCTACGATATACGCTTTTGTCGCAGATTTAAACCAATCATTTTCATCTAGTTCAGTAAAGCGTGTACGGTAAGCACTCAAATAATCACGTAAATTCGCATAACCAGATACTGGAGCAATCCATTTCGCATAGGTTGCAGGGTTATTCTTAATGTCCAATGCATTATTGCCCATACGACCAAGGTTAGCTAACCATTCCAAACTATTCACTTGCGTACCAAAGAAGTTTTGATAGAAAGTAGCGAGTTCTCCGACATTCATCTGGTCAAATTGAATATTATACAAACGATTGAGATAGCTTGCACCTACAAGAATCGCAACAGCATTCTTTTTCATATAATCTTTCATTTGCTCTTTTAAAGGTGCCGTTGTAAAATCACCAGCAACACTTTGAGCCAATGCTGCTTCAAAGACATCTTGAGCACGATCATGCACTTTCTTAAAGGCATCCTTGAGATATAGAATTTCTAAAACCTCTCTCTGGTAAGGTGCAAGTGGTTCAAGACTTGGACTGTCTGCCTCTATCTCAGGGTGGTTTTGAGTCACTTTCCACACATCTTCTGAGAAAAATGTTAATCCGTTAACTCGATTCATCGCTGTTTCGATAACTTCTTCTGGATTGGTCATAAATTGCTCCGGCGTATAAAGCAATTCTGTGCCATTAATTCCGTATTCCTGAATAGTATTATCAGCAAAAGTTGAACCTGGAGTAATCTCTAAGTATTCGACTTTTCCGTCTGCATAATTCAAGAGTAGGCGATTAATTGTACTCTTATTCTTATAGAGGTTGGCAATTACTTCATTATCTTTCATTGGAACAATTGACACTAAATTCGTTGTAAATAGTTTACTTGAAGTATCAATCTTATTCCCTTGCTTCACAATGTATTCACGATTGTAAAATGGCAAGAGCTTTTCAGTATTGCGATAAGCTGTTTCGCGTGCTGCATCATAGTTTGGCAACTTGCTATAGTCAATGCGTTTCGAACTTTGACCTACCGGTGTTTCCTTATCTGATAATGTAGCAGTTATTCCCATTGATTCAACGATTTCAGCTGCTGCATCTGCACTAATTTGAGTTATTTTTTTCGAAAGAACATTTGCCGTAGACTTGCCTTCGACACCGTAGATTTCGGTTGCATTGAAATTATCACCGCCACCATTTAGGGTAGAACCATTCGTCACTGGAATTGCCGATACAATCCGATTAAAGACTGCACGTCCTGCATTTCCACTGACTGCTCCAACTCGTCCACCGCCTTTATTTGCTAATGCTCCCTCAACATAGACATCAGATACTCTTACATTATTTCCAGCAACACCTATAACACCACCAAAGTCTTGTGCTGATTTCACTCGAGTATCAATTTCAACTTTTGCATGCACTTTTTGAATACTACCATTACCAATTTGTCCTACCACGCCACCTGATTTCATTTCTGTATCAATCGCTGTCGTTGTGATTTTCATATTGAGATCAACATTACGGATATTTGTATTCGATTGAGCAGAATACACTAATCCAGCAACATTATGCGGCGCAGTTATACTACCCTCAATCGCAACATTTTCTATTGTTGTTCCAGTTGCTTGATTTACAAGAGCACCTACATTTGCTTTTGTAGATTTAACATTGACATTTGATAAATTAAGATTCGTTAGCGTAGCACTATTAGTAGATTCAAATAGTGTTGCTTTCAAGTCGTAAATCGTGTAATTTTTACCGTCATGCATTCCATTTAAAGTTCCTGTAAATGGAACATTAACGTAACTTTCGCCTGAATTTTCAATCTCTCCAGCACTTAAATCTGCTCCTAATGTGAACATTCCGCTTGGATTAGCATTGATTGCTTCAATTAAATCTTTAAACGAAGTATAGATGTCATTTTTGGCTGGTGCCAATCGACTTACCATAAAGCTGTAATCATCTTCATACTCGTCATTCGCATTCCGTTGAACAAGCTCAGGATGAGTGGCTACTACTTTGAATCCATTGTCTTCAAGGGTAATTGACTTGATTGGCAATTGAACTTCTTTGCCACTCTCTGATATAAAGCTAACAAAGTAATCATCAATAGAACCAACTTCCGTTAAACTGATAACCTTTGTTTTCAAACCATTTCGATAGGTGTACAATGATAAATCACGTAAATTTTTCAATTCAATCTGCTTACGTTCTAAAACAAAGGATTCGACATTTGACAATGTTTCACGTGCGTTTTCAGCTAATGTAGCATATTCAAAAGTCGTTTTTATTTTGTAATCCACATAATAGTCTAAGTCTGAAATATCAAATCCAGCTAAATCTTCTTTGGAAAGCTGAACTTCTTTAACCAACTTATCTTCTGCGTAAATTTGAGCAGTTGCAGAAACGAATGTATCATCTGGATCAGTTAAATGATATTGCACTCGAACTGATTTTTCTTTTTCTTGTTTTTCCAATGTCTGCAATTCTAAAATAGGCTTTTCAAGAGGTGCGTCTTCTAAAGCTGCTTCTGCCTCTTCCAGTTTTCGCAGTGCCTCTTCTACTTTTTGCAGAGCTTCAGCAATCACTTCTTCACTAGCTGTCGAATCTACAATTTTAGCATTTGCTTCTTCTGAGATTTGCAATGCATTTTGCTTAGCTTCCTCATAGTCAGCTACGCTGGCTGGTGTTTTTTTATTTGTATCAACTTCTTTTTGCAAGCCTTGCTCTAATTTATCTGCTGCCACCATTAACTCAAGCGGAGCAAGTGGCTTCGTTACAGTTAATACTGCTCCCCCTAAAACATCATGGTTTTTCTCCGGTTCAGGTGTTTCAGATTCTGCTGCATCATCTGTGTCTGGTGTTGGTTCTGCTGCTGGATTTGCAGTACCAGGCGTTTCTGCCGCTCCTGCCGTTGGCTCACTTGATACGTTTGTATCTGGGGTTGTCCCTGAATCCGTTGGGGCTTCTACCTCTGGGGCTGTTGGTTCCGTCGGTTCTTCCGTTGGATTTGCAGTACCTGGTGTTTCTTCGGCTCCGGGCGCTGGCTCACTTGGTACGTTTGTGTCTGGTGTTGGTTCCGCTGCTGGTGGTTCCTCTACCTCTGGGTTTGTTGGTGCCACTGGGGCTTCCGTTGGCTCTTCTGTTGCCGGGGTGCTCCCTGAATCCGTTGGAGATTCTACCTCTGGGACTGTTGGTTCCGTCGGTTCTGCTGCTGGATTTGCAGTACCTGGCGTTTCTGCCGCTCCTGCCGTTGGCTCACTTGATACGTTTGTATCTGGGGTTGTCCCTGAATCCGTTGGGGCTTCTACCTCTGGGGCTGTTGGTTCCGTCGGTTCTTCCGTTGGATTTGCAGTACCTGGTGTTTCTTCGGCTCCGGGCGCTGGCTCACTTGGTACGTTTGTGTCTGGCGTTGGTTCCGTTGCTGGCGGTTCCTCTACCTCTGGGACTGTTGGTACCACTGGGACTTCTGTTGGATTTGCAGTACCTGGCGTTTCTGCCGCTCCTGCCGTTGGCTCACTTGGTACTTCTGTTGCCGGAGTGGTCCCTGAATCCGTTGGGGCTTCTACCTCTGGGGCTGTTGGTACCGTCGGTTCTGCTGCTGGATTTGCAGTACCTGGCGTTTCTGCCGCTCCTGCCGTTGGCTCACTTGATACGTTTGTATCTGGGGTTGTCCCTGAATCCGTTGGGACTTCTACCTCTGGGGCTGTTGGTTCCGTCGGTTCTTCCGTTGGATTTGCAGTACCTGGTGTTTCTTCGGCTCCGGGCGCTGGCTCACTTGGTACGTTTGTGTCTGGCGTTGGTTCCGTTGCTGGCGGTTCCTCTACCTCTGGGACTGTTGGTACCACTGGGACTTCTGTTGGATTTGCAGTACCTGGCGTTTCTGCCGCTCCTGCCGTTGGCTCACTTGGTACTTCTGTTGCCGGAGTGGTCCCTGAATCCGTTGGGGCTTCTACCTCTGGGGCTGTTGGTACCGTCGGTTCTGCTGCTGGACTTTCAGTACCTGGTGTTTCTGTCGCTCCAGGAGCTAGCTCACTTGGTATTTCTGTTGCCGGGGTGGTCCCTGAATCCGTTGGTGCTTCTACCTCTGAGGTTATTGGTACCGTCGGCTCTGCTGCTGAGCTTTCAGTACCTGGTATTTCTATCGCTCCGGGCGCTGGCTCACTTGGTACTTCTGTTGGCGGAGTTGTACCTGAATCCGTTGGGGCTTCTACCTCTGGGGCTTCCATTGGATTACTTGGACTTTCGGTATTTGGTACTTTCGTTTCTGCCGTTGTTTCTGAATTTGTCGACACTACTATATCTGTCGTTTCCGTTACTTCTGGTTCTACGATTAGATTTCCAGTATTTTTTGATTCCGTTGCTCCTGACATCGGCTCACTCGAAACTTCCATTTCTGTTGTAATTCCCAAACCATTCGGAACTGCTGCATTTTCATGAACTTTTGGTGTTTCAGTCGTATTTCCAGCCTCTTGAGTCACTGTTTCTTCTGAGTTAAGTGCTGGCGTCTGGCCTATTTCTCTTAAATCTACTTCAGAATCCATTTCAACAATGTAACCAATAAAGTGATACCCCTCAATATCACGTACTTCACCCGGTAAAACTGCACCGTTTGGCAAGCAAAATTCTTGGGTAAGATTCGCAAATAAATTGTGAGTCAAAGCAGATGCGTCAGGAATTAAAACTGCTTGCCCTAAACTTGTAACTAAAAAAGCTGTTGCCACCCATGTTTTTTTCTTACGTAGAAAAGTTAACGCACAAACCAAAAACGTTACACCCGCACCTACTTCAAGTGCCGACCATCCTTCGCCTGTATTCGGCAAAGTTCCATTTGTATCTGGACGATAAACCATATAATAAGTCTTGTCTCTAGACACTCTATCAGATGGTAAAGCTGTCGTAATCAACGCTTTCTCTTCTTGAGTCAATTCTTCCTCACTAACATAGTGATAAGTAATTTTTGAACACGTAACTTCCTCTGCTTGTACCACCTCAGGTGACGCAGTAGCTAAAAAACTCATCCCTAATAAAACAGAAGCCACTCCTGTCGAGAACTTGCGTATAGAAAAACGACTAACCTGCCTGTAAAATTCCTTCATATCTTCCGTTCCTTTCGTTTCAATAAAATCACAACTCAAATTAAAGATAAATTACAATTTTTATTTTATTCAATAATACATATAATGAATAAATTATACAACCATAACTTCAAATACCTATCTTTCGTCCTATTAAATACAACAAGACATAACTTATAAAGACTATTCAACAAGCGAATCATTTAGTAAAAAATACAAATCATCGTTAATTACATCATTCTCAAATTTCATTTAATAGATTTATTCCGAACTATATAGCTAGACTTTATATCTCTAAATTACACGACAAAGACAAACAACTCTTTCATTAAAAGCTGTTTGTCTAAAGTTCAAGTGACGCAATTCTTACTCCACTTATTTTTATTAATTAGCCTAAACGTTGTGCGACTACATCCCAATTCACAACATCCCAGAATGCTTTAATGTAATCTGGACGACGGTTTTGATAGTTTAAGTAGTATGCGTGTTCCCAAACATCTAAACCTAATAATGGCACTAAACCATCTGTTAATGGGTTATCTTGGTTTGGTGTTGAAACTACTTCTAATGCACCATTATTTGATACTAACCATGCCCAACCTGAACCAAAACGAGTAGCAGCAGCTTGTGCAAATTTTTCTTTAAATGCATCAACTGAACCAAATGCATCAACTAATTTTGTTTCCAATGCTGCTGGAATTTCGCTATTACCAGCTGGTTGTAATTGTTCCCAGAATAATGTGTGGTTATAGTGTCCACCACCATTATTGCGAACAGCGTTTTGAATTGATTCTGGTAATTTAGCATACTCTTTTACTAATTCTTCAATTGTAGCATTTTCAAATTCTGTTCCTGCAATCGCATTATTTAAGTTTGTTACATAAGCATTATGATGTTTAGTATGATGAATTTCCATTGTCGCTGCATCAATTACAGGTTCTAACGCATCATAAGCATACGGTAATTTAGGTAATTCAAAAGTCATAAAAAGTCCTCCTAAGATTTTATACAGATAGTGTACCACTAATCATACGATTTCACAAAATAATTTACCTAAAAATTTGATGAAATTCCATTTATTTTCTTCAACAGATGACGTAACTGCCCCATTTCTTCAAGAGAAATATGTTCGAACGCTTCTGTCAACTGTTCCGCATGAATTGGAAACAATTCACTAATCAGTTCTCTACCTTGTTCCGTTAATGAAACATTAATAATACGTCTGTCTTTACTATCAAATTCACGAACTATATAATTTTTTTCACAGAGTTTATCAACGATATAGGTAATACTTGTATTAGCCGCCAATATACCCTCTTTTAATACTTGCATAGTCGCAGGTCCTTTATGGAGAAGAAACTCCAAGATAGCAAACTCATTCATGTTCAGCTTATATTTAGCAATTAATTTTCGTGTATCTGCTTCAATTCGATTCGTGGTTCTCTTTAAACCGATATAGGCTTTTAATGATTCCACTTCCTTTATTTTGTTCATTACATTCCTCCAATAATTTTTATTTTATTTTTATCCTCCATATTATTTCTCCCGATAACAAAACACTCTCTCCTCCAATGATAATCATGTTTTATTATTTATTCATTATAATACAATATTTAGAAATTACAAAAAATTTGCCTATCAATTAATATTGATTTTATTTTTTTATACTCGACACCATTGCAAGTACTATGTTATTCTGTTACTGATATTTATACTTTTTATTATTAATGTATTAATCGAAACATCTATCTATACGAAAGGAGTTCCTATGTCATTACTATTACATTTTTTTAAAGCACCCTTTATCCGAAAACATTTCATTTTATTTTTAGCAATTTTCACTTTAGTCTTTGCACTATTTATGCCTGATAGACATGCTTTATGGCACAATTACTTAACAATCATTACACAGCCAACCCATTTACTCCAAGATTTCTTTGCTCTTGGAGGACTATCGGCAACATTTTTTAATGCAGCGACGCATTTATTTTTAATGTATGCTCTCTTCATGTGGAATGACCAAACCAAATTGAGTGGCTTTCAAATCGGAGCAATGGGCATCTATTTAGGTCACAGCTTTTTTGGTACTCACCTTATCAATATTTTGCCGATTATCGGTGGTGTTATCTTATACGCTATTTGGACTAAGCAATCATTTAAACGGTTTACTACGATTAGTTTATTTGCTACTTCATTGGCCCCTATGGTTTCAACATTGATTGCACATAATCACTCACAATTTACTTTACTATGGCTAATTGTGGTGATTGGATTAATTTTAGGCTTTATTACGCCCGTATTGTCAGAACATTTTTTGAAATTTCATCAAGGCTTCGCACTATATAACTCTGGTTTCACAACAGGAATTATTGCAATGTTTGCCTTATTAATCTTTCAATTATTTGAAGTAGACATATCGTCTCGCACGATTATTAATAATGAAGTGCACATTTACACAACGGTCTATTTCCTATGTCTATTATTTTTTGCATTTTGTATTTATTTGCATAATCCCAAAAAAGCACATCAAAATTTTCCGAAATTATTAAAGCGTTCCGGAAGACTTCCTGATGATTTTATGCTAAACTTTCAAGCTGAAACGACTGCATTGAATATCTTTTTAAATGGTGGCATTTACTTAGCCCTCATCTTACTATTAGGTATTCGTATCAGTGGTCCTGTGCTCGGGGGATTATGCTCGGTTTTAGGTTTCAGTGCATTTGGTAAACACCCACGTAATTGTCTACCAATCAGTGCAGGGGTACTAGCCATTGCCCTATTAACCAAACAAGATATCACGCAAATCCAAGTCGCACTGCCTTTATTATTTGGTACTTCGCTAGCTCCAGTTGCCGGCTACTATGGTATCTTCGCTGGAATTATTGCAGGTGCCTTGCAATTTTTATTAGCCAGTACCGTCTTCCCTTTGCATCAAGGGCTAACGCTGTATAACAATGGCTTCAGCAGCGGATTTATCGCTGCCTTTATGGTTCCAATTATCGACATAATTTTAGAACACCGACCAAACAATGTTTAACTTATTAGGAGAGAAAAAATGATTACAGAAAAAGATAAAGCTGCACGTATTACAAAAGAGATTATCCACTATTTTTTAGAGCATCATTTATATACATTTGATTTACATTTTAATATTACTTGTGATTTCTTCGAATTAGAAATTAAAACCCAGACGGATAAAGTCCCCCATAATTTCAATCAATTTGTTGATGATTTAAGTATCGCACGTCAATACGAACTTGATGAGTACTATAATTCACTTTTAGGTAGTCATACAGATCATCAAGACTATAAATGCTTAGGACAATCAATTGACGAAGTGACGACATCATTTGAAAATGGTCAACTCGTCTTATATATTAAACGACTGTTTTAATGCAAAAAAATAACGTAGCACCCAAAAGTGTTACGTTATTTTTTTGACATTACAGATTGACGACTTCCAATGGATTCATCATTTTACTTATTCCTCTGGCAAAGAAACAAAATCAATAATATCTTTAAAATTGACAATGGTTCTCTCCTCGCAAATATCTTTCATTATCGTATCCGACTTAGACCAATCTATTTTAACAACGGCACTATTGGTCAGTAATTTGATAATTTTACCTGTCATAAAATTATCTCGGAAATTAAACGTAATGACATCATTTAGATCCGGACGAATTGACTTCTTAACTGTTTCAATCATTTCTTGTGCCTCTTCAAAGTCAACATTCAATATCGCAGCTATTCTTGATTTACTCGTGCCACGCCTTAATTCACGTTCTATAATACTTTTCGTTTGTTTCGTTAACATTGCTGCCACCTTTATCCCTCTTCCTACTTGCCAACAACGTCCATACCTAGTTTCTATTATACCATATGTATAAAATAAATCTACTTTTATTTCATTATTTTGGTTGTAAAACTTGAATCGCCTTTCCTTTTACCGTAATGTCCAATGGTAATTGCGGCCCCTCATCTCCGTCAATATTCGACACAATCTTGTGCGGATAATGACTTGTCGGATCCACTTCAATAGTAAATTTCTCACCTGATATAACAAATAAACTATCAGATTCTTCTTGAGTAAGGCCTCTTTCAACAACAGCTTTCACTAAATCAAAAGGTTTAGAGCCTTTTACTGCCACTAAATGCAGCAAGCCGTCATTGATACTCGCATTAGGAAATAATGACTCGAAACCACCGACACTATTAGTCAATGCCATAATTAATAGATTCGTTTCAATCGCTGTCACATTATTTCCATAAGAAATCACTAATGGATAGCCCTCTTGAGAGAAAAATGCTCCTACCGCATCTTTAATATAGGCAAATGCACCTAAACTATTTTTATCAGTTGATTCAGTTTCCATAACGGATTCAGGAATGGCACCGATTGCTAGCACATTAATAAAGACCTTATCATTAACAAAAGCAATATCCATTGGGACTGGCGTCACTTGTTTGAATTGCTCAATCGCCTCTTCTGGATTAAGCGAATAGCCAATGGCACGACCTAAGTCATTAACAGTACCTAGTGGTACAAAACCAAAATACGGTTGTCGCTCATTTTTGATAATTCCCTGAATCGTTTCATTGACAGTCCCGTCGCCACCTAAACAAATAACTGAATCGAATCCCTCTTCGTTTGCACAACTCGCCCAATCCGTCGCATCACCCTCTTGTGTCGTTAAACGCAATGTCACTGTCGAACCATGCGTATTTTCTAATATTGTTTGTAACTGTTTTGCATAAGTTTCAGCCATATTTTTCCCTGAACCTGGATTTGCAATTAACAATACTTTATTTAACATCTTCATTACCTCAAATTTAAAATTTACTCTATTTTTATCTTATCATAAACTTATAGATAACGCATTCATAATAGATATTACAAGATAATTACATTTTTGAAAAATTGCTATCATAAACATCACTTATTTGAGAAATAAGCATATTTTGAGTATAATAGAAAGAGCTGAAAAGCAAAAATTGTAGCATGCAACTACAAGGGGGAAAATTTATTATGTCAAAAGAATATCGTGTATTACTTTTTTATAAGTATCAAACAATTGAAAATCCAGAACAATTCGCTGCTGACCATTTAGCTTTTGCTAAAAGCATTGGATTAAAAGGTCGTGTCTTAGTTGGTACTGAAGGTATCAACGGAACGGTTTCAGGAACAATTGCTCAAACTGATGCTTATCAAGAGTACGTTCACTCATTACCAGGTTTTGAAGATGTTTGGTTCAAAATTGACGAAGCAGATGACTATGCACATAAAAAAATGTTCGTACGTCCGCGTAAAGAAATCGTTGCATTAGGATTAGAAGAAGATATTAATCCTCTTGAAATGACTGGGGAATACTTAACACCTAAACAATTCCGTGATGCGATTTTAGATGAAGATACAATCGTTATCGACACTCGTAATGACTATGAATATGACTTAGGTCACTTCAAAGGTGCTGTACGTCCAGATATTCGCAATTTCCGTGAATTACCACAATGGATGATTGATAACCGTGAAAAATTCATGGAAAAACGTGTAGTTGTTTACTGTACAGGTGGTATTCGTTGTGAAAAATTATCTGGTTGGTTAGTGCGTGAAGGGTTCAAAGATGTTGGTCAATTACATGGTGGTATTGATACATACGGTAAAGACCCTGAAGTCCGTGGTGACTTATGGGAAGGTAAAATGTATGTGTTCGATGAGCGTATCGCAGTTGATATTAACCATGTGGACCCTTCAATTATCGGTAAAGATTACTTTGACGGCACACCATGTGAGCGTTATGTAAATTGTGGTAACCCATTCTGTAATGAACAAATCTTATGTTCTGAAGAAAATGAGCATAAACACGTTCGTGGTTGCTCACCAGAATGTCGTCGTCACCCACGCAATCGTTACATCGTAGAAAATCAATTATCGACAGAACAATGGGAAGAACGTTTAAATGCATTAGGCGAATCGTTAAACGACGCTGTCACAGCATAATGAACTTTGACGGGGTTGGGATTTTACCTAACCCTGTTTTTTTACAAAGGAGTCCTTTATCTTTTGACTCTATTCTAGAAGAAAGAAGGTGCGTTGATGAGTCATAAGCAAGATGATTTACATACTTCATCGTCAGACAAGATTTCTACGGAAGAACAACCTTTCAGTCAGACAGATACGTCAAGCGAACAAAATATCAAAGGCAAAATCAACCAATCTCTTCACCAAATGAAGCATTTATTAGATAAGACGGCAGAAAAACAAAACGTGAATGCCAATCCATATAAAACCCAGCGACCTGTAATTGATCGTAGTGCTCCCCTACCGACACCAGAAGAACTGCGTGCATTAAGAGAAGCACGTCGCAAAGCTCGTATCGAAGAGTTGGAACACCTTACTTCCCTTAAGGAAGTTGAGGATAGTCACAAAGCTTCACGTTATGGGAAGGCTCCTGTTTCCGATGAACAAAAGACTGAAAATATTGATTCGAGTGCTATCCCCCACTTAATTGGTGATTTAGATAAAACACAAGATGATACTAAAGCAGTAATGATTAAGCAAGTACAGGAAGAAAATCTTCAGCTTGAGGAAACTCTCATTTCACGTAAAGATGACCCACGCATGAAACATGCAGACACACAAACGGTAGTCAGTGAAAAAACGTCCAATCATGATGTTCTTGTCAATCAATCATTCGATGATAAAATAACAGAAAATGACTTCGCACCGAACGTGCCACAAGCTGTGGTAATTTCAGATGAAGTAATCGCTAATTATTCAGATTTCGACACACTGAATGAATCGAATGAACTAGCAGAAGACACACCGGCAACGAATTCCAAAAAACGTCTAGTTTTTCCATTTAAAGTTAAACGAAAACAAAAAAAACGTCATAGTGAGTATTCACTCGATGAATTGGATAGTAAAGGTAAAATTATTTTCGGTTTCAATGTTTTCTTCAATGTATTGAAACGCTTTGTCATCTACCTATTACTAATTGGTATCTTATTCGGAGCAATGGCAGGTGGAATTGGAGCTGGCTACTTTGCCTATCTCGTATCGAAAACAACGCCACCTACTCGAGAACAAATGGCAGAACAAATCAATCGTGTCGACCAACAAAGTACCTTGTATTATGCTGACGGTTCTCAAATTGCGAATGTTCGTGCCGATATTGTCCGAAATGTAGCGGAGTTGCAAGATATTTCTCAATACATTATTGACGGCTTAGTCGCAACCGAAGATGAATATTTCTATGAACACCCTGGTGTCGTACCAAAAGCAATACTTCGTGCTACTTTACAAGCCTTATTAACATCAGGCTCTGGTACAGGTGGATCAACCTTAACACAACAATTAGTAAAACAACAATTACTAACCAATGATGTCACGTTCTTGCGTAAAGCCAATGAAATTTTATTGGCATTGCGTGTGGAAAATCATTTTTCAAAAGATGAAATTTTAACAGCCTACTTAAATATTTCACCTTTCGGCCGTAATAATAGTGGGGATAATATTGCCGGTATTTTAAGTGCCTCACAAGGTATTTTCGGTAAATCGCCGAAAGAAGTCAATCTTCCTCAAGCTGCCTTTTTGGTGGGATTACCGCAAGCACCATATGCTTATACACCTTATACCCAGACAGGTGAATTGCAAACGGATCAATCTGCTGGTGTTGAACGAATGAAAGAAGTCTTATTTAGAATGTATCGTACGCAAAAAATTACTAAAGAAGAATATGAATCAGCTATTGCGTATGATATTACAAAAGACTTTATCCCTACTGTTCATCGTAATGAAGAACGTCAAACGTATCTCTATCAAGCGATGATGCATGGTGCAATCGAACAATTGATGCGTTTAAATATTGCAGAGAAAAATTTAACTTGGGAACAAGTCAATGCTGATCCTGAATGGTACAATGAATTCTATTATGCAGCCGAAGAACAGTTGAGAACTGGTGGCTACCGTGTTTATACAACAATTAACAAAGGAATATATGACCAATTGCAAACATCAGCTGCTGAACACATCGATGAATTAGGTGCAACCTATGACGGAGTGTATACCAATCCCGATACTGGAGAAGAAACCTATTATGTGGAATCTGTTCAATCTGGTGTCGTTGTAATGGACAATACAACTGGTCGTGTACTTGGTTTCGTATCCGGTACGGATTATGAAAATAATCAAATCGACCATGCATTCCGTATGCGTCGTTCGCCTGGTTCAACTATCAAACCATTAGCAGTTTATGGGCCAGCTATTGAACATAACTTGATTAATCCCTCAACTGTTATTCCAGACACTGCCTTTGAAAAAGTATTTGATGACGGTACTACATGGACACCGACCAACTACGGTGGAGTTTATAGTGACGGGTTCTTAACGGCTCGTACTGCCCTACTCCGTTCGGATAACTTGCCAGCTGTTCGAGTTTATCAAGAAATAATCAATCAAAATATCCCAGTATTTGATTATTTACAAAAAATGGGCTTTGATGTTGTGGACTCTTATACCAAAGAAGACACAAAAAACCTTGCATTCTCATTAGGTGGGGTAACCACAGGTCCAACTGTCTTTGAGCAAACAAGAGCCTTTACTACATTTGCGAATAATGGTAAATATGTGGACGGGTACTTTATCGAAAAAATCGAAGATGCCTTTGGTAATACGGTTTATCAACATGATACACAACCAGTTGATGTCTTCTCAGAAGATACCAATTATTTAATGGTAGATATGTTGCGTGATACGAATACAGAAGGTACTGGACGTACGGCTGCTGCCAATATGGCAATGGGTGGTGACTGGATTGCAAAATCTGGTATTAGTGAAAACTCTCGTGATGTCTGGTACATTGCATCTACACCAAAAATTACAATTGGAACATGGATTGGTTATGATAATCGTTATGTTGATTATACAATTGATATTAATGACGGTTTTGACCGTGAAAGTGTTCGAATTCAAAAATATTGGGCAAATTTAGCCAATGACTTATATGCAAAATATCCGGATATTTTCGGAACAGAGCAAGTCTTTGCAAAACCAGATTCTGTTCAAGAAACAGAAGTTATCCAATCAACTGGTACATTGCCAGGTACGATAACGGTTGATGGCACACCTGTATCCATGACAAGTCCATTAGTCAACGAAGTGTTTAAAACGACTAATCCTGCACCAGCATTGGATTATCGCTTTATCTTTGGTGCATCAGAAGAAGAATTACAACGTTTTTGGAATGGTTATATACAACAAGCGCTTGAAGCTTTACGTCGTCAACAAGCGGCACAACAAAATAACCGTTCTTCAAGCAGTAATAATAATCAAACAAATAATCAAAATGAAAACCAAAATCAGCCAACTGCTGAAACAACAACCGTTGCACCACCAACATCTGAATAAAAAATATAAAACAGTCGATAAGTTGGCTGTCCTATATTTCATTATATAAATAAAAACATCATCAGCGTCTAGATTCTCTTGAATCATTCGCTGATGATGTTTTGTGTTTATTACGCATTTTCAATCATTTTTTTAATTGCGTGTTCTATATTTTGTGGGTGAGTTGCGAGATTTAGGCGAATATATCCAGTATATTCTTCTCCAAACCATTCTCCGAAATCAATCGCTAAGCCACATTGGTCTTGGATGTAAGTCTTACAATCTCTACCTTTCAATATCGGATTCAAATCCAATAACAATAGATAAGTACCTTGCAATTCAAATACTTTCACTTCTGGCAATGCACGTTTTAATTCTGCTTGAATATAACGATAATTATGTTCAATGACAGTTAACACTTGAGCCAGCCACTCAGTACCCTTTTCATAGGCTGCTTGAGTTGCGATAGCACCCATTATATTTACTTCAGATTGCCCAACATAGTTTAAATGGCAATCATATTGTTCTCGTAAATCAGCATTCGGAATCATCACAATAGAATGTGTCAATCCAGCCAAATTAAATGACTTAGAGGCAGAAGTCAGTGCCACGACCCCTTGTTGAACATAGTCATGCTTAACTGCTAACATTGCCTGTTGTTTATGTTCCCCGAATACAAAATCTTGATGAATCTCATCTGAAATCAAAATCACACCATGTTTTTGACAAATATCGAGTAAGCGAATTTGTTCGTCCACTGTCCAAACACGTCCGGCTGGGTTGTGTGGCGAGCAATGAATAATCATTTTAACAGCTTGATTTTCAATTTCTGCCTCGATTTTATCAAAATCTAAATGAAACGTAGCTTCTGATTCAATTAAATTAACCGTCACTAACTGACGTTTAGTATCACGAATCGCATTAAAGAACGGATAATATACAGGTGGAAAAATCATAATAGCATCGTCCTCATGCGTAAAAGCATGAATCACATGATACAATGCTTGTACCACTCCTGGTGTATAACGCAACCAGTCTTTTTGGATATTCACGTCAAAACGTTCAGACATCCATTGTTTAAATGCACAAATATAATTCTGTGAAACATATGAATAACCATACACTCCATGTTGCACACGTTCCGTTAATGCCTCTGAAATCGCCGCTGATACTTTGAAATCCATATCCGCTACCCAAAGTGGCAATAAATTCGCATCTCCAAATCGCTCATCTAGCTTATCCCACTTTAGCGACAATGAATGACGACGCTCAACCGAATATTGCTCCAAAAATTGTTCCATTAGACAACACCTACTTTCTTCTTGTATTTTATTATTAATTAAGTGCTGCCAATGCCTGTTCAACATCTTGAATTAAATCTTCTGCTGACTCAATACCAATCGAAATTCGTAACAAATCAGGCGTTAAACCATACGATTCACGTAATTCTTTCGGAATATCAGCATGTGTTTGTGTTGTTGGATAAGTAATCAAACTTTCTACCCCACCTAAACTTTCAGCATACGTCAATATCTTTAGATTCGCTAAAAATGGTCCTATTTGCTGTTCATCTTGCAACTTAATACTAAGCATTGCACCTTCTCCTGCATAAAGCACCTCTTTAATTTTTGGATTAGATTTCAACGCTTCCACAAGTGCTTTCGCATTCGCTTCTTGCTGATTAAAACGTAAAGGTAATGTTTTAAGACTTCGAATAAATAACCAACAATCAAATGCAGATAAAGTCGGCCCAGTCGTATTCGACAACCATAATAAACGTTCTCCTAATTCTGGTCGATTCGTCACAACAACACCAGCTAAAATATCATTGTGCCCTGTTAAAAATTTAGTTCCAGAGTGAATAACTAAATCTGCCCCTAATAATAATGGACGCTGACGTAATGGTGTCAACAAGGTATTGTCTACAATAACCAGTGCATCATATTGTTTCGCTAATGCGACCATTTTGTTCAAATCGACCACTTGCATTAATGGATTAGTCGGTGTTTCAATGATAACAGCTGTAATCGTATCATTTAATTGCTTTTCAAAATCTTCTTCATCTGTAAAATAATGGAATGTCGCCATTTGACGTTGCTCTAAATCGTTGAAATAGCGAAAACTTCCACCATATAAATCTCGTGACACTAAAAATATGCTACCTAAAGGGAATAGCTGCATCACTAATTGGATAGCACTCATACCAGAGCTTGTCACAAATGCATGCGTTCCACCCTCTAATTCAGCCAGTCCCTCCTCTAATACAGTACGAGTTGGATTTTTTGTACGAGTATAGTCATACCCTGTACTCACTCCTAATTCAGGGTGCTCATAAGCTGTTGATAAATGAATCGGTAAACTTACTGCCCCTGTTCGTGGGTCTTTACGATTACCTAATTGTGCTAATTTTGTTTCAATTGTTGTCATAACAGTAATACTCCATTTATTAAATTTATATTAGAACACTTTAATTTTATCTTGTATTCAGAATACTGTCAACGCTAAATCAATCGAAACAATGACACGATTTTTATTACGTTTGGCTAATTTCTAATTCATCTTATTTTTACGCAAAATTACCCAATATCCACATATCACAAAAATGGCAACCAATATAGCCGTTACCGTCCACGTATTCGTGATACCAATCAATTCAGATGATACACCATTGACCCAAAGCATCATTGCCATAACGATAGCCTCAAAAGAATAGTAAATTGAAACGGTCGTATTTCTAAATCGGTCATCTTCCACAATTTCTTTATGTAATAAAGTAGACCCTTTCACACCACAAATCGTATTCATAATAATATAAATAGCAAAGATAATAATTCTTACTATCATATCAATATTTAACGACATCAATAGCACCAGTGCGACATTAATATAAATCAAAATCATAAATGTCATACTCGGTTTTAGTTGTTTTAACACCTTATCAGCAATAAAGCTACCTATCATGCCACATACCGAGATAATAATCCACATATAACTCGTTAACGATTGATTGTTAGCATCATAAAATACTGCTTGCCATTGATTAGACGGCCCTAAATCAATGATAGCAGGAATAGTAATCAATAACATCAATATAATTCCGATTTTAGCTTTCAATAAGCCACTCGCAACACTTTTTAATTCATTCATTGAAGTGCTAATAATCTGTGTAAAATCAAGCGATATTTTTTCTCGGTAATCTTCAATCATTGACACAACCAGTACTTGCCCTAAACACGCCACCATACTAAAGACAAGTGGTAAATAAGCAGCATGTGTATATAAATAATTAGAAGAAATGAATCCAACAATAAGTGCAGTGCTTGACCCAATCAAAGACGCTCTTGAAAACATACGGTCATAATCGATTGACTCATCATACCCTTTTTTCTTTAATGTATTAATCACCCAACTACTAGCTGTTCCCGACTGAAAAGACTCACTAATAGACGATAAAAGAGCTGATACTAAAAGTAAAGCATACTGATTACTTAATAGCAGTAATAAGCCACTGATTCTAAAAAATGAACTGATAAACAATGATTTTTTCTCACCAATTACATCAGTAATAGCCCCACATGGCACTTCTGTAAAAAATGAACATAGCCAAAATAGTGATAAATAAGTCCCAACTTGTTGTACAGTAAATGTTTTTAATAAAAAATATATAAAATTGGATTAAAGAACGAAACCATAGCAACAAAAATAAAATTTAATGCATAATATCGAGTTAAAATTCTTTTCAATTTATCTCTCCTCCTTAATTGATTTTCTCTTTGCTTGAAAAAGAATGATACAATATTCTATTTCTATTTAACAATCAGCGTTTTTTCAGTCATTTCAATTTATATGCGTAGTTAAACAGATAGCAGCTAAATCATTAGAATATTATAAAAACCCTTTCATATCATATCATGCTAGAGCATATCAAATCAAATTCTAGTTTTTTCAAATCATCTCCCATAGTTTCCACTATAAAAAGACGGTATAGTTATGACAAAGAGAAAGGAGAACAAAACATGACCCCAATAGTATTTTCAATATCAGTATTTTTAGCAGGAGTGCTATCATTCTTTTCACCCTGTATTTTGCCGCTATTACCAGTATACGTCGGTGTGTTACTCGATTCAGATGAACCACGCACAATACGCATATTCGGTATTGACATCGCTTGGTATGGAATAGTAAAAACACTATTCTTTATCGCTGGACTTTCAACTGTTTTTATCACTCTAGGATATGGTGCTGGATTTCTAGGAAATCTACTCTATGCTGAATGGTTCCGTTATCTTTTAGGTGCGATTGTAATTATACTTGGTATTCATCAAACAGGTATTATCAACATCAAACAATTACAAAAACAAAAGAGCGTACAACTAGATAATAATAAAAAACGTAATGATTTTTATAATGCGTTCTTACTTGGTCTAACATTCAGTTTCGGTTGGACTCCATGTGTCGGACCTGTTTTAAGTTCAGTACTCGCAATTGCCGCTTCTGGTGGCAACGGTGCATGGCAAGGTGCATTGTTAATGCTTCTTTACACACTTGGCTTAGCACTACCCTTTTTATTAGTCGCACTCGCATCATCACTTGTTTTACGTCACTTCAACAAAATTAAACCACATATGGATACACTCAAAAAAGTTGGTGGTATCATCATTATTTTAATGGGTATTTTACTTATGTTTGGTAACTTAAATATTTTTTCACGCCTATTTGGCTAAAAACTAAAAAATTATTGTAATTAAAGGAGAATTTACTATGAAAACAAAAACATTATTACTTGCTGCACTTTTATCTGCTGGAATTTTAACAGGTTGTTCAACACCTAACAAAGACAATATGTCAAAAGAATCTGAAACTACAATGATGAAAAAAGATGATATGAAAAAAGACGACATGAAGGACGACATGAAAAAAGACGATATGAAAGATGACATGAAGGACAACATGAAAAAAGATGATATGAAAGATGATATGAAGGACGACATGAAAAAAGACGATATGAAAGATGACATGAAGGACAACATGAAAAAAGATGATATGAAAGACGACATGAAGGACGACATGAAAAAAGATAATATGAAAGAAAATAAAAATAACTAGAAATACAGTGCAATAATGAATGCACTGAAATGAATCACTGGAGCAAAAGCGTCGAAATGAGTTAGCACTCCAAGCATTTTATGAAGTGAATATCATTTCAGCTCATTTGAGCCACAATAAATCAAAGTGCGAAAACAAGTGAACTAAATAATCCACTAAAAATATAATGTAAGCGAGGATTTCTGGCTTGATCCACATCGCAAAATGTAACGGAACTCATCAACGTTTCAAGCATTTTGCGATGTGGATATCAAGTCAAACTAAGCGAACAATAAAAGGAGAAATTAATATGCCAAAAGGAAAATTACTTTTAACTAGTCTTGCATGCGTAAGTATTTTAACAGCATGTTCTACACCTCAAGCAACTACTATGACAAAAAAATCTAATATGGAAAAACAAGAACAAACAATGTCAGATGACAAAAAAGATATGAAAAATGACGCTAAAGACATGAAAGAAGAGTCAAAAGATATGAAAAGTGACGCTAAAGACATGAAAAAAGATGATAAAGACACTATGGCAACAATGAATCAAGGATCAATGGCACCTGATTTTAGTTTAGAGGGGGTTGACGGTAAGACATACTCCCTCTCTGATTTTAAAGGTAAAAAAGTATATTTAAAATTCTGGGCTTCTTGGTGTTCTATCTGTCTAGCTACTTTAAATGATACTGAAGAACTTGCTAGCAAGGTTGATGATAAAGATTATGTTATTTTAACTGTTGTGTCACCTGAACAATTAGGTGAACAATCAACTGAAGATTTTAAAAAGTGGTATTCTGGTTTAGATTACAAACACATGCCAGTCCTTATTGATCCTAGTGGCCAATTAATTAAAGAATATGGCGTAAGAGCTTATCCTACAGCTGCCCTAATTGGTAGCGACGGTGTATTAGTCAAAACACATGCAGGTTTTATGGACAAAACAGCAATTGAATCAGCCTTATCAGAAATTAAATAAAACATGGTGCGTCATGAAATGAACAACATTTCAGTAGCTTGAAATCAGAATAGGAGGAACTTATGATGCAAGATAAAACAAGATTACTCTTTATAGTAGGAAAAATACTCATGGTCATTGCCGTTATCTTTTTAGGAAGCCGATTATTTAGCTCGACAGCTTCTTCTGCTGAAAAGATGAAAGAGGCTTCTATGAGCCAACCAAATGAAACTGCACAAAAGGAGAAAAAAGAAACAATGAAAGAAGATATTAAAGAAATCTACCTTGCTGGGGGTTGTTTCTGGGGAGTAGAAGAATATTTCTCACGTGTAGACGGTGTCACTGATGCTGTATCCGGATATGCTAATGGTAAAGGAACAACAACTAAATATGAATTACTCAGCCAAACAGGTCATGCTGAAACAGTAAAAGTTAGCTATGATTCAACAAAAATTTCTTTACGTGAAATTTTATTACACTACTTCCGTATCATTGATCCGACAAGTGTTAACCAACAAGGTAATGATAGAGGAACTCAATATAGAACTGGTGTTTATTATACAGATAATGAAGATTCTGCAATTATTGAAAAAGTATTCGATGAACAAGCTAATAAATTAGATAAACCACTTGCAGTAGAAAAAGGTGCTCTTGATAATTTTATTGAAGCAGAAGAATATCATCAAGATTACCTTAAAAAGAATCCAAATGGTTACTGCCACATTAATGTCAATCAAGCAAGTTATCCAGTAATTGACGAAAGTCTATATTCAAAACCAAGTGATGAAGAAATCAAAAAAATGTTAACTCCTGAAGAATATGCTGTGACTCAAAAAAATGATACTGAACGTGCATTTTCAAATCGTTACTGGGATAAGTTTGATGAAGGTATTTACGTTGACATTGTAACAGGTGAACCACTCTTCTCTTCTAAAGATAAATATGAATCTGGTTGTGGCTGGCCAAGTTTTTCAAAACCAATCAGTCCAGATGTCGCAACTTATAAAGAAGATAAAAGTTTTAATATGGTGCGTACAGAAGTTAGAAGTCGTGTCGGCGATTCACACTTAGGTCATGTCTTTACTGACGGTCCAAAAGATAAAGGTGGATTACGCTACTGTATTAATAGCTTATCTATTAAATTTATTCCAAAAGATGAAATGGAAAGCCAAGGATATGGCTATTTATTAGATTATGTTGGTAACTAATTATCACACTACTCAATTTTAGGGACTGGGAAAAAGTCTAATCATTGCCTTGTTGCAAATGATGACTGAATGCTCAGTCCCCTACTTTTATATTGCTTAATGAATTTGGTATAATAAAGTAAATATAGATTGAAAGGAGAGTATAAACATGTATAGGATTATGATTGTAGAAGATGAATATATTGTGCGTAAAGGTATCTCATCTTTAATTAATTTTGAAAATTTTAAAATGACGATTAGTGCAGAAGCTGAAAATGGCTTGGAAGCATGGGAATTATTTCAAAAAGAACCTGTTGATATTCTATTGACCGACATCAATATGCCCCATATGAATGGTATTCATCTTGCAAAATTAATACGAGAACATTATCCTGCAACTCATATCGTATTTTTAACTGGATATGATGATTTTGAATACGCCCTTTCAGCAGTTAAAATCGGAGCTGATGATTATCTTTTAAAACCTTTTTCAAAGTCAGATGTTGAAGAAATGTTACAGAAGATAAAAACGAAATTAGATTTAGAAAATAAAAATCAACAAATAACAGACCTTGTTCAGCAAAGTGAAACATCCAATCTAGCTCAATTAGTACAAGAACACTTAGCTGATCAGCATTTAACATTAAAATCACTAGCACATGATCTTGGTTTTAGTCCATCACATTTTAGTGTAATATTTAAAAAAGAAATTGGGATTCCTTTCCAAGATTATCTCATTCAGGAACGAATCAAGAAAGCAAAATTACTGCTGCTAACGACAGACTTAAAGATTTATGCAATTGCAGAACAAGTAGGGTTTGAAGATATGAACTACTTTTCACAGCGTTTCAAACAAATCGTTGGCATGACACCAAGTCAATTTAAAAAAGGAGGTCAGCTATGAAACGCCCTTCCCTTTTAATACAGTTAATCGTCTATGTATCGATTATCATGTTATTACTACTTAGTATTGTAGGAACTATATATTACAATACTAGTTCTCGAGTTATTCAAGAAGCTACTGAACAAAGCACCCAACATATTATTTCTCAAAGTGGACGTTTTGTAGAATCCTATCTAAAAAAATTAAAAGAAACTTCTAATAGTCTAACTACCAATGATATGATTCAACGCTATGCAAAAAATCCGACAAAAGAGAACGAAGACAATCTACGCTCACTCTTGGAAACCGTATTAGCAACCGATCCGGATTTAATTTCTGCTGTTGTTGTCACTAAATCTGGTCATCTAGTATCGACTGATGATGAGATTAGTATGGAAACTTCCAGCGATATGATGCGAGAACCATGGTATCAAGCAGCCATTCATGAGCATGCAATGCCCGTCTTAACATCTGCAAGACAAAATGCACTTCAAACGAATGATAAATGGGTAATATCCATTACACAGGAAGTGGTAGACTCGACAGGACATAACTTAGCAGTAATTCGTTTAGATATTACTTATGATAGCTTAGAAACCTACTTGGACAGTTTACAATTAGGAATGAATGGCTTTACTTTTATCGTTAATAAAAATCATCAATTTGTTTATCATCCGAAAAAAAGTGTATATAGCTCCAGTGAAGAAATGCAAGCTATGCAGCCCTATATCGAAACTCAAAATGGATATGTTGAACAAGATCATTCCTATGTCTATCAATACGAAGTACCAGAATCTAATTGGCTAATCATCGGTGTAGCTTCTATGGAAAATTTAGCAGAACTACGCCAACAAATTCTTACTTCATTTATAGGTACAGGAGGACTTGCTCTCATTATTAGTCTTTTAGGTATTTGGTTTATTTTACGTCACTGGATTCAGCCATTGCGTGATTTACAAACAACTATTTTAGCGATTGGTGCTGGAAATGCTAATATTCGAGCGGAGGAAACAGGTGCCCCTGAATTAGTCGATTTAGCACAGCAATTTAATTTGATGCTTGATCAAATTGATAGATTAATGCTAGCAATTAAAGAAGAAGAACAAAATGTTCGCAAATATGAATTACAGGCACTTTCCAGTCAAATCAATCCTCATTTTCTCTACAATACCTTAGATACAATTGTGTGGATGGCTGAGTTTAATGATAGTCGAAAAGTCGTTGAGATGACAAAATCACTAGCAAAATATTTCCGTCTTGCTCTCAACCAAGGTAATGAACAAATTGCACTAAAAGATGAAATTGACCATGTGCGACAATATTTATTTATACAAAAGCAACGTTATGGTGATAAATTAAACTATGAAATTAAAGAAGATTCACATTTCGATAACTTCAAATTACCTAAACTCGTCTTGCAGCCATTAGTAGAAAATGCTATTTATCATGGTATCAAAGAGATTAAAGAAAATGGCTTGATTCGTATTAAGGTTGAATCAAACCCAGATTTTTTAGTAATTTCAATTTATGATAATGGAAAAGGCTTTATTGCTCAAGATTCAACTGAAAATTTATTAATCAAACTCGGTGGTGTCGGATTAAACAATGTTGATCAGCGCTTACGATTACAATTCGGCAATCGCTACCGTATGGAAATTGAGTCAAAACAAGGTAGTGATACACGTGTTTCGCTCTATTTCCCATTAAACAATTAAATGCAAAAAACTACCGTCCTAATAAAAAATGGACGGTAGTTTTTTTATTTAGCTTTCTTTTTCATTGAAAATAACTGCTTACTACACACTAATAGATATGAGAACAAGAAAAATCCAAGTGCCAAGGCTATAACATATTTAAATATGCCATTATATCCATATTTATCCACATTTAAAAAGAAATATGGGAATGGACTATCTGCATTATCTTCAATTGGCAGTCGCAATGTTACGCCAATCCAAACAGCCGAGATAGCATAAGCAATCGGTACAAGCGTCCACCATAGTGGGTCACTCCAGCGATAACATTTTGCCTTATCAAATACTAAACAATCCAACAAAGTTCCCCATGGTACAATATAATGCACTAAAAAATTTTCCACAGTCCAAAATTCTTCGCTCGTTTTTTGTGGTCTGAGCATAATATGATACACAGCTCCAGTCAACACAATCGCCATTGTAAGACCACCTTTCAAACGCATCTGCCCTTTTGTCCAATGACCTTGATGTGCGTACTGATATAATAAATACAACATAAAAAAGCCAACCAATAAATTCGATTGCACCGTATAATAACGCAGCATATACCCACCATACTTAAATAATTGCATAGCCACTCCTATAAAAGCAGCACCTGCAATCATCACTTTAAAACCAATATTCCACCGTATAAATAATGCTCTCAATATCCATTCCCTCCTGCCACGGTTTCTTACAATAATTTTATTATCATTTATACACGATTAATTGAAAAAAATCAAATTTTTTCAGAATTATTTTTTTCGCTATAAAATGCTCATGCAGTACCAATCCTTTATCAGATTAGTACTGCATGAATGTCGCTTTTTTAGTATATTGGGTTGATACTTATATTATATGTCATATAAATTAATACAAGGTGCTTGGACAGTCTCTCGCACTATGTTTTACTCGTACATTGCATCAATTGGTTGGCTGAACCAGCGTCCGTTTAAGACTGATTTATGCAGCATTTCTTTTGTTTCTTCATCGATACTTGTATCTGCTAGCATTTGTTCAATAATATCTGCTGGCATTTCTTTATCTGCTATCATCTCAACTAATGATTTATCTTTATCAGCATCTAATTGAAGCACTTGGCTTTCTGCCGCTGTCCATTGTTGCCATTCCGGAAGTCCGTCTGCGTTTGGATTACCATTTGCTACAAATGCTTTTAAATATTCTTTAAATATTTTGCTTAACTCTTTAGCACCCTCCGTTTCAAATTCATCTGCGATAAAATCAGCATAATTTGACGGAGCTTGTAATAATGGTTCAAAAACTCCATGGAACGAACCTAGAAGTGTGTTTAATTTTGGTGTAACTTCTGCGTTATCACCATAAGAAATTTCACTAATATAGATTGGCGATTGATATTTACCGTCTAACATACGTGCACTATCGACTGTATTAGATAGACGATATAATGCACCACCATATTTTCTAACATAAGCAAATTCTTTACTCAATTTTTCATCACTAAATAATGTACCGTCCCCTACATGCTTACCAAAATAAGCGTCAAAAGCAGAGAACAATGAAAATTCATTCGTTCCAGTTACTAACATCAATGGAACATCATTAAATTTATCTGTTTCAAATCCTTCTTTCGGAATCACAACACCGTCTTTATATAAATGTGGAAACACAGACATTCTAATACCAGCATTGCCCATTAAGCCTGCCAAACGTTCTGCTGATAAACCATATAAGTAATCTGTTACTTCTTGCTCATCTTGCAATAACCATTCGATTGCCTCTTCTTCCGTTGCTTTGACACCGTCTTCAACAACTAAACTAGCAATTGCCTTAGCAAAAATTTGTTGTGATTCAACTTCATCAGCTAAGGTCATACCACCACTATAAGAAATGGCACGATGAAATTTGCCTGCAAACATAGGCGAGATTAGAGTCGCCATGACATCACGTCCACCAGCTGAAAAACCAACTAATGTCACATTATCTTTGTTACCACCGAATGCAGCAATATTTTCTTGTACCCAATCCAATGCAGCTGCAATATCTAATAATGTAAAGTTACCTGAATTTTCTTCATCTGTTCCATGCTTTAATGCTGCTAATGGGTTAAAGCCTAACGCTCCTAATCGATAATTAATCGATACATAGACAGCATTAATATCATTAGCAAATGTATTACCTTTAATTTCTTGTGCATGTCCTGTTTGATTATTACCACCATGTAAAAATACATAAACTGGTAAATTTTCTTCGTCTGTATTAGGTCGCACAATATCAAGATTCAATGAAGATTCCGTTCCAACTAATCCCTCTCTCGATAATTGAACAAATGGTTCAGCAGCTTTAGTCGCATCAAATACTGATTCAAACGAATCCACAGGTTGTGGGGCTTTCCAACGAAATTCGCCTTCTGGAGCTTTCGCATACGGAACTCCTAACCACTCTAAAACATTATGTTCACTATCTAAATTACCTTTAATTTGACCACTTGCAATGTTACGAATTAACACGTCATTTTGTTCTTCTTCAGCTAAAACTTTAACACTCATTGACGCAGAACATAATAATAGCATTAAGGCTGCAAATATTTTTAACAAATAGTTTTTCATTTTTATCCTCCTCTAGTGAATACACTTTCATTTTATGGTCAGTAAATAGTCGTGATTAAATTTCTCACGACTATTTGTGACGACATTGTCGCCTAAATTAATATTATTTTGTGCTATGCTGGTTCAGTTGGATTGACTGGATGTCCACTTCAGAAGTCCTCTCTGTGCGATATTCGCACACCGATGACTTCCTCCAGTGGTTCATTTCAAAACGCTCATTGTCGCACTATGTGGATTCCGGTTCGCTCGGCTTGGCTTGACGTCCACTTCGCAAAAATGCTCGTAGTGCTATCGCACTCCTGTGCTTTTTACTCCAGTGATTCAAGCCAAAACAGCCTCACTCACACTATGTGATTACTCTACGCTAGCTCCATTAGTTGCGATAACTTCTTTATACCAGTGGAATGATTTTTTCTTCGTACGTTTTAAAGTCCCATTTCCGTCATTATCTCGGTCTACATAGATGAAACCATAACGTTTTTTCATTTCACCAGTACCAGCTGATACTAAATCAATACAGCCCCAAGTTGTGTAACCTAATAATGGCACACCGTCTTCATTAATCGCATCACGCATCGCTTGAATATGTGATTTCAAGTAAGCTATACGATAATCATCTTCCACATAGCCATTTTCATCTGATGTATCCACAGCACCTAAACCATTTTCTACAATAAACAATGGTTTTTGATAACGGTCCCAGATAGCATTCATCGTAATACGCAAACCTAATGGGTCAATTTGCCAACCCCATTCGCTCGCTTCTAAGTATGGATTTTTAATTGACGCAAAAATATTGCCTGCTGTTTTTTCTTTTTCAGCTGGGTCGCCAGAAGCCACACGACTTGAGTAATAAGAGAATGAAATAAAGTCAACAGTATGATTTTTTAATAAAGTTAAATCGTCTTCAGTCATCTCTACATGAATATTTTCTTTTTCGAATTTCTTCAATGCGTAGTTTGGATATTCACCACGGGCTTGAACATCGATAAAGAAGTAATTTTCACGGTCTTCTTGCATCGCTTCCCAATAATCTCTTGGATGTGCCGTATTTGGATAATACTGTCCGGCAGCCAACATACAACCTACTTTGTTTTCTGGGTCAATCTCATGTGCAATTTGTGTCGCACGTGCACTTGCCACTAATTCATGATGAGCTGCTTGATATTTTACTTGTGTTTTATTTTCACCTGGTTCAAAATATAAACCTGCTCCCATAAATGGTGCATGTAAAATCATATTAATTTCATTGAAAGTTAACCAGTATTTTACTAATCCTTTATATCGTGTAAATAATGTGCGGCATAAACGTTCGTAGAAAGTTAACATTTTACGATTACGCCAACCACCATATTTCTCAATTAAATGCATCGGACAGTCAAAGTGTGTAATCGTCACTAATGGTTCAATCCCATGCTTATGGCACTCTTTGAATAAATCTTCGTAAAATTGTAAGCCTTTTTCATTTGGCTCTTCTTCATCACCTTTAGGGAAAATACGTGACCACGCAATCGATAGACGATATGTTTTAAATCCCATTTCGCCAAATAACGCAATATCTTCTTTGAAATGATGATACATATCAATCGCTTCTTTTGCAGGGTAGAAATAGCCGTCTTCAAAGTCGAACATCTTTTTCTCACCCGTAATAATTGGGAAACGGTCTGGACCAATCGGTACCACATCAACGTTTGCTAATCCCCGCCCGTCAACATTATATGCACCTTCACATTGGTTCGCTGCCGTAGCACCACCCCATAAAAATCCGTCTGGAAATGTTTTAATTTCTGACATATTTATCTTCCTCCTATTTAGGTTCGTTCAGCTTGACTTGACATCCACTTCAAAAAATTCCTTTGTGCGTTTCACGCACGCCGTCAGTTTTCTCCAGTGGTTCAAGTCAGAACAGCTTCACTCACACCATGTCCTATTTAGGTTCGTTCAGCTTGACTTGACATCCACTTCAAAAAATTCCTTTGTGCGTTTCACGCACGCCGTCAGTTTTCTCCAGTGGTTCAAGTCAGAACAGCTTCACTCACACCATGTCCTATTTGGGTTCGTTCAGCTTGACTTGACATCCACTTCAAAAAATTCCTTTGTGCGTTTCACGCACACCATCAGTTTTCTCTAGTGATTCAAGCCAGAGCAGCCTCACTCACACTATTTATTTATTTCATAAATCTGTCTAGTTATTGGGTCAATAATTTGAACAATATCAAATTGTCCATTTTCATATGTATATTCGTAAATCGCACAGTTAGGCATTATCGGAACAGGCTCTTTTACCAAATTGAGCGAAACATAAAATGTCCACATCGCACCACCATGAGATACCATTATCACATTTTCACCCTCTACGGAATCTAAAGTGTTAGCAATGGTTTCACGCATTCGATTAGCGACTTTATCACTTGACTCTCCACCATAAGCTACAAAGTAATCCCCATAAGTTTTTGCACCTGCTTGATGTTTTGGATTTAAAAATTCTGGTTGGGCTTCAAATTGTCCAAAATTCCATTCTTTAATCCCTTTTAAACGTGTATATGGTTCTCCTTTTGTCAATACGATTTCTAATGTATCACTCGCTCTTTCCTGTGTAGAAGAAAATGCAGCATCAAATTTAATGCCTCGCTCAACAAAATAATCATGAGCAGCTTGAGCTTGTTCTTTACCTAGTTCTGTTAGCGGCGAATCACAAGCTCCTTGAATACGTTTCTGCACATTAAACAATGTCTGTCCATGTCGCATTAAAAATAAGCGTTTCATTTTACACCTCAAACTGTCATTATTTCAATTAACTTTATCTCATTTTCACTAAATCAGACCAAAATGTTTGAACGCATTATAAATACCATTATCATCAACTGCGTCGGTAATATAATCAGCCATTGCTTTTATTTCGTCGCCACCGGAATCAACGGCAACACCAATATCACAATACGCTAACATCGGAATATCAATTTTAGCGTCACCAAATGCAAATGTATCTTGACGATTCATGCCTAAATGTTCTAGCAATAACTCAATTGCTTTCGCCTTATCAACATCGGCAACTCCAATATCACCGAACAAAGCCGTTTCGCCAGCACCACCCCATGTACCGACTTTCAAATGACTAAACTGTTCCTTAGCATCTAAATAATCTTGGTAGGACTCTAAAATGAACGATACCTTATTCAAATCATCACGATATAATTCACCATTATAAATCATATCTGGAAATGCTGATTCTACCGTTGTTTGTTCAGCATTCTCTTTTCCTTTATAGCGAGAATACTCGATAAAAACAGGAGTTCCACGCTCAACAAAGTTTTTAGATGCGTAAAGACCTGAATTTGACTCTAAGTAAAATTCTAATCCACGTTGATGTAACCAATCGACCACTGCTTTAGCATCTTCAGCACTCATCACTTGTTCAAAAATTACTTGGTCATCCGACTCAATATACGAACCATTACCACCGATGTAACCGTCAAAGCCAATATCTAAAATATCTTGATACATTTCAGCTTTAGAACGACCAGTCACCGTATAAACAAGATGACCGTTCGCTCGTGCTTGCCGAATCGCTTCAATGGCAGAAACAGGAATTTGATTTGAATAATTAGTTATTGTTCCATCTACATCTAGGAAAATAATCTTTTTATTCATGCTTATCTCCTAATATAAACTTTCACCATTGGTTGCGATTACTTCTTTGTACCAATCAAATGATTTTTTCTTATAGCGATTCAACGTACCTGTTCCGTCATCATGACGGTCTACATAAATAAATCCGTAACGTTTACTCATTTGAGCTGTTGATGCTGATACTAAGTCGATACAGCCCCATGTTGTATACCCCATTACTTCAACACCGTCTTGAATCGCTTCCCCTACTTGTTGTAAATGTTTTTGTAAGTAATCAATTCGGTAATCATCTTCAACTGTTGGACCATTTGGTCCGTCCACTAAAACATCCTTAGCACCTAAACCATTTTCAACGATAAATAAAGGCAATTGATAACGGTCATAAAAATCATTTAAAACTAAGCGTAAACCAACTGGGTCAATTTGCCAGCCCCATTCAGATGCTTCTAAGTAAGGGTTATTAATACCACCTAAAATATTTCCTTGACCAGAAGAATATTTTTCTGGATTGTGTGCTTGTACGGCACTCATATAGTATGAGAACGAAATAAAGTCAACCGTATGGTTTAATAGCAATTCTTCGTCACCGTCAGCAAACTGAATCTCAATATTATTTTCTTTGAAGAAACGTTTAATATAGTTAGGATATTTCCCACGTGCATGAATATCAGAGAATAAATAGTTTTGGTTTGAAAATTGTCGCACAGCTAATTGGTCCAATGGATGAGATGTCATTGGATAGGCTGGCATCGATAATACCATACAACCTACTTTCATTTCAGGATTAATTTCATGTGCAATTTTAGTTGCTAAAGCTGACGCTACTAATTCATGATGTACCGCTTGATACAAATCTTGTTTTGATAATTCTTCAAGTGGTGTCGCAATCCCCCCACTCATAAATGGAGCATGTAACACTGAGTTCACTTCATTGAAAGTTAACCAGTATTTCACACGATTTTGATAACGCTCAAACACTGTCCGAACATAACGCTCATAAAATGAAATTAAATCACGATTCGCCCAGCCATTGTATTCACGAGCTAAGTGAAGTGGTGTTTCATAATGCGATAAAGTAACTAATGGTTCAATTCCATATTTTTCTAGCTCATCAAATACTCGGTCATAAAACGCTAAACCTGCTTCATTTGGCTCTAACTCATCACCTTTAGGGAAAATACGGCTCCAACCGATTGATAAACGGAATACTTTAAAGCCCATTTCTGCAATCAATGCAATATCTTCTTTATAGCGATGATAAAAATCAATTCCTACTAATTTTAAGTTATCTTCAGTCGGCTCAGCTGTACTTGGCCCAAAAAAGCCTTGTGGTGTCACATCTTGTACACTTAAGCCTTTACCGTCTTCATTATAAGCACCTTCTAATTGGTTAGCAGCTGTTGCCCCACCCCATAAAAATCCTTTAGGAAATACTGTCATTTGTTCTATTACTCCTTTCAAACTTTTATTCCTACCTATACTATTGTAGCGGATTGACAATACTTCTTTCAAATAAAGTCCTATTGTTATCCGCTACTTTTTTGTCACTTAAAAATTATAGTACCGCATCCAATAAGTAATCACCAGTTGATACTTCTTCTGCTTGAGTGGTAATCACATCTGTATATTGATTTGTGTTAGTGATGATGATTGGTGTAATCGTTGGCAATCCTGCTGCTTCAATTGTCGCAATATCAAAATCAATTAATTTTTGTCCCGCTTGAATACGGTCGCCATTTTTAACATGAGCCGTAAAGCCTTTACCATCTAATTGAACAGTATCCATGCCGATATGAATCAAAATTTCAGCACCAGAATCCGAAGTAATCCCCACTGCATGTCCTGTTGGGAAAATAGTTGTTACTACCCCATTAACAGGAGAAACTACTTCACCTTTACTTGGTAAAATCGCAATCCCTTTACCCATTGCCTCACTCGCAAATACTGGGTCTGGTACATCCGTTAATGTCACCACTTTACCAGATAATGGTGCAGCAATTAATTCTTGTTTTAATTGAGTAGTTGTTGGTGCAGCCACTTCTTGCGGTGTTTCAGCTACCATTTCTTTAGTATCATTACCCCCAAAAATATCTTTAACACCATATAATAAAGTTAAAACAAATGACACGCCAATCGCAATCGCAGTACCGATAAACATATGAATCATACTAGAAAAATCACCATTTGCTGGATTAATGTATGAAGGATAAGCAAAAACACCTAAACCACCCATAGCGTAAGATGTTGCTCCTTGCCATGCAACATAAGCACCTTGAGCAGCACCTGCGATACATGAAATAATGAATGGTGTACGCATTGGTAAAGTCACACCATAAATTGCTGGCTCTGTTACACCAAATAATGAAGAAACTAAAGCTGGCCCAGCTAATTGTCTTGTTTTATCTTCTTTTGTTTTTAACATAATCGCAGCCAATGCACCTGTTTGAGTAAAGTTAGGTAAAACAGCAGGTGAAAAAAATGATGAAAATCCTTGTACTGTCATTTGGTTAATTACCATAGGTATAATTGCCCAATGCATACCGAACATTACTAATACTTGCCACGAACCACCTAAAATAAGACCGAATAAAATTGGACTGAAGTTATACACAGCATTAAATGCACCAGATAATAAATTAGATAAAATATTCGATACTGGCCCAACAACGATAAACGTTAATGGCACAGAAACAAGTAATGTTAAGAACGGAACACCGAATAATTTAATTACTGTTGGCATCCAAGATTTAACCCATTTCTCAACTTTCGCAGCAACCCAAATCGCTAAAATAATTGGGATAACCGTTTGATAGTAACTTCCTGCTTGTGGTAGTGCAAATGGAATACCAAAAAGGTTTGTTCCAGCTACAATTTGTTGTCCAATATTAGGATAGAGCAACGCTCCTGTAACAGCTAATGCTGTAAATTGATTTAATTTAAATTTACCAGCTGCTGTAATCGCTAATGCGAATGGTAAATATTGGAAGAATGCATCTCCAGAAGCATTTAATAAAATATATAAACCAGAAGTCGTAATCTCTTTGCCACCAAAAGCACTTAAAATTGCGACTAACCCTTTAATAATACCGGCTGCAGCTAATGCACCTAAAAATGGTTGGAATAAACCAGACATTAAGTCAACAAAGCGGTCAAATAAATTACCATTTGCTTTTTCGTCTGCATCATCGGGTGCTACTTCTCCGACACCTGTAATGCCTTGTTTTAATACAGCCTCATAAACTTCTGGCACATGGTTACCAATAACTACTTGATATTGTCCTCCTGCTTGAACAACCGTTACGACACCTTCACGTTTTTTCAAATAATCTGTATTTGCCTTACTTTCGTCTTTTAATTGGAAACGAAGTCTTGTAATACAGTGTCTTACGTTTTTAATATTTTCCTTGCCACCGACATTCGCAATAATGTCTTTAGCTAAAATTGTGTAATCTGCCATGTTGCATACCTCTTTCTACAATTTTTATTTTTTTCCTACCTAAGTAATGAAAAGAACCTAGATAGATAATCTAAATCACGCTAACACAAATAGCCGATAGTTTGCCTATCTCTGCTATTTTAGATAGCGGCACTTAGATTATCCACCTAGGTTTCGCCTGCATGACCAGTCACGATCCTATTGTGAATTTTCCTATTGCTTTATTTGACTTTGAGTAATCGATCGTTGAATGTGAATCGATAAATAAACCTGTTCATCTTGATTAATCGTAAAACGATGTACCTTTTCGGCATAGTCCTTAATTCTCTGCGTGCACTCAAACGCTTTAGGATAAGACGCTTTTACTTGTTCATAGAGAAACGAATCAGCATCTCCATGATGAAGATTTTTAACAATTCGTTGTGCAAAAAACTGTAAATGCGTTACAAAGCGTGAATAAGTAATTGATTCTTCATCAAAATTAACACCAAAATAAGTACGGACAATATTTAAAATATCTCGAACAATTTTAGTCACCTTAATCGTTTGTTCCAAATGGTCACCTTGTTTACTTGCATTAACTAGATGAAGTGCAATTGAAGTAGCTTCACTTTCATTAAACTGAATCCCAACAATCTCTTCAATCAAAGTTAAGGCTTGCAAACCAATCGCATATTCTTGTGGATAGAAATTTTTTACCTCCCAAGACAATGGATTTTCAAGACTAATTCCATTTTCCTGTCTTTCAATCGCAAAATTAATATGATCTGCTAATGCTAGATAGGCACTAGATTTTAAGGTTATCGACAATTCAGCTTCTGCTAAATCAACAATTTTGAGTAAAGCATCAATCACTTCAGGCTTGGTGCTCTCGTATAAATCAGAGAAAGTAGAAACCGATTCATCTTGCAAGACGAACACTTTTTCTACGACAGATTCATCGATATAATCACCTGTTTTTTTACCGAACGCTATCCCCTTTCCCATTACTATAACTTCTTTATTGGACTGCTCCACTGCTAAGGCCACGTTATTATTGAAGACTTTTAAAATCTTCACACAATCACCCCCAGTAACTCAATAAAAAAACCTATATAAATACAAATCGCCATTTATGGTACTAACCCAAAGCAAAAAACAACTTGTATGTATATAGGTTTTGCCTGCATGACCAGTAACAATCCTGTTTGACATTATCTTATCAAAGTTCAATTTATTTTGCAAGCACTTTTATGAGATATTGTGGGAGGAATTTTATGGAGGGGGAAAGGTGTTTTGTAATTCAAAATACACAATCCTTTTGAAAATATTATTCAGTACCTTTAAATTCTACTCTTATAAAAAAATTGGAAATGCTATTCACTTAACATCTCCAATTCAATTTGTCTTTAAAATAATCCTACAATTTGCCCTTGTGCATCAATATCAATCGATTCTGCTGCTGGTACTTTTGGTAGGCCTGGCATAGTCATAATATCTCCTGTCAAAGCCACAATAAATCCTGCACCAGCTGATAATCGTAATTCCTTAATTGATACCGAAAAATCATTAGGAGCACCAAGTAATTTCGCATTGTCCGAAAACGAATATTGTGTCTTAGCCATACAGATTGGCAAATGAGCGTATCCTAATTCTGTCAATTGTTTGATTTGTTTTTTTACTTGTGGCGACAATTGAATATCACGACCACGATATACTTTTTGCACAATCGCCAATAATTTTTCTTCAATCGTCTGATTTAAGTCATATGCATAAGTTAATTGATTTGGTTGTTTAGATAATTCAACGACTTTTTTAGCTAGTTCAATACCACCCTTACCACCTTTTGCCCACACGTCTGATAACACGACTTCCACACCACGTTGACGGCAAGTTTCGATAACTAAATCAATTTCTGCTTGCGTATCTGTTGGGAACTTATTCAATGCTACCACAACGGGCAATTGATATACTTCCTGTAAATTCGATAAATGACGTTCTAAATTAGCTAGTCCTGCAACAACTGCTGCTAAGTTTTCAGTCGCTAAATCTTTCTTCGCAACACCACCATGCATTTTCAAAGCACGAACTGTCGCAACTAATACAGCAACACTTGGGTTCAAATTCGCCACACGGCATTTAATGTCCAAAAATTTTTCTGCACCTAAGTCTGCTCCAAAACCAGCTTCCGTCACCACATAATCAGCATATCGTAAGGCTGTTTTCGTGGCAATGACACTATTACAACCATGTGCGATATTTGCAAATGGGCCCCCATGTAAAATTGCCGGTGTTTTTTCAAGTGTCTGCACAAGATTCGGCTGAATCGCCTCTTTAAGTAATGTCGTCATCGCACCTTCTGCTTTCAAATCAGCAGCCGTAATCGGTTTTCCGTCAATATCATACGCAACAATAATTTTAGCGATACGAGCTTTCAAATCCATTAAATCCGTTGCTAAACATAAAATCGCCATAATTTCGCTAGCAACTGTAATATCGTAGCCGTCTTCTCTCGGTACACCATTCGTTTTACCTTGAAGACCCGATACAATATGACGTAATTGACGGTCATTCATATCGACAACACGTTTCCAAACAATCGAACGAGTATCAATATTTAACACATTTCCATGATGAATATGATTATCTAACATTGCTGCTAATAAATTATGAGCTGCACTAATAGCATGAAAGTCACCAGTAAAATGCAAATTAATATCTTCCATTGGCACAACTTGTGCATAGCCACCTCCAGCTGCACCACCTTTCATTCCAAAGACAGGCCCTAAGGACGGTTCACGCAATGCTAATATGACATTTTCACCAATCTCTTTGAGTGCATCAGCTAGTCCTACTGAAGTAGTCGTTTTCCCCTCGCCTGCCGGTGTTGGTGTAATCGCCGTCACTAAAATGAGTTTTCCTTTTTCTAGCTGTGGTCCTTTTGAAAAATCAATTTTCGCTTTATATTTGCCATAATGAGATATATGTTCCACATCAATTCCAGCTTGTTCAGCAATTGCATTAATGGGTGCCATAGTAATTTTGTTGGCAATTTCCAAATCGGTTAAATGTGTCATATTGTTTCCCTCCTTTATTTCGGTTCGTATTGGTAGTGTCGCTCGGATTGACTTGACATCCACTGCAAATCGCTCATTATCGCACTATATATTCAGGCTCGCAACATATATTACAATCCGAGTCGTTCAAATATTGTGTCTACCTGACGGATATGATAGCGATAATCGAACGCATCATCAATGTCTTCTGCCGATAGATGTGCTGTAATTATTTCATTAGCTTCAACTAAAGTTCTAAAATCACGTTGTTCATCCCATGACAATGCCGTCAATGGTTGTACGGTATCATAAGCATGTTCACGGCTCAAACCAGCATCAACGAGTTTTAATAATAAACGTTGTGAATAAATCAAACCCAATGTCGCATTCATATTGCGTAACATGTTTTCTGGAAAGACTGTTAAATTTTCAATAATGCGTGCAAAGCGTGCTAATTGATAGTCTAATATCGTCGTCAAATCAGGTAAAATAATACGTTCAGCAGATGAGTGTGAAATATCACGTTCATGCCATAAGTTAACATTTTCATAGGCTGTCACCATATAACCACGCATCACTCGTGCCAATCCTGATACGTTTTCACTACCAATTGGATTGCGTTTATGTGGCATAGCCGACGAACCTTTTTGCCCTTTAGCAAAAAATTCTTCAACCTCACGTGTTTCCGACTTTTGCAACCCACGAATTTCCGTAGCAAATCGTTCGACACTCGTACCAATCAATGCCAAGGTTGCAACATATTCAGCGTGTAAATCACGTGGCAACACTTGTGTCGAAATATCTTGTGCATTAATACCTAAATGCTCGCATACATAAGCTTCAACTTCTGGTGGAGTATTCGCAAATGTTCCGACTGCCCCACTAATTTTCCCTGCTTGAATACCATTAGCAGCTTCATCAAAGCGTTTTAAGTGACGTTTTAATTCTGAGTAAAATCCAGCCAATTTTAACCCAAATGTTGTTGGTTCTGCATGAACCCCATGTGTACGTCCCATACAAACTGTATATTGGTGCTCTTTTGCCTTTTTCGCAACGACATCAATTAAGTGCAATAAATCTTCACGCAAAACTGCATTAACTTGTTTTAATTGATAGCCATAAGCTGTATCCACCACATCAGTACTCGTTAAGCCATAGTGCACCCACTTGCGTTCTTCCCCTAAACTTTCGCTCACTGCACGAGTAAACGCCACGACATCATGATGTGTTTCAGCTTCGATTTCTAAAATTCGTGCAACATCAAACGTTGCATTTTGGCGAATTAATTTCGCATCTTCTTTAGGCACTACACCCAATGTCGCCCATGCTTCAGTCGCTTGAATCTCAACTTCCAACCATGTTTCGTAACGTTTTTCATCACTCCATAAAGCTGCCATTTGTGGTCGAGTATATCGTTCAATCATTGTTTTAAGCTCCTTTTCTATCTCCAACGAAATGAAACACTTTGTGCAGTGATTCGTTTCATAGTACTCGTTGTCGCACTATTTTTATTCTGTTAAGCATTCTGATTTCTATAATGGTATGTTCTTTGTAATCCGTACCTATTTTCCTTTATAATCATAACCGAAATGTGCTTATTTGTGAACTGATTATAGTGGGGAATTTAGTAAAAAAGCTCAAAACACATGTCAAAATAATCATTCTATCACTAAAAATAATATGCCCCTAAATAGCAATAATGAAATAATATCCTATCTCAATACTATTTAAGGAGCATATCTATAGCTCTTTAATTATTTTTACACTCTCATACCCAACTACGCCAACCCATTCTCCGCAACATATTCAACAGCTGCTGCTTTCATCTCAGCAATAATTGCTTGAATTTCTTCTTCACTATACGCATTAGCACCACTTGCCATAGGGTGTCCACCACCATGATGATTCGCAGCAATGCCATTGATAACTGGCCCTTTAGAACGAATACGGCAACGATAGAAAAAGTCTTCTCCGTCTTGTTCCACAAAAGTCACCCAACAATAGACCCCTTTAATGCGTGACGCAATATTAACGATACCATTTGTTTGCTCTTCTGTTATACCAAATTCTGCTAAATGTGTTCGGTCAATTCGTAAAAATGCCATACCTGACGGGTCAACAACTAAATGCTCATAAGCGAATGCTTGAAATTTCAGTTCTTCTAATGTCGTTAATTGGAATGTGTCATTAATTTCAAAGGCATTGATACCTTGTTCTAATAATCGGCTAGTCAACTGATGCGTCATCGCTGTCGTTGCATTATATAAAAAGCGACCGGTATCTCCTACAATTCCAGCATACAATAGTCGTGCTGCCTTAGCATTTAATGGTAGACGATGTTTCAATTCTTCACTCATCGCTGTCAATAACTCACTGCACGAACTCGCTTGTGGATGCACAATTTGTAAATCACCATACTGTTCTACATCGGGGTGATGGTCAATTTTAATTAAGGCTGCCCCTAAAGTATAGTGTTCGCCGTCAATGCGTTCTTGGTTAGCAGTATCGACTACAATAACTAAAGCATCTTGATAATCTTCTCGTGTTACTTTATCCATTTCGCCCAACCACGCTAAACCTTGCGTTGTCGTTCCTGCTGCGAATACTTTCTTTTGTGGATACGTTGCTTCAATCAAATATTTAAGTCCTAATTGTGAACCAATCGCATCTGGGTCAGGTCGTTTATGACGATGAATGATAATACGTTCATATTGTTTCAACAATTGATAAAATGCGTTTGTTTGTTCTGATAATAAGTACATATCGTTTCCTTTCATTTGTTCCATTAACTTCGTTCAATAATTTGACTAGTGACAATCGCTTTAGCTGCTAAAGTATTTTCATGATACACATCTACTTGAACGAGTGCACTGCGTCGATTATGGTGAAATACTTCTTGTTTCAACAATTGATAAAATGCGTTTGTTTGTTCTGATAATAAGTACATATCGTTTCCTTTCATTTGTTCCATTAACTTCGTTCAATAATTTGACTAGTGACAATCGCTTTAGCTGCTAAAGTATTTTCATGATACACATCTACTTGAACGAGTGCACTGCGTCGATTATGGTGAAATACTTCTACTTTAAATTGCATCTCATTGTCTATCTGCAATAAATTAAAGTAATTCAACTCAAATTTCTCAATAATATTATTAAGATTGGTGACTTCTAATACTTGACGTTGTGCCACTTGTGTAATTAACTCACATAGAACACCATACGAAATCGTACCTAAATTGTTAATCATCTGCGGTTGAACACGTGCTTGATAGCGATAACCAGAATAACGGTTCGTTGCTTCAGTCGCTTGCAAATGTACCACCACATCGTCTTCAAAAGTATGCACAATTTGTGGCTGTTGTTGTACTGTATGCACTGCTTTCATCACATCTTGTCGTGACACAACGCCGAGCAATTGTAAATTATCAGCTACTACTGGAATCATTTCAATATCTTCCCAAATCATCTTATGCGACACACTGGCAATACTCATGTGCAACTTTACCGTTACAGTATCTCGTGTCATTACTCGGTCAATTAACACATCTTCTTCACGTCCGATTAAATCTTTTGCTGTAACAACTCCAATCAGACGGTTATTGTATACCACCGGAAAACGTGATAATCCTGTTTCATCTGATAATTGATGAAAAGTTCTAACCGTATCTTGTGCTGTCAATGCTTTTGATTTTTCGATTGGCATGTAAATATCTTTAATCGTCAAAATTTCCTTTTTAATCAATTGGTCTGAAATAGAACGGTTAATCATTGTTGCAACTGTAAAGGTATCATAAGACGTTGAGATAACGGGTAAATTGCGTTCATTTGCTAAATCAATAATTGATTGTTTCGCTGTAAAACCACCGGTAATCAACACAGCTACATCATGTTCGAGTGCCAACTGTTGTACTTCTGTTCGGTTTCCGACAATAATCATCGAATGTTCACTGAAGTAACGCATCATCGCATCTTTTTTCATCGCTCCGATAATAAATTTACTTAAATGACGATTAAGTCCTTTTTCCCCACCCAAGATTTCGCCGTCAATGATACGAACAATCTCTTTAAATGTCAGCATATCGGTCATGTATTTCACTTTTTGTTCAATGCGAATAGTACCGACACGTTCAATAGTCGAAACAAGCCCCACAGATTCTGCTTCTTTAATCGCACGATACGCTGTTCCTTCACTCATCTTGAGTTTTTTAGCAATGCCTCGTACTGAAATTTTATGTCCAACTGGTAATGTTTTAATGTATTGCATGATTTGTTCATGTTTCGTTGCCATAATTTCTCTCCTTATTCTGCTGAAATGACGTTCACTTCGCATAACTCTTGAAGTTTTCTCTCACTATGTTTTATTCTAAAAAGATAACGCTTGCTCAATTATGTACATTATAACAGTTTTTTATTAAAATTCCAATTTGCTATCATGACTATATAACAGCTCATAATTTCGGCAGTAAGCAAAAAAGTTGGCACTGCTCTCAGTCCCAACATTTGCTTACAACTCATCAATGCTCAATTGAATCGTCATCGATTCCGGTTCAACTAAATTCGACACCGATACTCCTAACAACCGAATTGATTTATCAAGATTACCATGCAATTGCCACAGTTGCTGTGCAATTTGATAACAATTTTTAGCGTCATTAAAATATTCGACCACCTGTTGTTGACGAGTGATAGTTTCAAAATCATCATATCGTATTTTTAAAGTCACTAAGTTCGTTAAAACTCCTTTGGCTTGGACTTTTTCCATGACACGCTCGCATAAGCGTTGAATATGGTCGAGCACTTGTGCTTCCTGTTCTAAAAATTGACTGAATGTTCGCTCACGACCTATCGATTTGCGACTGCGTTGATTGCTGACCGGTGCATCATGAACACCACGCACTTTATGATAGAGCGAGTACCCCATTTTGCCAAAATGTTGAATTAACGTATCAAACGATGTATTATACAAATCTTCGCCTGTCTTAATGCCTAATTCATGAAAATGCCCCACTGATTTTTTACCAACGCCATAAAATTTTTCAATCGGTAATTGCTTTAAAAATGGCACCGCCTGTTCTGGAGTCACCAGTGTAATACCTTTTGGCTTGTGAAAATCCGATGCAATTTTAGCAATAAATTTATTATAGGATACTCCAATCGAACACGTTAACTGCAAAGTATCCCATATTTCTTGTTGAATCATGCGTGCTAATTTAAGAGCACTCCATTCACCTAAATGATTTTCGGTTACATCTAAATAGGCTTCATCTAATGATAAAGGTTCGATTTTATCCGTATATTTTAAAAATATTTGACGTATTTGATTGGAAACTTCTTGATAATACTGCATATTTCCTTGAATAAATACGGCTTTGGGACATAATTTATAGGCTTTCATCGCAGGCATCGCCGAGTGAATACCGTATTGTCTAGCAATATAATTACACGTCGACACAATTCCTCTACCCTCTGTTAAATTGGGGTGCTTGGCAATGACAACTGGACGATTTTTTAATGCTGGATTATCGCGCACTTCAATACTGGCATAGAAAGCATCCATATCGACATGTAAGATTTTACGTGATGTATCCGGTACTGGTTCAGCAAAGGTTAACAATCCATATTGCATACTTTCCCTCCTTCATAATTTGGTAACTAATGAGATACTAAATGATAACTCTGTTGAATCATTGACATTATGGCTTCGCTAATTGTATTTTCACGTAAATAAATGGACAGCCAATGCTTTTTATTCATGTGGTAAGCAGGGAAAAACGTATGGTAATCAATACGAGCCTTAATTGTTTCAGGTGGTAATTTAATATTTAAAATCGATACATTCTCCTTTGTATCTAATCCTATTTTTTCACCTGAAATTTCCGTATACAAGGCAAACCAACTACCATTTATTTTAAAAGTTGAAAAATTAGGCGATTTTTCCCATGGTCGCTCAATTTGTGCCTGCGGAAATTGTTGGCTTAATAATGTTTCCATGCGTTCTTGCGTCATGTGTTCGTTCGTCGACCATTCTAATAATTGCTGCTGAATTAATTCTTTGATACGTTCGGCATTCGAATGATTCGTTTGATAAAAAGGTAACCAGACATCATCAAATTGTAAATCGATGACTTCAATAGATGTTCCAGTTTGAGTCACCGTTATGTTCACACTCAACTGTGGTGCTTCATCAAATTGTAGTTTTTTTCTCACGAAATTCTCTTGCACGTCAAAACCTTTGCTCTGCCATGCTTCATTATCGAAATCACTCAATCGTAATTGCTTAGTAAACATCATCTATCACCACCTTGTTAATTAAAATATAGTACTTAGTTCCATTGTCGCACTATATGGATAACGGCTCCAATGAGCTGAAATGACGTCCACTTCACAAAACACCTCTGTGCGTTATCACGCACTCCGGCATTTTGCTCCAGTGGTTCATTTCAAAACGCTCATTGTCGCACTATGTTAATTCCGGCTCGTTCGGACTGCCTCGACGTCCACTTCGCATAGCTCTTGAAGTGCTTTGGCACTTCTTCGACCTCTGCTCCAGTGATTCAAGGCAGAACGTCCTCTCTCGCACTATGTGAAAAAAACAGGTTTGAAACATACTTTCAAACCCATTTTGATTCATTATGTTTGTTAGGCTTATCTTGGCATTCACTTCACAAAATCCCTATATGCACTAACCTTATGCAAGAATTTTGCCCCATTTGTTCCAATCAGAGCAATCTCGCTCCTACCTTAATTTTCATTGAAAATATCTCGTGTATAAACTTTATCCACTACATCTGCTAAGGCATCTGAGTGTCGGTTCGCTAAAATGATTTGTGCTTGTTCTTTGAAATTCGCTAACTGAGGTTCAACACGATAGCCTTCAAATTCATCTACTGATAAAGTTGGCTCATAGATGATAACTTCAATTCCTTTAGCACGTAATAATTCCATTACGCCTTGAATTGATGATTCTCTAAAGTTATCTGAACCGGTCTTCATCGTCAAACGATACACACCGACACATTTCGGCTTCAATTTAATGATTTGATTGGCAATATGCGATTTACGTGTCGCATTCGATGATACAATCGCTTCAATTAAATTATTCGGCACATTAGTATAATTCGCTAATAATTGTTTCGTATCTTTTGGTAAGCAATATCCGCCATAGCCAAATGACGGATTATTATAATGCGTTCCGATACGTGGGTCTAATCCAACTCCTTGAATAATCGACTTCGTATCCAACCCTCTCACTTCAGCATAAGTATCCAACTCATTAAAGAACGATACTCGCATTGCTAAATAGGTATTCGCAAATAATTTTACTGCCTCTGCTTCTGTCGAATTCATCAACAAAATTTCGACATTTTCTTTCAACGCACCTTCTAATAATAAATCAGCAAACGCTTGTCCTTTTTCTCCTTGATTGCCAACGATAATGCGTGACGGATATAAATTATCATACAATGCACGACCTTCACGCAAAAATTCCGGTGAAAAAATAATCGTTAAATTAGGATACAACTGTTGCATTTTCTCAGTGAATCCAACTGGAATCGTCGATTTGATGACAATAATGGCGTTCGGATTTAAAGTTGCGACCTGTGTAATCACACTTTCAACTGATGTCGTATCAAAATAATTTGTTGTTTCATTATAATTGGTAGGCGTCGCAATCACAATCCAATCAGCTTTTTCATAAGCAAATTGGGCATCATCTGTCGCAGTTAAATTCAATTGTTTATTCGATAGATAGTCTTGAATTTCATTGTCAACGATATGTGCTTGACGTCGGTTAATTTTTTCGACAATCGTTGGATTAATTTCTAAAAGCGTAACCTCATGATGTTGTGCGAACAAAATAGCATTGGATAAACCAACGTATCCAGCACCCACTACGGTAATTTTCATATTTTTCCTTCTTTCACTTTAATAAACATTGAAAAATCAGCAGTATTGCTTTCTATTTTGACATTATTCTTCACTCGGTGCATTACCAACCGGATCTGCCACCGACTCAACTGGTGTTTCCGGTATCTCAGGTTCAGTCGGTTCTACTACTGGTGGGGCTATTTCTGATATAGCCGGATCAGTTGGAACTGGTGGTGAGGTAATTAACGTACTATTTTCAGACTGTGAAATTGGCGGTGTCACCACTGGTGCTGTCCAACCACTGCCTACTTCATTGTAATTACTCACTGACGGATTCGTATAGTTATCATAATTATAATAATTTTCTTGTTGTCGAATCGTTTGAACCAATTGTTGTGCCTCATTAATTTCATCAATTTGTGCTTGCGATAAACCACTTGGATATTGATTCATCACAATTGTCGTCGTCTTCGTTACTGGTTTATCCGAATCGGATAATGGGTCTTTCAACGTATTCGCCGTAATGACTGGTAAATCCGTATGTTGCCTTAATTCATTCGCAACTTTTAAACGGTCGCTCATCGGAATGTAAAAATAAAAAATTTCATCAAAGTAAATTTCTTGAAACTTTTCAAAGCGAAGTGCACTAATATTATTTAATGCTGGCATATATTTAGGATAGACCGACAACAATGTTGAAAAATCAAAGTTCGTTCTAACATTTTTCGCCACAATTTTTAATAAGTCTGAATAATATGAAATGGAGTTAACAGATAATAATTTATCCACAATCGCCTTAATCACAATTTTTTGTCGATTTTGACGACCAATTTCACCTTGTGGGTCATCGTATCGCATTCTTGCAAAATTCATCGCTTTGACTCCATTGACTTGACGTGTTTCTCCTTTTTTAAAATTCGTGCCACGATAGGTAAAAGTTAATGGACTCGTCACTTCAATTCCACCAATCGCATCAATCAATTGCTCTAATGCCGACATATCGACAACAGCATAGTAGTCAATCGGAATATTTAAAAACTTTTGTACCGTGTCAATCGACAATTGAGCACCACCAAAGGCATAAGCATGGTTGATTTTGTCCGGAGTGGAATAACCGTCTATATAGGTCAAGGTATCACGTGGAATGCTTAGCATTTTAGTCGATTGCAATTCAGGATTCAAACTGACAATCATAATGGTATCAGAACGGCTTACATATCCTTCAGACTCTAAACGTTCAATATTATTACCATCTGTTCCGAGCAATAAAATATTAATCGGATCACTATTGGTAATTTCTACTTTTTTTTCACGAATCGGTTGTATCGCTACTTCTTCTACCACCGATTGTTTTAGTCCTTGAATATCATGGTTGATTTTATAAAATAAACCGACACCTGCAATGATGACTACTGCAAGTAATACCAGCAATATCTTTATTACGCTGATTTTGCCCTTTTTATTCTTAAACATGCTGATCTTCCTTAATTAAACTCATGATTTCTCTCTCCAATCCATCACTCACTCTTCACTCATTAATCTTTGGATTTGCTGACGTACTTCATCTTGATTCGCTGTTGAAATCATTACATGAGTAGCATTATCAAGCGATTGCTGCCAACTTAGTTGGCTTAATCGTAAAAACTCTTTCCAAGTAATAGAACTATTAATCGCTGTATCTGCTGCTTCAAAATAATATTGCCAATTTAAAAAATGCTGCCAATCGAATAGCTTTTTCCGTAAACTATCCATTACTTCTATTTGTCGTTGTGCAGTTAGTTCATTGGTTTCATCAGAATCATGTAAAATATATTGTAATACTTGCCTAGTTGAAAGTAAAGTTTCCTCGCCTGCTGTAATGACTTTGTCGTCAAGTTGTAAATTAGTTTCCGCCTGAATCGCCAACCCTTGTAACTTTTCAAATAAAGGTCTTGCATGCGATAGATTATATAATGTGGCATATTGCACAGGAGTATTGATGAGTGTTTCAATTTGAGATTGAATTTGTATCATTTCCTTGCGTGGATTATATTCAACCAGTGTTTTATCACCGATTTTGAGTTCCGGAGACAGACTAAATTGAATACTCTTTTTAGTCTGTGGATTAATAGCTGTTAATTGCCAAGCAATCGCTTGTTCCGGTTGGATTCTTCCAGCGTCCGGAAAAGCCATACCGACCGTCAAAATAACGGTCGGCTGGGATTGCATCATCGCATGTTCATCTTCCATTTGCCATTCAGATTGGTATAAAAATTGGTTATAATAATGCGATGCTCGCTGATACTTTTGATACGCGAAGAAAAATAATATTACTAAAACAATCATCGCAATAAATCCTGTAATGAACGGATTTTTACGTTTCGGTCGTTTTCTTGGTGCAATGGTTTGACCAATGGTTTGGTTTCTACTAACTGGTTGTGATTTCTTCATCGTATCACCAACATACTATGCACCATATCCTTGTGGATTGTTTGATTGCCATTTCCATGAATCACGGCACATATCTTCTAATGTTTTTTCAGTTTTCCAGTTCAACTCACGATTGGCTGCAGTTACATCTGCATAGCATACTGCCACATCACCCGGACGTCGCTCGCTGATAACGTGTTTGACTTCTATTTCATTCGTACGTTCAAACGCATGAACTAAGTCCAATACACTATACCCAACACCTGTACCTAAATTATAAACTTTAACACCTTTTTGTTGCTCATTTTTTGCTAATGCACGAATATGCCCTTTCGCCAAATCAACGACATGAATATAATCACGAACACCAGTTCCGTCATGCGTATCATAGTCATTACCAAAAACTGTCAATTGCTCACGTTTTCCAACTGCCACTTGCGTAATATATGGCATTAAATTATTCGGAATCCCTTGTGGGTCTTCTCCAATGCGACCTGATTCGTGTGCTCCGATTGGATTGAAATAACGTAAAATCGTAATACTCCATTCATTATCTGACACTGCCAAATCTTGTAATAGATGTTCATTGACTACTTTTGTATAACCGTACGGACTATTTGCTGTATCAGCTGGCATTGTTTCAACTAATGGTGACGGATTATTTAATCCATACACCGTTGCAGATGAACTAAAGACAATATCTTTAACACCAAATTCTTGCATCACTTCTACTAACGCAAGTGTTCCCTCAATATTGTTATGATAATAAGCTAACGGTTTAGCAACAGACTCTCCTACTGCTTTATATCCTGCAAAATGGATGACAGATTCAATTGTATTTTCTTTAAAAATTTCACGTAATGCATCACGATTTAAAATATCAGCTTCATAAAATTTAAAGGTTTTACCTGAAATTTCTTTAATTCGTTCTAATACGGCTGGTTTACTATTATAAAAATTATCGACAATCACAACTTCTTTATCTAGAGCTAGTAATTCAACAACTGTATGACTACCAATATATCCAGCTCCACCTGTTACTAATACTGCCATATAAAACACTCCCCTATACGTTATGTTTTTCTTTTCAATACTAATCATAATATTTAAAAAAACTTACTGTCTTGATTATAACATTTTTCAAAGACTTCTCAATGTTGAACCCCTAATTTTTTAGAAAATTTAACGTATCAAAACTTTTAGCAAAATTATTATGCCCTATGATTAAAAGTTTGGTATAATAAGTCTATATATTTTCATATTGAATTAGAAATAGGTACTTCGATAGTAGGCATAATGATACATAGCTATACAGTATCATCAACCTACAAGACGTTAATTATCATTATCGAACACCTTACTTAAAGGAGGAATATACAATTGGCAGAAGCACTAATCGTTTTCGCTAGTCTTACTGGTAATACTGAGCAAATGGCTGATATTGTAGCCGAAGCACTTGAAGCAAGAGGGATTGACGTTGAAATCGTTGACTCAATGCAAGCCGATGCACAAGATTTTTTAGATTATGACATTTGTATCGTGGGTAGCTATACCTACGGTGTAGACGGCGTACTACCTGATGAGATGATTGATTTTCACGAAGAATTAGGTGAATTAGATTTAACAGGGAAAATTTTTGGAGTCTTTGGTTCAGGCGATGATTTTTATGACTATTTCTGTGCAGCTGTTGACTTTTTCGAAGACCAGTTTATTAAAACAGGTGCAACAAAAGGTGGCGACAGTGTCAAAGTAAACTTAAATGCAGAAGATGAAGACATCGTCAACTTACAAGCATTAGCAAATGCTATTGCAGATAAAGTGGAATAATTTAGAAAGCAGGTTATTAAATGGTATTAGAAAACTTCAATCAATTATTAGATAAATACGCAAAATTATTAGTAGGTAAAGGATTAAATGTTGGTAAAGGTGACCATGTCATCATCAGTTCAGATGTAGAACAAGCTCCACTCGTTCGCTTATTGACAAAACATGCTTATGAATTCGGTGCTGCTCATGTTAAAGTAAGCTGGATGGACGATGAATTAGCACGTTTAGCTTATACACATCAAAGCATTGAAACATTGACAGATATTCCACAATATAAAATTGACGAAAGCCATTATGACATTGAAAAACGTGCAAAACGTATTGCCCTACGTTCTGGTAATCCAAATGCCTTAAAAGATGTCAACCATGAAAAATTAGCGGCTACTGCAAAAGCCACTTCGAAATCTCTTGAAGCACAACGTATTGCGACACAAGCAAATGTCGTTAGCTGGCTTGTTTGTGCTGCTGCTGGTCAAGAGTGGGCAGAATTAGTATTTCCTAACTTAGAATCAGCTGAAGCAAAATTAGATGCATTATGGGATCAAATTTTCAAAACAACTCGTGTTTACGAAGCAGACCCAATTTCAGCTTGGAATGCACATGAAGCCTTATTGAATACCAAAGCGGATTACTTAAATGAGCAACAATTTGATGCCTTACACTATACTGCACCTGGTGTTGATTTTACAGTTGGTTTACCTGCAAATCACGTTTGGGAAAGTGCTGGCAGTGTCAATCAACAAGGTGAAATTTTTATCGCTAATATGCCGACTGAAGAAGTCTTTACTGCACCGGATTATCGTCGTGCAGACGGCATTATTAAAAGTTCAAAACCATTAAGTTACAATGGTGTCGTAATTAAAGATATGACCTTTACTTTTAAAGACGGTCAAATCGTTGATGTTAAAGCAGCTCAAGGTGAAGAAACGTTACGCAAATTAGTCGAAGAAAATGACGGTTCTCGCTCATTAGGTGAAGTAGCATTAGTGCCACATAGTTCTCCTATTTCTCAATCGAATGTGACATTTTATAATACTTTATTCGATGAAAATGCGTCAAATCACTTAGCAATCGGTTCAGCTTATGCGACATCTGTTCAAAATGGAACTAAAATGACACAAGATGAATTACAGGCTGCTGGATTAAACCGTTCTAATGTCCATGTTGATTTTATGGTGGGAACAGCAGATATGAATATTGACGGTATTACAAAAGACGGCGAGCGTGTAGCGATTTTCCGTAATGGTGAATGGGCGTTCTAGTCAAAAACGTAAATTGGAGGAAATAGGCATGAAAGACAAAATAAACCACGCTGAAGCAATGGAAAAAGAAATTAGTAAACAAATTGATGAAATCGATAAACATCTCGATCGTGGAGGCTTACTTTCACTTATTCTTGTTGTCGTGGCGATTTTTGTCATTGGATATTGGATCATTGACTTTTTTAGAATTCGAGATGACAATCCTGCCCTTTCTGTCCAAAGTCAAGTCGAATTAATGGAACGAATTGACGAACTTGAGCAACGGATAGAAACGCTCGAGTTACAGTTAGGAGTTGAGTAATGAACATTTTACATATTAATTCTTATTACTCTACTTCTGGTTTATTTAAGCAATTATATGAGCGTCAAGTTGAAGAACAATATAATATTCAAGTTTATGTGCCGATTTCACATCAATATCCAAGCGATCGTATCGCTGCGACAGGTGACTATACATTAGTAAGTCGCAATCATCATCATTTCGATCGTTATGTCTTTCACTTGAAACATCATCGCATACTGAAAGATTTAAAGCAGCAATACGACAGTCAAGCCTTTGATTTAGTTCATGCACACTCGCTATTCTCAAATGGGTGGTTAGCATATCAATTTACAAAGAAAACAGATATTCCATATGTTGTAGCTGTTCGCAGCACCGATATTCGTACTTTCTTTGATAAAATGCCTTGGTTAAAAGCTATGGGGCTCAAAATTTTAAAACATGCGGCTAAAATTATTTTTATTTCACAAAATAATTTTAATGAAGTTTTTGACCACCATATTCCAAATTTTATGAAAGACGAGTTATTAGCAAAATCACAAGTAATTCGCAATGGGATTGATGCTTTTTGGCTCGACAATCGTTATGAGAATCGACCTGTTGGTTTCCACCACCCTATTCGTATGGTATCGGTAGGGAAAGCCATTCCCGAAAAGCGTTTTGTACAATTAGCTGATATGGTCAAATCTTACAACGATAATATTCATCCAATCGAGCTGCATGTAATTGGTCCCGCTTGGAATCCAAAAATTGTTGAGCAACTTAATAATCATCCAGTTGTACACTATCATGGACCAAAATCAAAAGAAGCCTTACTCGATTTTTATCGTCAAATGGATATATTTGCACTATTATCTTCACCTGAAACATTTGGTCTAGTCTATCCTGAAGCGATGAGTCAAGGACTACCGGTTATTTATAGTAAAAATGAAGGATTTGATAGTTTCTTTCAAAATCATCAAATAGGCGTCAGTGTTGATAAAAATGATGAACTTGCTTTTATTAAGGCGATTGATTATATTTTAAACCATTACGATACACTATCCCAACAAGCACTTGTCGGTGCTACTCAATTTAACTGGGACACGATTCATCAAGAATATAAAATATTGTATGAGCAAATCATGAATAGTGGAAAGGAACTAAAAGAATGAAAAAAGTTAGAAAAGCCGTCATTCCTGCAGCTGGTTTAGGTACACGTTTTTTACCTGCAACTAAGGCAATGGCAAAAGAAATGCTACCAATTGTCGATAAACCAACCATTCAATTTATTGTCGAAGAAGCGATTGCTTCTGGAATTGAAGATATTTTAATCGTAACTGGAAAAAGTAAACGTTCAATTGAAGATCATTTCGATGCTAATATTGAATTAGAAGAGCATTTAGCAAAACAAGGGAAAAACGATTTATTAGAATTAATTAAACAAAAAACAAATATTAATTTATTCTTTGTGCGTCAGCCTTATCCAAATGGTCTTGGTCACGCTGTATTACAAGCGAAAGCCTTTGTTGGTGATGAGCCGTTTGTCGTAATGCTCGGTGACGATTTAATGGACAGCGAAGTGCCATTAACGAAACAATTAATTGATGTTTATAATGAAACACATGCGTCTAATATTGCAGTTATGGAAGTAGACCCTGCCGATACTTCAAAATACGGTATTATCGACCCAGAGCGTGAAATCAAAGACGGTGTCTATAACGTGCAACGCTTTGTTGAAAAACCAAAACCGGAAGAAGCACCTAGTAATTTAGCAATTATCGGTCGCTACTTATTGACACCAGAGATTTTCAATCTTTTAGAAAATCAAGCTCCAGGTGCTGGTGGCGAAATTCAATTAACCGATGCCATTGATACACTCAACTTAACGCAACGTGTCTTTGCGAAACGCTTTGACGGCAAACGATACGATGTGGGTAGTAAAATCGGCTTCTTAGAAATGAGCATTGAATACGGATTGAAACATCCTGAAATTTCACAAGAATTAAGTGATTATATTATTAAACTTGGGGAAGAATTAAGTTCTGATGACAATACTTCAGCAACAGAAGAAGAATAACATCATACAAAACGAGAGCATCAGCCTGTTTCGATTGAAACGACTGATGCTCTCGTTATAATTTTCTGACAGTTTTAAGCAAAGATATGTGTCAAGCCGACTTGGTCTAGCATTAATAGAAATAAAACTAGCGTAATCACAGATAAAGCACCTGCAATTTTAGCTTCGTGGGGTGTCATCGCTTTTCTTTTTGCTTGCTAAATCAAGTTTCTATTTATTTTTTGAATCCAAAATAATGGTGACTGGCCCATCATTGATGAGTGACACTTGCATCATCGCACCAAAAATACCCGTTTCTACTGTAATCCCTGCTTGACGTAATCGCTCATTAAATTGTTCATACATCTCATTAGCAAATTCTGGTCTAGCTGCATCAGTGAAACTAGGACGATTCCCTTTTTTCGTATCAGCATACAAAGTAAACTGACTAATCGACAAAATCGAACCTTTCACATCTTGCAGTGATAAATTCATCTTTTGATTTTCATCTTCGAAAATACGCATATTAATAATTTTACGTACACAGTAATCAATATCTTCTGCTGTATCATCATGTGTCACGCCGACTAATAACAATAGACCGACCCCACTTTGCCCAACCATTTGATTATCGACAGTCACCTGACTTTTTTGCACTTTTTGAATTACTACTCGCATATTATAAATCCTCTACTACTTCAATTGATAATAATAGGCCGGAATTGTCATAAGCCATAATTTTATCGTCTTCAATCCAATAAGGGTATGGCTGTTCATCTAATTTTTGAACTAAGTAATCATAAATTGCTTGATCCTTAACACCCCAACGAATCATTCTCACGCCTTGTTGTCCGTCTGTTATTTGTGGTAAATCCTCACCTTGCCATGTGTTCCCGGCAATATGATGATGATACGTTCCTGATGCTAAAAATGTCGCACGAGCATCATTGTTATTCGTAATCGTTAAATTTAAAATATCATGATAAAAATTATTTGTTTGTGCAATTGAGCCAACAACAAGGTGAACATGACCGATTTTTACCGATTCATCGAAACCATTATACGTTCTATCTCCTTGTTCAAATATCTCAACCGTCGGAAATTCTTTTGTCGTCATCATCACCGTACCGTCAGCACTTAACCATTCTTCTTGTGGCTTGTCTTTGTATAATTCAATACCATTTCCCTCCGCATCTGGCAAATAAATCGCCTCATGCGTTCCGTGGTCAGCAAAACCATCCATGATAGCCGCATTTTTCAATAGATGACGCAAGACTCCTCCTAACTGTTCTCGTGTTTCATAAACAAAGGCAACATGGTATAAGCCTGTTGTCGCACTTTTTTCTGATGTTGCTGGGAAAATTTCTAATAATGTACGACCATCACTTGTTCCTAGACGATAATACATCGCTTCTTCATCCGATTCTAACAATGACATTCCAATCATTTCTTGATAAAAAGATGCTAACCCACTAGGGTCTAAAGCATTTAATTGATAACTTAATGGAACAAGTTCAGCCTGAAAATCAAAAGTTTCAGGTGCCGCTTCAACCTTTAAGACACTACAAAATCCTATCATCATAATGCTAAATATAGTTTTTAATATTTTTTTCATATATTCTCCTATTCTGAATGTAATAAAAAGAGAAGTATCAGAATCATCATCCAGTAGAAAACTAAGTTACCGAAAACGTCATTGATTTTGATACTTCAAGATTTTCACTTCTAAAATTAATAGTTCATTAATGTTATATAGTCATAACCAGCCAACAATTCTTTTCCTTTTAAGTCATCTAATTCGATTAAGAATGCACAGCCTGCTACAACACCACCTAATTTTTCAACTAAATCAATCGTTGCTTTAATTGTCCCACCAGTTGCTAATAAATCATCCGTAATTAAAACACGTTGACCTGGTTTAATCGCATCTTCGTGAATCGTTAAGGTATTGCTACCATATTCTAATGAATAGTCTACTTCAACGACTTTACGTGGTAATTTACCTTTTTTACGTACTGGAACAAAGCCAATTTCTAATGCATAAGCAACTGGACAGCCGACGATAAAACCACGTGCTTCAGGTCCTACTACCACATCAACTTCTAAATCTTTAGCATAGTTGACAATTTGTTGTGTCGCATAAGAAAAGGCTTTTCCGTCTGCCATTAATGGTGTAATATCACGAAAGATAATGCCTTCCGAAGGATAATTATCAACACGTGCAATATATTGTTTTAAATCCATTTTAATTCCTCAATTCATCTATATATAATTTAATCTGATCGATTGTTTGATAATTTAGTAATGCTTCTGCCTGATATGCCTTTTCATACTGTTGATAAGCACTCGTTTTGAACAAATCATGTTTTGTATTAGAATCAATGACTTGTGCAACAGCAAAACCATTATTTATTGTAACAAAATTTGCTTCAAAAAACACGTGAAATATACCTTTTAATTTCACTATCGGTAAATTAAATTGTTTACTTAATTGTGGTAAAGTATTTCGCACATTGATTGGTTCTTTTTGCTGCTGAATCCAACGGTAAATCATCGCAAAGTCGGCTCTAGTCGGTAAACCTGCTAACCATTTCGATTCTTCTAAATACACACCTAAATCAACTAATGCCCATGAATGTTGCATTAAATTATCAAATGATTTTAAATTTGCTGGTGGCTGAAATAAAACCAAATGCTCAAACTCGGATAAATCAAAAGTTTCAATCTCATCATACGATGCAATCACACTTGAAGTATTAATATGTTGCTTAAGCCATTCACCTAAAGCAGACTGCTGATACATGAATAATGCTTTTTGAGCAGATAATATCGCTGGATTGATTTTTGATGCTCGAAAATCTCGCCATTGCATACCAAAAACAGCTAAATCTTTTAATTGCACTTGTGGCGTTATTTGTCCATTCCATTGATTTAAGGATAATTCTCCAGCAATCGCACATTCTTGTTGCAAATTAATCGTTTCAAACAGAGCTGCTTTATTAAAACCAATCCCCTCAACTGACTTATCGCTATCAATGTCTGCCACCACAAATTTAACATGTTGTTGGTCACTACCAATCAAACGCTTTTGCTTTAATTGCACTGGGTCAAAGGCAATCATTGGTTTAGGATTATCCATACCAAATGGTCCTAATTGTGCACATTCTTGAATAAATTCAACGGTACATTCTTCTGGTTGAATGCAAACATCAATACAAAGTTCTGGTTTTTGTGCCAAAATCTCACGAAAATCAATAGCAGAATCTGCCATTGATTGATTAAACAACTCCCATTGTTGTGCATCAATCGTTAAACCAGCTGCCTGGTCATGACCACCAAACTGTGCAATATACTCTGACTGCTCACTTAACCAACGGAACAAGTTAATTCCAGCAATACTGCGTCCACTGCCACGAAATTGCTCTTTTTCAGTTAAATATTGAAAAATTAACGCTGGACGATGATATTGTTCAACTAATCTGCTCGCTACAATGCCCAACACTCCGGCTGGCCAATCGGCATCAGCTTCGATAATAATATCTGGAATAGCCCCTTTTGCTTCAATTCGTTGAATCACTTGTTGTGTAATAGTCGTGACGATTGATTGCCGTTCCTTATTTTGTTCATTGATTATTTGTAGTAAAGCGAGTGCTTCATCTTCGTCTTCTGCCCTTAATAGCTCGAGTGCTGGCGTCGGATCTCCTAATCGGCCAATCGCATTTAATCTCGGCCCAACAATAAAACCAATAGTTTCAGTATTAATTTCTTGTAAATTGACTTTTTCTTGAGTCAATAACATTTCCAATCCCAATCGGACCGTTTCTTTCATCATTCCTAGTCCACTCAATACGAGCGTACGATTTTCATCCGTCAAAGACACTAAGTCAGCAATCGTCCCAATCGCTGCCAATTCCAATGCCTCAGCCGGTAATTCACCAGTCAACGCATGAGCTAATTTTAATGCAACTCCTGCACCACACAATTCTTTAAATGGATAATCACCTTTAGGGTGTTTGGGGTGAACAATCGCATAAGCATCAGGCAAAGTTGGTGGCAATTCATGGTGATCCGATACAATAACGTCTACGTTTTGTTGCATTGCATAGTCAATCGCCTCAAACCCAGCTACTCCATTGTCACAAGTTAAAATCAGCTGCACACCGTCTTCTTCAATTTTTTGCTTATATCGATTCAAATTCGGCCCATAGCCGTCAATTAGGCGATTCGGCAAATAGTACGAATAATTAGCACCTAAACTTTCAAGGCATTCAACGAGAATCAAGGTACTTGTAATACCGTCTGCATCATAATCTCCGTAAATTAAAATATGTTCGCCCCTCTCGATTGCTTGGTGCAATCGCTCGACAGCCCTATCCATATCGTAAAGTAAAAATGGGTCATGATAAAGTTGTGGTTCTTGATTGGTAGCTTGTTGAATCGCTTGTGGCGTATTTAAACCTCTCTGCAAGCATAAACGCAGAAAAGCGGGTGAATAATTCAGTCCCGCCAATTGTAATTGATTGAGTTGCTCTGCAGTTTCATCGGAAACCGACGGATATTGCCAATAATATTGAGAACGTCGCATATTACTTACTCCATTATTCAACAATTTCTGCTTGGTCAGTCGCTTCCATTTCCATACTTGGCGTTAATTCAGCAACTTCTTCTTGACTCACATTTACTGTATTCTTCTTCACTTGCTTTAACTCACGCACTTGTGTACGCAAATGTGTAATTTCATTATCTTTATCTGACAATTCACGCAATTGACTTTCTTTTAAAGCTGATAATTCTTTTTGAATCTCTTTTTTCTCACGGATGTGAATTGTAATCGATGAGAATGATGCAATTAAACCGACAATCACACCGATTAATAAACTAAATAATATCACTAATACAAGTGGAATTTGGTACTTCGCAAAGAAGAAATCAACTTGAACAGAGCCGGTATTTTGTAATGCAAATACCACTACTAAAATTAATATAATTAATGATACAATTAATTTCCATTGTCCTTTCATAAAGAAACGCCTCTCTTTCACTTTTCTTTTACTTTATCACGCATCACTCTATTTAACAAGTTCAACGATACTTTCGTATTACCATTATTTCAAATTAAAAGCATTCAATGCTAAAAAATCACCAATTTTAGGAAATAAGTTATATAAATTAGCTGCCAAAGACATTGAAAATGGTAGATTGATTTCACGACGTGACGGCTGCGTCATTGCCACTCGAATAATTTGCTCAGCAACTGTATCGACCGACAGACTCATATCTTTGACACGTTCATAATATTGTTGCGAACGCTCATCATGGCTGAAAAATTCTGTTCGAACAGGACCTGGATTGATAGATGTTACCATAATCCCTTTTGCTTTTAATTCTAAACGCAATGCATTTGCATAACTTAAAATAGCTGATTTAGATGCTGAGTAAACACTTGATGCTGGTGTCGCAATTTTTCCTGCAATCGAACTAACGAAAAAGATTCGGCTACCTTTTGACATATATGGTACTGATAATTGTGATAAGTACATCATGCCAAAGGTATTCACTTTAAACATCTCGACAATTTCATCATAAGAAAAATCAACAGCGTCCTTAAACGTTCCATATCCTGCACAATTCAATAGCACATCAATCTTTTTAAAGCGTTGCACTGATTTTTTAACCAAGCGTTCAATTTGTTTTGGTTCCGACATATCGCATTTTACGACTAATGTTGACGTATCGTATTGTGCTACTAATTCTTTTGCTAATTGTGCTAATTTTTTCGTATTGCGTGCAACAAGTGTTAGAGCAGCACCTTGAGCAGCTGCTTTACGGGCAACTGCTTCTCCGATACCACTCGAAGCACCAGTGATTAAAATATGTTGACCATTCATCATTCTGCTGCCTCCTCATTCATTGGAATATCATACTCCTGTAAATCATACACTAAACGTGTCTTTTCAAACACTGTCTTAGCTTCTATTTCTAATTGTTTCGCTTCTTTTCCTAAATAACGAGCACTAATATGATTCAAATACAATTGCTTTGCATTAGCTTTTTTCGCAACAGTAGCTGCTTGAACATTAGTAGAGTGGAAATGGGCTGCTGCTAATGGAGCTTCACTGCCCTCATAAGTCGCTTCATGTACCAATACATCAGCATTTTGTGCTAAAATTGCTAAATTCTCACATGGTTTAGTATCACCTAAAATGGTCACAATTCTTCCCTTGCGTTCAGGTCCAATGAATTGTTTGCCGTCTAGTACCGTTCCGTCACTGAGTGTTACTGTTTCGCCACGTTTTAATTGTCCGAAAATCGGTCCATTTGGAATATTATACGGTGCTAATAAATCAACCAATAATTCACCTTGTGCATCTGGCTCAATAATGCGATATCCAAAACATTCCACTCCATGATTTAAAGGCAAATACTGTACTTGCCAACCATTCGATAAATTCAGTACCCCTCCCTTATCTTCTAATTCCACAAATTTAATACGATAAGATAAACGTGATTTTGAAAAACGGAGTGCTGACTGCACAAACTGGCGAATGCCCACTGGACCATAAATCGTCAATGGGTCGCCGTCACCACCTTGAAATGAGCGACTACTCAAAAAACCTGGTAATCCAAAAATATGATCCCCATGTAAATGGGTAATAAAAATATTGGTAATCTTACGTGGTTTTAATGTCGTTTCTAAAATTTGATGTTGCGTTGCTTCACCACAATCGAATAACCACGTTTCATTTAATTCATCTAATAATTTTAATGCTAGCGAGCTAACATTACGTGACTTTGCAGGCACACCTGCACCAGTCCCTAAAAATAATAATTTCATTCACTTCTGCTCCTATACTTTGTATGGGTCATTTCTCATTATTGATAGCCCTTAGCGTTGACGATATAATTCGCTCGCAATTAACTTGGCTAATTCCAATGACCCTACTGCATTCGGATGAAAATCATCTAAAAGCCAGCTAGGGTGTGAATTAATAAGAGATGACCAATCGATGATGCGAACATTACCAAATCGTTGTGCTGCTTGCATTAATTGCTCGTTTAGTTGTTTTGCCCATGAAAGATTCGTCCCCATTAGGACAAAATAAATGAGATGCTCGTCACCAATTGCTTTAATATAGTCATTGATTTGCCCTTGTGTAAAGGTCCCATTTAAACCGACCACAGTGACCACTATTGGTTTTAAGCGATTATCCTGTTTCAATTTCTCAATCGTTTCAACACTTGCGTATAACTGACGACCTTCCTGTACATCTAATACGGCTTTAGGGAAGACATCTAAAATTTCTTTAGCTGACGCTAATAATAAGGAATCCCCTACAAATGTGACATCTAAGGCATTCGCATACAATTTTACTTGCTGTTCCAACCCTTCAATATTATTAATCACCAGCTTATTGTTGACATCTCCATTGCGTGTCTTAGCAGCAAGTGCCGTATTTTGTTCAAATGTCGCAGCCAATGTCTTTGTTTCCCCTGAACCAAGTTGCGGTGCAAATAACATTCCAAGCAATCCAACGATGACAACAAATGCGTAGCAACTCATTGTCCATTTAACACCGAGCATTCCTGATTTATTCTCATTCAAATAATGCAACTGAAACTTCGTTTTTTGCCAATTAAAATCTTGTCCAAAAGGCAAACTGATACGCTTTTGCTCAATTAACTGATAGGTCAATTCAGCCAGCAATGCCGTCACCAAAACACTAGCAACAATATGAATGACATAATTTCGATTAATCACTTTAATCATGCGTGGCAAAATTAAACTCACAGGATATAACCATAAATAATACGAATAACTACGCTTACCTAACCATACCAATGGTTTACTTGAGAAAAGTCGATGCCAAATCGTACCTGGATAAATCGCCACAAAGACCATTACCACACTTAATAAAGAGAAGAGTGACAAACCGAAACGATAAGCAAATGGTCGTGTGCCATACATGTATAAAATCATCATCAATGCTAACCAAAATACGCCTCCACCCAAAAGGGTTAATTGCCATTTCGTCGACTGCTTTAATTCTTTAGGCTGAATGGACAATGGAATAATAAATCCCAACACGCCCCCTAAAGTATACGCAGAAATACGTGCACAAAAATCATAATAGATTTGGGAAATTGGACTGCCAACCCACTGCATATAAGCCATAAAGCTCATTGATACCAAACTTAAAATTAATAACATATTAATCGCAAGCGAAGAATTTTTATGCCATTGATAACAACAAATAACCAACAGTGGTGTCACTAAAATGAATTGTCCGTATAATGACGTAAACCATAAATGTGCAAACGGACTTTGATTGACAGCTTGATTAAAATATGACTGCTTTAATAAAATCTGATAATAGTTATTACTAAAGAGCAGACTCGAAAATCCCATACTACGTAAATTGTAAAAATTGCCACGTGCAAAAAACAAAATCAAAACCACTGACAACATCATCATAAAAAGCATTGGGAAAAATAAACGTTCAAAACATCGCCGATAATAATCTTTGAAATCAATCGGTTGATTTTGTCTAATACGATAATGAAAATAACGAAAATTTAAAAATCCAGCGATAAACAGAAATAAATTGACAATTAAAAAACCACCAGGAACTAAATGTTCCATGTAACGATAGGCTAGAATAATGATAATCGCTAATCCCTTTAATCCGTCCAATGCGTTAAAATAAGGTAATTTTCTTTTCAATACTTGTGTCATGGATTCACCTTCAATTAATCCACAAACTCAAATTGATAGCCTGATAAATCAACAATATCGCCTGGCATCGCTCCAGCTTCACGCAATGCCTCATCCACTCCCATTGAGCGTAGTTGACGAGCAAAACGCGCAATACTTTCATCATGAACCATATTGGTCATCGCATATAATTTTTCGATTTTCTCACCATATAAACGCCAGTAGCCTTCGCCAAGTGATTCGATATGGAATGGTACTTCCTCTTCTAATTGATAATGTACTGCCTCGATTACTTCTTCTGTCAATGGTACAAACTCAGTTGTTTGAATTAATTCATATGTTTTCTTCAACAAATCTTTAATTCCAGTTGTTTGCCATGCACTAATTTCATAAATAAAAGGTACTTCTTGTCGTCTGTCTTGATAGTAAGTCACGACTTTTTCTTTAAAACCAGCAACATTTTCTTGTGCAGCTACCTCGTCCATTTTATTGAGTGCTAAAATCATCGGACGGTCTAATAATTTTTCATTGTAAGCTGCTAACTCATTAATAATATCTAAAAAGTCTTGATAAGGGTCACGACCATGAGTAGCTGCCATATCAATAACATGAATCAGTACCTTCGTCCGTTCAATATGACGTAAGAAATGAATTCCTAGTCCGACACCTTGTGATGCCCCTTCAATTAATCCAGGCATATCTGCCAATACAAATTCTTGGTCTACCCCTAATTGCACCACACCCAAATTAGGTGTTAGTGTCGTAAATTGATAATCGGCAATTCGTGGTTTCGCATTACTAACGACTGAAAGCAAGGTTGATTTTCCCACACTCGGATAACCAACCAAGCCAGCATCTGCCAAAACTTTTAGTTCAAGAGATAATTCACGTTCTTCGCCAGGCTCACCATTTTCTGCGATTGACGGAGCTGGGTTTTTATGTGTCGCAAAACGAATATTACCACGACCACCACGTCCACCTTTTGCGACAATAACTTGTTGACCATTATCGACTAAATCGGCGATTAACGAACCTGTTTCAACATCACGAACGAGCGTTCCAGGTGGAACTTTGACAATTAAATCATCAGCACCTGCACCATATTTACTTTTACTCATACCATTTTGACCATTTGCAGCTTTAAAATGACGATTATAACGAAAATCCATTAAAGTACGTAAACCTTCATCTACTTGGAAAATAACATCGCCACCACGTCCACCGTCACCACCAGCTGGCCCACCGTCTGGAACATATTTTTCACGACGGAAAGCGACCATACCGTCGCCACCTTTACCAGCTTTTACATTGACTTTTGCTCGGTCTAAAAAAGTTGCCATTATTACCTCACTTCCTTTCTATCCTATCTATTTTTTAAAATTTACTAATTAATTGACGTGGATCCATATAATCCAATACATAATCCGTTAAAGTACGCATAGTTGCTAAACGGTTTTGACGAATCGCATCATCTTCTGCATTGACCATATTTTCTTCAAAATACGCTTGAATTGGATTGACTAATTGTTGCAATACATCGATAACATTACCTAATCCTAATGATAAAGCATAATTAATTAATGCTGTTTCCGACACTGTCTGTGCAAGGTCTACATCAATTGCTGCTACCTCTGCTTTAGCTCCTAAATTCACGACACGTGTAATCGCCTCAACGATTTGACGATATTGTTCTGGTTCTTGAGCTTTTTTCGCTTGTAATTGTGTCGCTGTTTGAACCATTTGAGTTAATACCAATTGTTTATTCGCAATAACTGCTTGAATAATATCATAATCAATGTGTTCACGTTCTAAAGCAACAGCAATACGTGCTTTAAAAAATTCTTGTAATGCTGCTAATAACGGCTCATCATTTTTGACTAATGGGTGTTGTAATAACAAAGCATTTAAGTCAAACTTCCATTGATTCGCTAAGACAATTTCAACAATACCTGTCGCTTGACGTCTTAACGCATAAGGGTCATTTGAACCAGTTGGAATTAATTCTACTTTAAAGTAATGAATCAATGTATCCAATTTATCAGCTACAGCTAATAATTGGCTAGCAGTTGCTGTTGGTAACGCTCCACCACTTGATTTTGGTAAATATTGTTCCTTAATCGCCGTTGCCACTGCTGATGACAAGCCAAAATGTTCAGCATACACAGCACCAATTTCACCTTGTAATTCATCAAATTCACCAACTGTTTGTGTCATTAAGTCATATTTATACACTTGACTTGCTGCAACAGCATCTTGAACTGCTTGTTCATCTGCATGAATGGCATCAGCTACCATTAGAATTAATTCGCCAATACGACGTTGTTTCGCTGCTAATGAACCTAATTTAAAGTGTTCATTTACATGCTCTAATTTTTCTAAGTAATACGATAATGGGCGTTTCAAATCTTCTTTATAGAAGAATAAGGCATCTTCTAAGCGAGCACGCAATACTTTGCGATTTCCTTTGATAACTTGTTCTAAATGCTCAGCATTCCCATTACGCACCGAGATAAAGTATGGTAATAATTTACCAGTTTTATCCGTTGCATAGAAATAACGTTGGTGGTCACGCATTGCCGTAATTAATACTTGCTCAGGCACTTCTAAATAATTCGTTTCAAATTCGCCATAAAAGACTGTCGGCCACTCCACAATTGCCGTAACTTCTTCTAACAAATCAGCATCAATTGGCACTACCCACTGCTGATTCGCTGCTAAATCTTCTATTTGTGCTTTGATGACTGCTTGACGCTCAACAAAATCAACCATAACAAACTCTTGTTTTAATTGCTCAACATAGGTTGCAGGTGATTGAATTAACACATCATGCCCTAAAAAACGATGTCCACGACTTAAACGGTCAGCTGTCACTCCAACAAATTCAAATGGCACTACTTCACTATCTAAAAGTGACACAATCCAATGAATTGGACGAATAAAACTTGTTTCAATCTGATTCCAATGCATTGTCACTGGAAATGTCATCGCTTGAATGACTTGTGGTAATTTAGCTAAAACAGATTCAACTGGTTGACCTGGAATAAATTTTTTAACGTGCAAATACTCTACACCTTTAATAGATTCAACAAAACTATCTTCAGGAGTTGCACCTTGTCCACGCAAAAATCCTAATGCTGCTTTTGACCAATTACCCGCTTCGTCTTTAGCAATTTTCATTGCAGGCCCTTTAGCAACTTCGGAAACATCTTCTTGTTTCTCTGCTAAACCGTCCACAATCACTGATAAACGACGTGGTGTAGATAAAGGCGTGATGTTTTCAAACTCAATACGTTCTGCTTGTAAAAATTGTTCCACACGCTCTTTTAATTGTAGACTTAATGACTGCAAAAAACGTGCAGGGATTTCTTCTAAACCAATTTCTAATAAATACTGTTTACTCATCATTCACACCTCTACTCTTTATTTAATAATGGGAAACCTAAACGTTCACGTTCATCAACAAATGCTTGTGCAACAGAACGAGCCATTTTACGAATACGTGCTAAAAATCCTGCACGGTCAGATACAGAAATCATACCTCGTGCATCTAAAAGGTTAAAACTATGGCTACATTTTAAAATATAATCATACGCTGGATGCACTAGCCCAGCTTCGATTAATTTCAACGCTTCTGTTTCATACGCATCGAATTGTTGGAATAACATCTCACTATTACTTAATTCAAACGCATAAGTCGAATGTTCACGTTCAGGTTGCCGGAAGATTTCTCCGTATTTAACACCCTCGAGCCACTCTAATTCATAAACATCTTCAACGTCTAAAATATACATCGCTAAACGCTCTAAACCATAAGTAATCTCAGAAGTTACCGGCATACATTTTAAACCACCGACTTGTTGGAAATAAGTAAATTGAGTAATTTCCATACCGTCAATCCACACTTCCCAGCCCAAACCAGCACAGCCAAGTGACGGATTTTCCCAATTATCTTCAACAAAACGAATATCATGCTCTAATGGATTAATCCCAATTGCTTCTAAACTTTCAAGATATAATTCTTGAATATTCAATGGTGACGGCTTCATCACTACTTGAAATTGATGATGTTGGAATAAACGGTTTGGGTTTTCTCCATAACGTCCGTCAGCCGGACGGCGAGACGGTTCAACATACGCGGCATTCCATGGTTCTGGGCCAATCGCACGTAAAAAAGTATATGGACTCATTGTTCCTGCACCTTTTTCCGTATCATAACTTTGTAATACCATACAACCTTGCTTAGCCCAAAATTGTTGCAATGTCATAATAATATTTTGCATTGTTTGTTTTTTAGCCATATTATCACTACTCCTTTTTGTAAATATATAGTGCGAACTAGGGGGAACTGACTTGAATCACTGGAGCAACGGTCGTAGAAGTGCCTAAGCACTTCAAGAGCTTTGCGAAGTGGACGTCATTTCTGCTCATTGGAGCCGGAATAAAAAGAACCCCTATGAATGAACACGCTCGTTCACTCATAGGGGCGATTAAATCGCGGTTCCACCCTAATTTATGGGGATTGATAAATAAAATAATCAGTCCCAACTCTCTCGTTTCATTATTCAAACTGGTTAAAAACATGCCACCGATTCGTTTTGGCTTCCACTCTCCCAAAATCGCTTTACTATCTTCTTTTATCTGTCTTTAACTGTCATAATAATACCGATAATATGCGTAAAAGTCAACTGAAAATAGGGAGAAGTCTAGCAAATCTCTAATAAGTAAACTATCGAAAATAAGCAAAAAAATTGACTCAAAAAATCAATGATATTTAAAAATTTACATAAAAACTTTTGCTGTTATACTCCATTTTTCGATATAATCACAATTCATTCCATATAATATTTTTAAGCAGAAATTTCAGTATATATTTTTGCGATGTCCGACTTCTAACGCTAAAATCACCATTTCATTGTCTTGAATATTCACAATAACACGATAATCACCGATACGATACCGCCACTGTCCACTACGATTCGCAACTAATCCTTTTCCTTTTGAACGTGGATTCGTCACAACAGATTCTAAATAAGACTTAATTTGCTTTTGAACAAACTTATCTAACTTTTTAAATTGTTTAAAAAATAAAGGTGTTGGAACAAGATTATAAACCATGAGTTAGCTCACTCCATGATAGTACTTGTCCACCATTTGCTAGATATTCTTCATAATCTTCTAATACCATATCTGCAACTTTCGCATCATATTCGTCTTCAATTGAACGCAATGTTTTATTACGAATCAATTCCGATAAACTAATACCTTCAAGTTTAGCCATACCTTGCAAAAATAGTTTTTCTTGTTCTGATATTTTTAAAGTAATAGTAGCCATGTTATCCCTCGCTTCCCATTCAGTAATACCATTGTATTACTTTTATGATTGAGTGTCAATTCTGACTGCTGTTGTTCTGTATAATTATTCCATTCAAAACAAAAAAACGCTAGAAACCTTATTCCAACAACGTTTCTAGCGTATATATAGTAGCTACCCTACACTACCTTCCATTTCAAAACTAATTAATCGGTTCAGCTCAACTGCATATTCCATTGGCAATTCTTTCGTAAATGGTTCAACAAATCCCATTACAATCATTTCCGTTGCAGCCGCCTCTGACAAGCCACGACTCATTAAATAGAACAATTGTTCTTCTGAAATACGTGACACTTTTGCCTCATGCTCTAAGGCAACTTGACCATTATGAATTTCATTAAATGGAATCGTATCCGATTTTGATTTTTCATCCATAATAATTGTATCACACTCAATATGTGACATCGAACCTTGCGACTGTTTTCCAAAATACACTTGCCCACGATAGTTCACTGTCCCACCGTCTTTAGCAATTGATTTAGAAACAATCGAGCTAGACGTATTCGGAGCATTATGATAAATTTTTGCACCTGCATCTTGCGTCTGATTATGACCTGCAAAAGCAATCGACATAACCGTTCCCCTAGCACCTTGCCCTTGTAAATAGACACTCGGATACTTCATCGTAATATGTGCCCCTAAATTACCGTCGACCCATTCCATTGTTGCTCCCTCATGTGCATGAGCACGTTTTGTAACGAGATTATACACATTATGCGACCAATTTTGAATCGTCGTATAACGACAATACGCATCTTTTTTCACGATAATCTCAACAACAGCACCATGTAAAGACGCAGTTGAATACGTTGGAGCCGTACACCCTTCAACGTAATGGATACTCGCTCCTTCGTCCACAATAATCAAGGTACGTTCAAATTGTCCTGTACCCTCATTGTTAATACGGAAATACGTTTGCAGTGGAATATCACATTTCACACCTTTTGGCACATAAATAAACGTCCCACCACTCCATACAGCTCCGTTTAACGCTGCAATAAAATTATCCGTTGGGGGAACTACGGTACCGAAATGCTCCTTAAATATTTCAGGGTGTTCACGTAAAGCCGTATCCGTATCTGTAAAAATAATTCCTAATTTATCAAATTCTGCTTTCAAATTATGATAGACAGCTTCTGATTCATACTGAACGGCTGCCCCTGCCAAATAGGCACGTTCTGCTTCTGGAATCCCTAAGCGCTCAAAGGTTTGCTTAATTTCATCTGGTACATCGTCCCAAGAGCGTGCCGGCTTTTCACTGGCAATTTGAAAATAAGTAATCTCATCAAAATTTAAATCAGATAAATCTGCACCCCAGTCAACAATCGGCTTTTTATAAAATGTTTCCAATGATTTTAAACGGTAATCTAACATCCATTGTGGCTCTTGTTTATGTGCCGAGATTGTTTTAACAACCTCTTCACTTAGTCCTTTTCCTGTTGAAAAAATAATTTCTGCATTATCTTTAAAACCATAGGCATAATCATCTAATACGGGAACTTCTACTTCCTGTTCGCTCATTTGTATCTCACTCACCTTCCTGTTTCGGTGCAATCGCATTTTCTACTGCTTTCCATGCAAGTACAGCACATTTATAGCGTGCTGGAAAATTCTTTACACCTGCCAAATAATAGGCATCTTTTAATAATTCTTCACTCTCTGCTGCGATTACTTCACCCTTAACTAATTGATTAAATTGCTCAATTAAATAAATCGCTTGCTCCAATGTTTGATTCATTAATACTTCCGTCATCATACTCGCACTCGCCATACTAATCGAGCAACCACTTCCAGTATAGGCAACTTTTTCAATTCTTTCTTCTGGTGACACGGCTAATTGAACGGTAATCGCATCGCCACAAGTCGGATTTAATAATTCCATTTGATAAGTAGCATGCTCAAGTATTTCTTGATTACGTGGATGTTGTGCATGATCCAATATGACCTCACGATATAAATATGCTAAATCATTTAAAGCCATTGAAAAACTCCTTAATCTTCTGTGTCGCTACGATAAAATGTTCAACATCATCTTTTGTCGTATATAATGCCGTACTCGCTCTCAACGTTGCATTGACACCAAGTAGACGCATCAAGGGTTGGGCACAATGATGACCAGCACGCACTGCTATCCCTTCCATATCATATCCAGTCGCTGCATCATGTGGGTGAACCCCTACAATATTAAAGCTCACAATCCCATTTTCACCATATCCATACACATCAATGCCGTCCATGTCCACTAAACGTGAATACAATTCCTGTGTGACATGTTGTTCATGTTGCAGCCTTTCTACTTGATTCAATGTTTGTAACCACTCAATTGCTTTTCCTAAACCAATAACTTGGGCAATCGGTGGTGTACCACCCTCAAATTTCCATGGTGCTTCTTTATAATTGCTTTCTCTATCTCCCACAAAATGAATCATCTCGCCACCATAAAAGAATGGTAGGCAACGTTCATGATGACGCTTAGCTAAATAACAAACTCCCACACCAGTTGGGCCATATACTTTATGTCCACTCCAACAGTAAGCATCTACACCCCATGTCGCAACATCAAGTGGTAAATGTGCAGCTGCTTGAGCACCGTCGACTAGCACGATTATGCCACGCTCATGTGCCCACTTCGAAATAGCTTGAATCGGTTGTTCCACTCCCAATACATTAGAAACATGCTGAATCGCAATCACTTTTATTTTATCTACCCATTCCTGTTGTGCTAATTGCGTTAAATCAGCTTGATAATGATTATCCAATGGCATAAATTGCAACTGTGCACCGATTTTCTTCGTCACTTCTTGCCATGGAACTAAATTAGAATGGTGCTCTAAAGCTGTCACAACAACCACATCATCAGTTGTTAAATAAGGTGCAACTAACCGTTCAGATAAAAAATTAATACTCGCAGTTGTGCCACTCGTAAAAATAATCTCATCAGCCTGTTCAGCGTTCATAAAAGTAGCGATTTGTTGGCGAACAGACTCATATTGTTGGGTTGCCCGTTGTGCTAGCGTATGCACACCACGATGAATATTCGCATTATCTTGTTCATAATAGTGTCGCATCGCTTGAATAACCACTTCCGGTTTTTGCGTTGTCGCCGCACTATCCAAATAAATCAACCGTTCACCATTTATCGCTTGGTGCAAAATTGGAAATTGCTCATGTATCGCCTTATCCATTCAAATCATCTGCCTTAATCGTTGCTAGTTTTGCATCAATGACTTCAATTAATTCATCTCGCACTCGCTGCGACGGCATACTCAAAATCACTGGCCCTAAAAAGCCACGAATCACTAAATATTCAGCTAATTCTTTCGTCAAACCACGACTCATCAAATAATATAATTGCTGCTCATCAATTTGACCGACACTAGCAGCATGACCAGCCGTTACTTCAAATTCTTCAATCAATAAAATTGGATTGGCATCACCACGTGCTTTATCTGATAACATCAACACACGACTTTCTTGTTGTGCATCAGCATGTTTTGCCCCATTTTCAATCAATCCGATACCATTAAATGTCAAGGTTGCTCTATCTAAAATAACACCATGTTGGAAAATATTTCCTATTGTATGATGTCCACGATTAACTACTTTTGAATCAATCGCTTGAATTTGTTTACCATTAGAAATACCGACAATCGCTACTTGCGACTCTGAACCATTACCATTCAAATAAGTGTCTAAATCTAAAACAGTATTGCCGTCATTCATTTCACCAATCGCCCAATCCACTCTCGCATCACGACCTGTTTGGGCATAACGTTTAATATAATTGGATACATTTTGTCCCATAGTATCAATTGCCATATATTTCAAACTAGCACCCGATTTGACAATGGCTTCTACAATAATCGTACTGCTAATTATCTCATCACCAGTAGACTGAACACGTTCAAGATAATCAATACTACTATTTTCTTCCAAAATAATTAACACACGCTTATTAAAGGCTTGTTGATAACGTGCGTCAGCTAATAATAAACTCTCAATCGGTTGCGTTACATGCACATTTTTAGGAATATAGATAAAGATACCCCCATTAAGATGAGCTAAATTGTAAGCGACCACTTTGTCGTCCTGTGGTGCAATCACCGTACCAAAATGTGCTTGAACAAGGTCAGGATATTCCGTCATCGCTTCAAATAAATCCATGACTAAAACACCTTGTTCACGTAATTCCATTGGAATACTTTCCATTATAGTTTGGTTACCTGCATGGGTAATTGACGCATATTCTTCCACATTCAACGATAAAGCAGCATCAGTCCCATAAGTCAATGGATTAAATAATGCTTCTTCATTGACAAAATCACTCGAAAATAATGGCCAGCGATGAAATTTTGCTCGCTCAATTTTGGGTAAAGGCAAAGTTTCCCACTGTGCTATTGCTTCATCACGCATTTCATTGAACCACTCTGGTAATTCATACGCATAAGGTAATAAGTAAAAAACTTCTGTTGTCATCGTATCACCTATGCTTTCTCATCAAAGGTTAAACCGAGTTCTTCACTAATTCCTTTATAACCCTCTGCCTCTAAGCGTAAAGCCAATTCAGCACCACCTGTTTTTACTACTCGCCCGTCCATCATAATATGTACCACATCTGGTGTAATATAATTTAATAAACGTTGGTAATGCGTAATAATCAAAGAACCAAAGCCCTCACCACGCATCGCATTGACACCTTTTGACACTACTTTTAACGCATCAATATCTAAACCAGAGTCAATTTCATCTAAAATCGCAAAACTTGGTTCAATCATCAGACATTGTAAAATTTCATTACGTTTTTTCTCACCACCAGAAAATCCTTCGTTCAAGTAGCGACCTGCCATTGACTCCGGCATATCCAATAATGCCATTTTTTCATCTAATTTTTTAATAAAAGTACGTACATCCATTTTATCGCCTTCATCACGACGTGCGTTAATCGCTGCTCGCATAAATTCAGCATTGGTAACCCCTGGAATTTCACTAGGATATTGTACTGCTAGAAATAAACCTGCTCGTGCACGTTCATCAACTTCCATTTCCAGTACATTTTCTCCGTCTAATAAAATTTCGCCCTTAGTCACTTCATAAGCAGGATTTCCCATAATAGCAGCTGCCAAAGTGGATTTTCCAGTACCATTCGGCCCCATTACAGCATGAATCTCACCTGTTTTAATGGTTAAATTAACTCCTTTTAATATTTCCTTATCTTCGATGCTTACATGTAAATCTTTGATTTCTAATACTGACATCTTTGAATCTCCTTTACTTGTAATATTGCTATTTCATAGCCTTTTCTCATTTATTTTAACGATTATTGAAAATAGTTTCAAATATTTTTTCATAATAGTATCGGTCAATTTTATAAATATTTGCTCGCCTCACGAATGCTTAAAGCCGACAATTGCGTGCGATATTGATTAACAAAATCACGTACCCACTCCACATTCGTTTTAGAATACTCACGTAAACTCCACCCAATTGCTTTATTGATAAAAAATTCCTTACTACCTAAATTATTGAGAATAATTCGACCTAATAGCTCTGTATTCGTACGGTCTTTTCTACCAAGTTGGTGGTCAATGGCAATACGGCGAATCCAAAAATTAGTATCTTGTGACCACTCTAACATTAAGTCATCTACTCTACTATCTGTTAATCCAATATTCCCAATTAAGCGGTCTAGTTGGTCAATCGTATCCCACCATGTATGCTTTTCAGCAAGTAACCGTAAATGTGGAATATCTTCATAACTTAAAAATTTCTCTAGTGCTTTTAAATACTCTAATGCTACATAGTGCATTTCACGGTATTGCGACTGATAGCATAAATCAATCAATGTCCAATCAATACCAACTTTTCGCTCATTTTTATAAAAATCACGCACTATTTGTCGTCTAGTCGGTGTTTGAACCCCTAAAAATTCAAATTGATTACGCATATAATTCGCCATGGAAATTGCCTTTTGCTCATTCGCTACTGATTGTAATTTAGACTCAATATATTGGTATTTCTGTTGTGATAATTGCGTCATATAAATACTCCTTGTTCTTGAATTAACGACCATTTCTGCGACCTTCAGGGCACATTATTATTTTCATCATAAACTTTATACAATAGATAAGCAAATACCATGAAAGTCATGCTCAAAAAAATAATGATAAAATTGTTTATTTTCCATTAAATTCCTTTAATATTCGGTCAAACCATGATAAACTATAACTAGTTAGTTAGCGTTGTAAACCAACCACTGATTATTTTATCTACAATATAATACAATAATAAAATAATAGAAAGGATAATATATATGATTACATCTGTATTTAGTATCCGAAATAATAATGAATCTCTCGTTATGAAAACGATTATCGAGAATAACCCTATTTCCAGAGCTAGTGTTTCTGAAATGACAAAATTAAATAAAGCTTCTATTTCATCAATTGTCAAAACCTTAATCGATGACGGCCTTGTATACGAGACCGGAATCGGAGATGCTAGTTCATTGGGCGGTAGAAAGCCTATTTTACTCGAATATAATAGTAAAGCTGGCATTGCGATTGCAATTGACTTAGGGCATGACTATTTAGATATTGTCGCTGCCTATTTGGATGGCAGCTTAATTAAAGAAACAAAAATGCGTAACTTGACAATTGACAAAGATACGGTTTTAACTATTTTAGAAGATGCGATTTTGGATACAATGAAAGATTTACCGACTGTTGCTAAAGGAGTCATTGGTTGTGCTATCTCCATTCATGGTATCGTACAAAATAATAAAATTATTTTTTCACCAATCTATCCGATTGCAGACGTACCAATCGTCGAACATTTATCAACTAAATTTACTTTCCCATTCTACTTAGAAAATGAGGCAAATTTAGCTGCATTAGGACAATATACCTTTATTTCACGAGCTGATGATTTATTATGTCTATCAATCCATGGTGGGATTGGTCTTGGTATTATTGAAAATGGTGAATTGCGTCAAGGAAAAACTGGCAGTGCTGGCGAAATCGGTCACTCAATACTCTTTCCAAATGGTATTGCCTGCCCTTGTGGTAATCATGGCTGCTTAGAACGTTATGCATCGCAACGTGCCATTTACGATAGCATTGCAGAAAAACTTAATATTCCGGTAGCTGAGATTAATTCAGATACATTAATGGACTTATTACAAGGTGAGCAACGAGAGATTGTTTTGAGTATACTCGAAGAAAAAGCAAAATTATTGAGTATTGCTATTAATGACATTATCCTACTCAATGACCCAGAAGTTGTGTATATTGATAGCTCTGTCTACGAAAAAATACCTGAGCTTGTCGAAATTATTCGTAATCAACTACAAAGCCGATTTACTGACGGTGTCAAAATCAAAACTTCTAATTTTAATGGACGTTCGTCCTTATTTGGTGGAATTGCTGTAATACTGCGTAATTTCTTCAATGTGCCCGTGTTTAAGATGAGAAATGAATAGTAATAGCCCCGCATAGAATTAAATTGCGGGGCTTTTTAAGTTTTAAATTTTGAAGATATTTTTGAGAATAAGAAAAGTGTTGTTACAATAATTTTGCCCAGTTTTGCTTTGCGCTAATAATTCTTGAAACATAAACATTATGGTTTTCAATATAGTAAAAAGCTAAATAACTCTCAATCGGCATGTAGCGATAGGGTTTACTCTCAGCTGATTGACGCCTATAAAAATTGAGCAAAATATAAGTCATATATTTTACGTAAATCTTGCCTGCTACATCTGTAAGGGACACATGGTATTGTTTATGATTAATCAAGTCCAAATTCTTTTCTGACATCCGGTAAAGAAGTGAACTTGCTTTGCTTAATTTCCTGATGCCCTAGCAAAATTTCTTTTTTCAAATCCTTAAATGCTATCTGATACTGAGTATCCGATAAATCACTTGAAACAAACTCTCTTACATCAACTGTCCCAGTCGCAAGTTTTCGTATTGCAGCATTCAAAAAATCATATAAAGTAAGGTTCTCATCAGCTAGAATAACCTTAGCCTGTTGGTAAAAAGTAGAATCTGCTTTAAAATATACAGGTTGTTTATTAGCCATATTTCACCTCTTTGTAAAGATAATTTGTATTTACATTATAACACTTGTTCAAGTTTGACTCACCTTGTAGGGTGATAGAGTAGCAATAATATCAAAAAATGCAAAAAACTCTTAATAAATACCATGTCAAGAGCTTTCTGCATTCTTCTTTCAACTTCAAACTAGGTGATTGTACCCAGTTACAAAGAAATACTATTCAGTTGTAGTAGTGCTTAATTCTGCTTTAGCTTTTCCGTATTCAACAATTTCTTCTGCTTTAACAAATTTAACTGCAATTGGAATTGTTGAATCAATTTTTTCACCTTCAATTGCTTTAACTAAGTTTTCAATAACTTGAACACTTACATTATTTGTTTCAGTGCCGGATAAACTTTTACATATCGTTCATATACCTTACGATATTTTTCTACATTTTCAGCAATTGGCTGATAACGGCAATCATATTTGACAAATTTTTCAATACACTCTTCAACTGACGAAACAACGCCACTACCTAAAGCGGCTAACATCGCCGCCCCGACACCCGGACCTTGTTCTGTTTCTAAAGTAATAATGTCAGCATTAAAAATATCTGCTTGCATTTGTAACCAATCCGAATTTTTTGCGCCGCCGCCAACCGATACTAGCTCAGTAAATACACGTTGTGATGTTTCTGACATAATGACTTGAGCGTCTTTTAGAGAGAACGTAATCCCCTCTAAAACAGCTCTAGCAAAATGTGTCAAACTATGGCGAATATCAATATTAGTAAAACTACCACGAATCTCACTATCGTTATGCGGTGTCCGTTCTCCTGTTATATACGGTGTAAACAATAGTCCCTCAGAACCAATTGGAACCTCTCCAACACCCGATAATAATGTTTCAAATGATAAGTCACGTGCAAATGTATTTTTAAACCAATCTAATGAATTACCGGCAGCCAATGTAACCCCCATTGAATAATGCAAATTGGGTGCACTATGGTTGAACAAATGCAATTTACCTTGATAATCAGCATCGCCATTTTCTTCACTTGAAAGGAAAACACCACTCGTACCAATTGAAATCATGCCACGACCCAGTTTGACGATACCAGCACCCAATGCTGCGCAAGCATTGTCAGCACCCCCTGCCATAACAGCAACTGGATTAGCAAAACCATAACGACTCGCTATTGATTCCGTAACATTTCCTACACATTGTGCTGATTGATACAATGCCGGTAAAATCGCTGCATCAATATTGAATTGGCTCAGTATTTCATCAGACCACTTCAAATTCGCAGCATCAAATAATAATGTTCCAGCTGCATCTGAATAATCCATTGAATAGCTTCCAGTCAATGTATGCACTAAATAATCTTTTGGCAATAATAGATGACATGCTTTTGACCAATTATTCGGTTCATTCTCTTGCACCCACAACACTTTAGGTAATGTAAATCCTTCTAGTGCAATATTTTTCGTAATCGCAAGTAATTCATCACCAAATGTAGCCATAATCTGTTGACATTGAGCTGTGGTGCGAACATCATTCCATAAGATTGCTGGTCGAATTACTTGATTGTGTTCATCTAATAATACTAAGCTATGCATTTGGCCGGAAAAACTAATACCTACTAATTGTTCAGCAAAATCTGAAACAGTCGCTTTTAATTCATCTAATACTTCGAACATCGCAACTTTCCAATCATTAGGATTTTGCTCACTGTATCCCGGTTGCGGCTGAGATAATTCATATTTACGAGAAACAGTTGTAATTAATTTCCCTGCTTGATTAAACAACAATCCTTTTAATGACCCTGTTCCTAAATCAATCCCTAATACATAGCTCATATTTTCACCCCAACTAATTTTTATACTAAGAAATCATTCAAGTGAGATTTCACAATTTCTAAATGATTCGATTCAATTGTAATATCTTGATGCCCTAATGCATATTCTGTTAAAGTTTCTAACGTTTCTTCGCCTGAAACGATGCGTTTACCAACACCTTCTGTATAGCTTGCATAACGTTTTTCTTTTAAGTCATCTAAATATCTTGTTTCTTTTAATTTTGCTGCTGCTTTCAAACCACGTGCATAAGTATCCATTCCGGCAATGTGTGCTAAGAATAAATCTTCCATTTCATGTGATGAACGTCTTACTTTCGCATCAAAGTTAATACCACCTGGTGCAATTCCACCATTTTCTAAAATTTCATACATTGTAAAGGTTGTATCGTAAATATTTGTTGGAAACTCATCAGTATCCCAACCTAATAATAAATCACCTTGGTTGGCATCAATTGAACCTAATGCATTGTAGTTGCGTGCTACATTTAATTCATGCTCAAATGTATGACCAGCCAATGTCGCATGGTTCGCTTCTAAGTTCAATTTGAAGTAATCTGTTAAATCATATTGTTGTAAAAATGCCATTGTTGTCGCTGCATCGAAATCATATTGATGTTTTGACGGTTCTTTTGGTTTTGGTTCAATTAAGAATTGTGGTAAATGACCAATTTTCTTACCATATTCCACTGCCATTTTGAACAGACGAGCGATATTATCTTGTTCTAATTTCATGTCTGTATTCAATAATGATTCGTAACCTTCACGTCCACCCCAGAATACATAATTTTCGCCACCTAATTTTTTAGATAAATCTAATCCTTTTTTCACTTGTGCTGCTGCATAAGCGAATACATCAGCATTATTTGATGAAGCTGCCCCATTATTGAAACGTGGGTGTGAGAACATGTTGGCAGTATTCCATAATAATTTAATTCCTGTCTCATCCATTTTTTCTTTGATTAAATCAGTAATTTCATCTAAATTCGCAAAAAATTCTTCTAATGAATCACCTTCTGGTGCAATGTCCACATCGTGGAAACAGAAGTATTCAACACCTAATTTTGTTAAAATTTCAAAGAATGCCTCTACACGATTTCTTGCTGTATCCATTGGCGTTTCACCCATCCATGTACGAATATTCGTTGGATTACCAAACGGGTCACGACCATCTTGAGTCATTGTATGCCAGTATGCCAATGCAAAACGTAAATGCTCTTTCATTGGTTTACCTAATACGACTTCTTCAGCATTATAATGACGGAACGCAAATAAGTTTTTACTTTCTTTACCTTCAAATTTAATTTTTTCAATATTTGGGAAATAACTCATGTCTAAACACTCCTTAAATTTTATCATCTCGTTGGTTAGTTTGTTCTCTAAACCAACTTACAAAGTAATCATAATGTATCCAATTTAATTTGTCAACTGTTTTTTTGTAAATGTTTACAAATTTTTATAAAAAATGCATCGCAGGTACCTCTAGTACCTCAGCAACAAAATGAAACAGCCACCTAACGCAATTGTTAGATGACTGTTTCAAGGTCGTTCAATTTTGCACCCAAAACAATATACTTTTGGGTGCAAAAATCAAATGAAATATCTTACAAAATGAAAAAAGTTACCTAGAAGACAATGAACATCTAACATATTCAACCACCCCAACAATCCGACAACCTCAAAAAGAACCCAAACATCATGTCTGAGTTCTCGCTTATATATACAAACTATTTTTGCTCTAAAATATCTTCCATTAAACGTTCATTGAACTGCCCACTTCGCAACATTGCAATTTCCTGTTTATAAGGTGCAACCTTGTCTTTCGGATTATTCGGTAATGGCACCCAAGGTGTTTCTAAAATTTTGGGAATCTCCATTAACTGTGGGTGATGAACAATTTTATTTAGCGTTTCAAAACCAATCGAGCCTTGTCCGATATTCGCATGACGGTCTTTATGACTACTAAATGGATTTTTAGAATCATTGATATGCAATACTTTCAGACGGTCTAAGCCGATTACTTTATCAAATTCATTTAAAACACCGTCTAAATCATTGACAATATCATACCCTGCATCATACACATGGCACGTATCAAAGGTAACCGATAATTTTTCATTATGCGTGACACCGTCAATCATGCGTGCAATTTCTTCAAAAGTACGACCTAATTCCGTTCCTTTTCCTGCCATTGTTTCCAAGGCAATTTGTGGCTGTTGATCTGCACGTAAAACAGCATTCAAGCCAGCAATAATTTGATTAATCCCCACATCAACACCGGCTCCAACATGGCTACCAGGGTGCAGTGTTACTTGATTTGCACCCACTGCTTCTACTCGTTCAATTTCTTGTCTTAAAAAATCAACTGCAAAGTCAAAATACCCTTCCTTAGTCGTATTTGCCAAATTAACAATGTATGGTGCATGAACGGTAAAAAATTCAATTCCATTTTCAGCCATAAACGCTTTAGCCTCTTCAATACGAAAAGTTGAAATTTCTTTTCTTCTCGTATTTTGTGGTGCACCAGTATACATCATAAAGACATTTGCTCCATAAGATGCTGCTTCTTTTGCCGACCCTAATAACATTTCCTTGCCACTCATCGACACATGTGAACCTAAATACATGCTCTCACTCCTTTAATCTTGGTTTACTTAGACTGCCCTTGACGTCCACCTCACAAAGCTCTTGAAGTGCCTTCGCACTTCTACAACCTTTGCTCCAGTGGTTCATTTCAGAACGCTCATTGTCGCACTATTTATATTCCGGCTCGCTCAGCTTGGCTTGACGTCCACTTCGCAAAACGCTTGGAGTGCTTATCGCACCCCGACGCATTTTACTCCAGTGATTCAAGCCAGAACAGCCTCGCTCGCACTATTTATTGCTCTTGTATGCGTAAGTGTAATTCACGTACTTGTTCTTGTGCTACATAGCTTGGTGCTTGTGACATTAAGTCGATACCACGACCTGTTTTAGGGAATGCGATGACTTCACGAATATTCGGCTCTTTTGCTAATAACATAACCAAACGGTCTAATCCTAATGCCAAACCACCATGTGGTGGGAATCCATATTCAAAAGCATCCATTAAGAATCCAAATTGATTTTTCGCTTCTTCTGGTGTAAAGCCTAATAATTCAAACATTTGTTCTTGCATTTCACGTGTGAAAATACGAATACTTCCCCCACCGATTTCATAACCATTCAAGACAATATCGTACGCTTGTGCTAATGTATTAGCAGGGTCTGCTTTTAATGCTGCAATGTCCATATTTTGTGGTGCAGTGAATGGGTGATGCATTGCAACATAACGTCCAGCATCTTCATCATATTCAAACAATGGCCAATCCGTAATCCAAACAAATGCCAATGCATCTTCGTCGAATAATTGATGTTTTTTCGCTAAATGAACACGCAACTCACCTAATGATGCCGCAACTACATTTGGTTGGTCAGCTACAAAGAATAAAATATCACCTGGTTGTGCTGCTAATGGTTCAGCTATTGCTTGATAACTTGTCTCATCAGCAAAGAATTTTGCGATTGGTCCATTAAATCCTTCTTCAGTTACTTTTAACCATGCTAGACCTTTCGCACCATAAGGTTTCACCACTTCTATTAATTCATCAGCAGTCTTACGAGTGTACGCATCAGCTAAGCCTTTTAAGTTAATTGCCTTAACTTGTCCACCATTTTCAATCGTTGATTTAAAGACACCAAATTCAGATTTACCAGCAAATTCAGATAAATCAACTAATTTCATCTCAAAACGAATATCTGGTTTATCAACACCATATTCTGCCATTGCAGTCGCATAAGTTAAAGTCGGAAAGGCATCAGTAATCTCATAACCTTTTGTTGCTTTCACCACACGTTTTAACATTTCTTCGACTAGACCTTGAACTTCTTCTTGCGTCAAGAAACTAGTTTCTAAGTCTACTTGAGTAAATTCTGGCTGACGGTCACCACGTAAATCTTCATCACGGAAACAACGGACGATTTGATAATAACGGTCGATACCAGCACCCATTAATAATTGCTTAAAGATTTGTGGTGATTGCGGTAAGGCATAAAATTTACCAGCCTCACGACGTGTCGGCACTAAATAATCACGTGCCCCCTCTGGTGTAGATTTTGTTAAATAAGGTGTTTCAACATCTAAGAAATCTTCACCATTTAAATACTCACGAATCGTTTGAGTCACTTGATGACGTAGACGTAAATTCGCAAACATATTCGGACGACGTAAGTCTAAGAAACGGTGACGTAAACGTACTTCTTCATCAACATCTAATTCTTCTTCAATATAAATCGGTGGTGTTTTTGCTTTGGATAGTACGGTTAATGAACTTGCCATTAATTCAAAATGTCCTGTTGGAATATTCGGATTAATTTGTTCTTGTACACGACGATTTAACACACCGGTTACTTCAACAACATATTCACCACGCAAATGGTCAGCTGTATACATTGCCTCTGGTGTTAAATTTTCAGCATTAAATACTACTTGGCAAAAACCCTCGCGGTCACGCAAATCAATGAAAATAACGCCACCTAAATCACGTCGTTTTTGTACCCAACCTTTTAATGTAATTTCTTGTCCGACTAGCGAATCATTGACTAGTCCAGCATATACTGTTCGTTTCATATTCTGTTACTCCTTTTTGCTATTAGTTTCAATGAGCTAAAATAATCTCTACTTGTGCATTACACGTATGGCAAAAAATTTCATGTCGCTCACACTATATTATCTAATTAAAGTATTTATCAATTGTTGAAGTATCTGTCGTTAATTGGCGATAATAATGTTCAAAATCGTCTAATAAATCATCAATTACAATCTCTTCCTGTTTATTTAAAGCTTTATTTTTAACAATCACTTTACCTGATGCTAATTCATCTTCACCTAAAGTCAATGTTAATTTTGCTTGTAACTTATCGGCAGTTTTAAATTGCGATTTCAAGCTGCGTCCCAAATAATCTCGCTCAGCGATATAGCCTGCTTGACGTGCAGCTTGAACAATTTGTAAGGCTGTTAAGTTGACATCGTCCCCCATACTCAAGACAAATAAATCAGTTGGTTCTTCTGCTGGAATTTCAACTGCTTGTTGTTCTAACAATAGTAATAAGCGTTCCATCCCTAAACCAAAACCAAATCCTGGAGTTTGTGGGCCACCTAGTTGTTCCACTAAACCGTCATATCGTCCACCACCGACAATAGTCGATTGCGAACCAGTTGACGCATCATCAACCATAATTTCAAAAATAGTATCTTGATAATAATCCAAGCCACGTACAATTAATGGATTCACTTTGAACGGTATTTCTAGTGCTGTTAACATCGCTTTTACTGCTTCAAAATGTGCCTGACTCTCTTCGTTTAAGAAATCTAAGATATTTGGTGCATCAGCAACTAAGGCTTGGTCTTCTTTCGCTTTACTATCTAAAATACGCAATGGATTATCTTGCAAGCGTCGTTTAGAGTCTTCACTTAACTTATCTTGCAATGGTGTAAAATAGTCCACCAATGCTTGACGATATTTCAAACGGTCTTCTGGTTTTCCTAAAGAATTCAAGTACAAGGTTACATTACGAATTTCTAATTCTTGTAAAATATCCCAAGCTAATGCGATAACTTCAGCATCAATAGCTGGATTAGTACTACCGAAAACTTCCATACCCACTTGATGAAATTGACGTTGTCGCCCTGCTTGTGGACGCTCATAACGAAACATTGGCCCCATGTAATATAATTTCAATGGTTGTGGGTGCTCTGGGCCAAATAATTTATGTTCTACATACGCACGAGCAATCGCCGCCGTTCCTTCTGGACGTAACACGATTTCACGGTCACCTTTATCTTTAAAATCATACATTTCTTTCGATACAATATCAGTCGTATCCCCTACTGAACGTGCAAATAATTCCTTTGCCTCAAAAATCGGTGTCCGAATTTCTTTTACTTGATACGTATCAAAAATAGCACGAATTGTATCTTCTAAAAATTGCCATTTATAACTATCTTTAGGCAGAATATCTTCTGTCCCTTTCATTTTCTTAATCATCTAAGTCTTACCTCCATTAATCTTTTGTACCCGATGCGTCAAAATAAAAAATCGCCCTAGAGTCATTCATACTCTAGGACGTCAAATTATAACGTGGTACCACCTATTTTTATAAAGCATGAGTTATCTCATCGCTTTATCTCAACACTTTATCGCAGTGAACGGAATAACTTTGCATTATTCTTCTCGATAGTGTCTTCATTTATTCCGGGTATAACTTTTTCAGCCACGAAGTTATTCTCTTTAATAAGTGGATAAACTACTTGTCTACGTTATCGAATAGCTATTTACTTTACGTATACCTTACCGTTAGTTTTAGTTTTTGTCAAGTAGCTCTTAATGATTTTTATTAACAATTATTAAAAATCACTGCATTCACTTTAATAAAACTTTTAGAATTCAACTTAGCAAACGAATTACTCTTTGACTACAAATACTTGACCGTCATGTTTAACCACTTTGAGATTATCGACTTCATAGATAATCTCTTCTTTTTCATACGCAAGCATTTCAGTCGGAATTAAGCGTTCATCAAATGGCATTTCTGCTGAAACTTTCTCACCAAAGACAACCATTCCGTCATCTGTTAATAAGACAAATTCATTAGCCGTAATCCACACTACTCGTGCAGTACTCGCCATGCTTTTACTATACTCTTCATAAGTAGTCTCTTCTTCATAAGTTATCGGCGTATCATCAGCTAAAGATAAGTCTGCTTTTAACTGCACAATCGCTTTAGCATCTTTTGGGTGAACATCATGCGATTGTAACATCAATTCATCAGTCGTGCGAATCATAGTTGCTTGTTGTATATCTTTGACATACAGCAAATGCTTTTTACCTACTTTGACAATGAAACCGTCTTTTACTTCACTGACCACATCATCTTCTTTAAACTCATACTCTTTCGGCACAAGCAAGGATTCACTGAAAATTGATTCATACGGCACTTGACCATTATAATAATGATAATGGTCACCATGTGATGTCACATAACCGTCTTCTGAAATATTCACAACAATTTGCTCTGCCGGTAATAAATCATCTGCTGTGCCCTTATTTTCTGCCTGTGTCGTCTCATCTGATGACTTCGGCACATATTGAATTTGGGCATGGGTAACCACTGTCGTACTACATAATGCAGCAAGTGCTAATGCCACTAAGCCTTTCATTTTGCGATTCATTCGATTTCCCCCTATTGCTCTGCTGCCAGTGCATCACTTAATGTTTTTAATACATTATCTAAATTTTCAATAAAGCTCAATGTATTTTGTGGGTCGCTTTCCAATGGACTAAGCGATACAATGCTTACTCCCGTTGCTTTCGCAATCACTTGAGCAATTCGGTCACTCACATTTGGCTCTACAAAAATTGTTTTAACATCGTATTGTTTAACAAATTCTTGAACTTCCCCAATTTTTCTAGCTCCAGGTTCTGCGTCCGATGAAATTCCAGCAATTCCTAATTGCGTTAAACCAAAGCGATTGGCTAAATAGTAAAAAGCAGTATGCTGCGTCACAAAAGTTTTCTTCTTCATCGAATCAAATACTGATTTGTACTTCTCGACCAATGCTGTTGTTTCTTTTTGAAAAGCATCTGCATTGACTTTAAAGTCACTAGCATGGTCTGGGTCAATTTCAGATAATTGTGCAGCAATCAATTGAACTTCTTCACCAGCTTTCACTGGGTCTAACCAAGTATGTGGGTCGTACAATGAGGCTTGTTCTTGACCTTTTACAGATTCCACTGTTTCTAAGCCCGATACTTTATCCATTTCCAAATCACGTGCCGACTCAACTAAAATAACTTTTGCATTCCCTTTATTTTTTTCTAAATTTTTCGTCCAAGACTCGAGTGCTACCGAATGATATATAAAAATATCCGCATCATAAATCGCTGCAATATCATTGGCAGACGGCTCAAATTGATGAATGCCATTACCAGAGTTCACCATATACACATCATATAAATCGCCGACAACAGCTTTGGTCATCGCATACATTGGATAAAAACTTGTTACAATGGATAATTTTGATTCCTGTGCCTGTACGGTTATAGGCATCAGACATAATAACATCAGTATCGCTAATATTTTTTTTACTCTCTTCACTTTATGATTATTCCTTTCTATTTCGTTAATCAAAAAACTACTTATTACACTGATTTTCATGAAAACCACTACTCTTGATAGTAACGATTACTGATTTGTTTGTCAAGTTTTTAACCTGTTCAACTCCCTAGAGAAATTGTGTCATCATTATATCAACCATATTAATGTTTTGTAACAATAATAAAATGATTATGAATTTTTTATGAATTTCGCATATAATATGTACTAGAAATATTGAGCGTATAAGAGTTTGAAACTGCTAGATACATACCCTTTTTTAAGCAGACGTTTCAAAACATAGGAGGTCAAATGGATAATCAATTTAAACGTTATATCAACATGATACTATCCCCTAAATATTTTCCGCCTATCATCACTTTTACTATCTTATGCCTTTCACTTTTAGCCTTATCACAATTAATTACACATAAAACCATTGTGATTGAGCGTGAACAGGTAACGGTACGTTTCGAACCGGCAACCAATGCTGAAAGTGTCGGCGAAACTAAAAAAGGCGATGAATTAATTGTCTTAGCCGAAGATAATGGGTGGATAAAAGTTCGCTTAGACTCCCAAAAAGTTGGTTGGATTCCAAAATGGTATTTAGAAAACACAACATTAAAAGATGACCAAAATCTTGCAGCACAACTCTTAGTTGATACACCAATTTATATGGAAAAAGATGATAAATCTTCTGTATTAGCTACCGTATCGGCTGAAAATTATTTAATTGTACGACACGAAACAAAAGGTTGGTTACAAGTTGAATACAATGGGCTTTATGGTTACATTCGTACACGCATGGTCAATGTCATCAATCAATCGGATATTCCAAAATCTGAGGAAGAATTAGCTAAAGAGGCTGAACAAATTGTCGTTGTTCGTTATGCAGGAGAACCACTCTTTGAGAAACCAGCATTTGATTCAACACAACTCTACTCCATTGCTTATGGACAGAAATTCAAATACTTAGATGAAGTAGAATCGTATGATGCGAATGGCGTGTTAACTTACTTCCTACACGTAGAAGATAGCGAGGGGTTACAAGGATATGTCGAATCTCGTATCAGTGCCATGGAATCTGACTCCATTGGTCACGTAACTGAGAAAACAGTTAATTCATTAGCGAATGCCACAATTATGTTAGACCCTGGACACGGTGGTGCCGATAGTGGTGCTGTAAGTACTGACGGTACAACCTATGAAAAAAATGCTGCATTAGCTACTGCCCTTACTTTAAAACAAAAACTAGAAGCTATAGGAGCTAAAGTTATTCTAACACGCTCTACCGATGAGTTTATTGATTTAATTCCACGTTCGGATTTGAGCAATGAAAAAGAAGTCGATGCCTTTATTAGTTTGCACTATGATGAAGGCCCTTATGCTGACTGGCGAGGTACAACAACGTATTATTTCCATGAGGCAGACCATGAATTAGCTAAAAAAATTAATGATGCTCTCAAAACATCGTCCTTGCCAAACAATGGTGCACTCTTCGGTAACTATTCAGTCTTACGTGAAAATAAACGACAAGCTATTTTAATCGAATTAGGATATATGTCCAGTCCAGAAGATTTACAATATATTCGTTCGGATAAATATTATGATGAAGTAGCCACACTGATTACTACGGCATTGGAAAATTATTTCAAAGAATAAGAGTAAAAAACATAGTAGATTTTCTCACTGTTTTGGGTGGGACTACTATGTTTTTATTTGTCTATTTTGTTTGCATTGTCATATTTTTTATGGTTCTATAATATTTGAGTTGGCTGGGCGTCCACTTCGAAAAGTTCGAAGCAAGAAGCCTTTGCTCGCACCATGTTTATGCCGGCTCCATTGAGCTGAAATGACGTCCACTTCAAAAGGCATCTTTGTGCGATTCTCGCACAAAGATGCCTTTCTCCAGTGATTCGAAGCAAAACGCCTTCGCTCGCACCATGTTTTAATTTTCTAGGATTTCTGCTTCTTTTGCTACTGTTACTTTTTCTAGTTCTTTAATTGCGTTATCAATGATAGTTTGAATATCTTTTTCGTAGTTTTTCACATCATCTTCTGTCAATTCATTGTTTTTTTGCATTTTTTTCGCACTATCAATCGCATCACGCCGAATATTACGCAAAGCAACTTTAGCATTTTCTTGCTCTTTTCCGACTACTTTTACTAATTCTTGACGACGTTCTTGTGTCAATGCTGGAATTACTAAACGGATAACTGAACCATCATTAGACGGTGTAATACCAATATCTGATTGCAAAATAGCTTTTTCAATATCTGCTAAACTTGATTTATCATATGGCGAAATCATTAACATACGAGCTTCAGGAACAGTAATTCCTGCTAATTGATTCAATGGTGTTGGTACTCCGTAATAAGTCACATTTACACGGTCTAAAATACTCGCATTCGCACGTCCTGCACGGATTGATGCTAATTCACGTTGATAAGCCTCGATTGATTTAGCCATTCTTGCTTTTGTATCTTTTAATAAGTCTGTCGACATCTTTCATTTCCTCCTGATAATCGATTTAGTTTCATTTAAAATTATATCATATTTAACATTAGATTGCTTAATAAATTTAATTTATCGTAATATTTCAACAACATTTTTCCTTGCAGCTGACCTTGCAGGGAATACACTGAAAACAATCCCAATCGTAACCGAAATTGCTACACTTAATACAGCTGTCGGAACATCAATCGACGCTTTAAAAGGTAAAAAGTTCCCAGCAATCGTAGCAATTAAGACACCTAAATTATAACCAATTATTCCACCCAATGTGGTAATCGATATACCCTCTAGTAAAAATTGCCATTGAATGCTTTTTTGAGTTGCTCCTAGCGAACGACGAATCCCGATTTCTTTGGTGCGTTCAGATACAGAAATATACATCATATTCATAACCCCTACACCAGCAATAAATAATGAAATACCTGCAATTGAACTAATAAAGTAGGTAACCAATTGAAGTTGCTCACCAATTGTTTTCATTATTTCAGATGTATCATAGTACTCATAAGAGCCGTTTTCTTTCTCTGGTCCGTTCTCTTTCAAAAATTCTGAAACAATATGATTCATACCTTTAATGTCAACTTCTGGTTGATAGTAAACCGTTATCGAATAACTAATATTTTCAAATGGTCTAAATTGTTCATATGTTCCCTTTGGAACAACTAATTGCGGAATATCAGAAGAACCATATCCGAATTTCGAAAGTGATTCTAGTGCTTCTCCCGTCAACTGAGTAGGATACACACCTACAATGATGTAGTTATTTCCATCAATTTTTAACGTTTTTTCGAGTGCGTCTTCAATCGAATCAAATAAATTCATCGCAACAATATCATCCACAATTACATAACGACGATAGGCATTTGAATCCATTTTATTCAAATTACGCCCAGCAAGCATCTGATAATTAGTTGATTCAAATAATCCTATATCATAAGAAACTTCATCTTTATTTAAATACTTTATTGTAGAACGACTAGTAGGACTAGCAACTTCTTCAGATGTTTTCACTTCGTCGACACCCGGAATTTCTGCAATTTCTTTTAAAAATTTATCCGTAAAGGGTTTTATTTTTTCAGAGTTAATCTCAAAATTAGATAAATTAAAATAAAAATCTTGACTTGGTCGTCCTTTTTCATCTTTAGCTAATTCTTCAACCATTTGTTTACGATATCCATTACCCAAACTTAATATGGTAATGACAGCAGCAATACCAATGATAATACCAATCATCGTTAAAAATGTACGTCGGCCATTCATTTTCAAGGTTGATAATGACGATTTAAAAATTTCACTCATCCTCATGATTCATCACCTCATCAAATATTAGTGGCTTATCAGGTAACTCATAGGTTGGGACACTCACTTCATTGTAGTGAATTTTACCGTCAACAATTTTAATGCGTCGAGTAGCATATTGTTGTAAATCTGGTTCATGCGTCACCATGACAATGGTAACACCTTTTTCACGATTTAAACGAGCTAAAATATCCATAATGACACTTGACGTCTTCGTATCCAAAGCCCCTGTCGGTTCATCTGCAATGATAAATTTAGGATTATTAATCAAAGCTCTCGCAATTGCAATCCGTTGCTTTTGCCCCCCAGATAGTTCGCTCGGTTTATGATGATATTTATCTGCTAATCCGACACTTTCTAGAGCATCTTTTACAATTTGTACTGTCTTACGAGCAGAGAAACCACTATACAATAATGGTAAGCGGATATTTTCACCAACTGACATGGTCGGAATCAGATTAAAATCTTGAAATACAAATCCTACCATTTTGTTACGCAAGTGCGATATTTGCTTGTCAGTACGTTGCTCTATTGGTTCCCCAGAAAAAATATAATCGCCGTCAAATTTATTATCTAAAAAGCCCATAACATTAATAAAGGTTGATTTCCCTGAACCTGACGGCCCCATAATCGTTACAAATTCTTTTTCATAAATTGTCACACTTACATCTTTTAAGATATGCAGTGACATTTCACCCATTTGATAATATTTATTAATGTTTTTCATTTCAATGAGTGGCTGTTCCTTTATTTCTTGCAGCATCAACATCACCCTACCCTTTATTTAAGGCTGGTTGTTCTGTTTCATCAAATGGCTGTGTTTCAAGAATTTTAATTTCTTGTCCATCCTGTAAATCATCTGGGAACATCACTAAGCGGTCGCCGGCATTTAATCCTTTTAATACAACTTTTTGTAATCCTTGTTGAATTAAATCAATCGCTGTTTTCTTCACACGACCGTCACGATATACAAAGACATAAAAATGATTATTTTCTTCAACGACAGCATCATTTGGAATCACAAATCCTGGTAGCGAAATATTCACTTTCGCAGTAAATCCAGGTTGAATATATTCAGACGGTTTGACCACAAAACCGAAGTGTGCCGAATTATTACTGCTATTACCACCAGAGCCGAAATTCGTATTTTGTTGATTGTCTGAACTACTATTAGCAGCACCGCTATAGGCAGGAATTTTATCATAGTTAATAATCTTCCCTTGTATCGTGCGATTTTCTGCTGGGACAAAAATTGTTACAGGTCGCTCATCAGCTAATGCGTAGAAATCATACTCATTGACGCTCCCCACTACTGATATATCTTCAGATACAATCCGTACTAATGGAACAGAATTACTATCTTTTCCTTGTTCATTTAATAAAACTACACCGTCAGTATTGGCAACCACTCGATTGTTTTGTTTTTCTTTTTGACGAACGAGTTTTATTTCAAGCTCTTCAATTTGTTGATTCACTTGACGGATTTGTGCTTTAATCCCCTCGCCGTCACCCATATCCATTTCACTCATTGAATCACTTGCACTGTCTTGATTTGCATTATTAGATGAAGTAGTCGCTGGTGCATTACCAATCGCCTCTACGATATAATAATTTTGTTTACCATTATCGCCCCAATAATAAGCAATTTGGTCGCCTTTATAATTATATAAATTGCCTGTTGCTTCTTCTAATTGACTAATTAACTCTACTCGTTGATTATATAATTTAGTTTGCTCTCTCAATAAATCTTCTAGGGCATATTGCGTGTCTTTATCTGTCGATACATAGGTAAATAACACTGCCCCTTTCTTCACTTTTTGACCGTCTTTTACAAGAACTGTATCAATTTTTCCATTTTGAGCATCATAAAAATACGCTGAATCTGTCTGCAATTTAACACTTGCATCAACTGTTACTGGGTCTTGTTGGTAGACATCAAAGGTCGTATATTTAATTTCTCCGTCGTCCATTGTCCCGTCAGCATTCATCATGCCTATTTCGGATTGATTATTCATAAATGCATTTGGGAAGAAGATTTGTTTAAGGGCAAAAGCCATTGACAACAATGCCACTAAACCGATGATTATTCCAATTATTAATTTTCGTTTTAAACTCATTATTTCTACGCCCTCCATTATCCAAGATTGTTAGCTTTATTATACTTAACTTTCTGCAAAATGAAAATGCTTTACATTGAATTTTGTTTGACTTTATTAATAATTTTACACTCATTAAAAGCAAAAAAAGAATAGGGTTGTTGGACTCTTTCCAAAACAACCCTATAAATAACCCAAACATAATCTACTTTCTCAAATCAAGTAAACTATTACATGGCACGTTTTTCTCTCAATGCTTGTTCAATAGTTTCCTGTTGCTTATCTAAACTTGAAAATTGTGAAACACTCAATGCCATTAATACCATACCTATCATTGGAATAATACTATATAATATTTTAATCATTAAGAGTGTACCCTCTGTTTGAACTGCAACCGAACCTTCATAACCCGCCATACCTAATAAAACACCAAGTAAAGCCGTCCCTATTCCTCCACCAATTTTTGCAAATGCCCCTCCGAGTAATCCAACAGAACTATCTAATCGTGACAATCCAATATATTCATTATAGTCAGCCATTTGAACAGATAAATTTGCTTGTAAATATACAAACGGAAATTGTCCTACACCAGAAACAAACGCACCGATGAGTAAAAGTGCCATATTTCCGCCTGCAAAGAAATAAATCAAATAACCTACAGCACTAATTAGTGCTCCACCTGCTATCATCTGTGAAACAGTGTACTTTTTCATTAAATACGGAAATAGTAATGTAATCGGTAAGACTAAGATTCCAATAAATTGAATCGTACTATATAAACCAATATCCCCTACTATATATGAAAAATAATATGTAGCAGCATTCATACCAATAACAACATTATAAAATCCCGTCATGCCTGCTGTCGCCCAAGTATATTTATTACGTTTCAACATTATCAGAATATCTTTAAATGAAATTTTGTCTTGACCACTTGTTTCATCAATAATTGAATTTTCACTGACTAAGAAGAATCTACCTAATCCAATCAATAATAGTGGTAAGGCATAAATCAAAATTAATGATTGCCATCCTTCAGGATTAATAGCTAATTTTGCCATCATAATTGGAAATGAAACAGAGACAATCATTCCTCCTACCATTGTTAATAAACCAGCATAGATTCCTACCTTGGCAATTTTTTCATTATCATTATCAAACGCTCTAATCATATAAGGCGTTTGACTAGCTAAAAGTAAAGTTGTAAATATCGAAAAAACCATAGTGTACATTACAAAAACCCAAATTGCCTTTATATACAAACTCCAACTAACTGGTGTATAAAATAGTGCAATCGTACATAGCCATACTCCAACAATACACCATTCATACGGTCGCCCTTTCCCCCATCTAGTTTTTGTATTATCTACCATAAATGAAGCAAAAAAATCAGTAATTCCATCAAATATTTTACTCGCCATCATTAAAGAACCGACTAATGCTGCTGGCATTTTTAAAGTGTCTGTGCAAAATATCATCAAATATCCTATGATAATTGTGTTTGCAGCAACTGAAATAGCTCTACTAGACCAACCTAAAACTTTTACAGCACCAATATTATTTTTTTTCTGTTTTGAATTAATTTTCTTTTTAAACATTTTGATGTCCTCCACATCTAGAATTAACAACAGATAAAAGTCGCCCAACATTATCTTTGAGTCTCAATAAATCAATTTCCCCTTGTTTAACAGCCTCAATGATTGGCTTTGTATATGTATCATCTGCAGAACCAGGTGTTATCCAAGTATTTCCAGCACTAACAGCTTTGATAATATCAATCGAATCATATGAATTCCAATCCGTCATTACAAAACCTTCAAATCCAAACTCTTCTCTAAATATTCCTTGCAACAATTCTGAGTCCTCTGCTGTAAATACACCATTACATGCATTATAAGCTGTCATTATTGAATCTGGCTTATGAATCGTCATAGCAATTTCAAATACTTTTAAGTAGATTTCTCTAAGTGCTCGTTCGCTAATAAAACTATGATTTCTCTTTCGTGATGATTCACAATTATTCGCAATAACATGCTTATAACAACCTGAAATACCATTTTCTTCTAGTCCCTTAGCGTGGTATCCAGCCATATATCCTGCCAATAAAGGATCTTCGCTATAATACTCAGGATGTCGACCATTTAATGGATCTCGATGTATATTCATGGCTGGGGCTAAAATCATTTGAATATTTTGTTCTTTAGCTTCTTTTGCAATCACTTCACCAACCTGATAAGACAAGTTTATATTCCAACTAGAGCAAACTGTATTACTGCAAGGCATACCAATATTAGGTTCGTGTACATTCACACCATTATTTCCGTCTGAAACAGCAAAACGTGGTAAGTTTCTATTTTCTAACGAATAAATTCGACCCGCTTCACCAGTCTCATGCATACCCCAACCTGCTGATGCACATACACTAAGTCGAGCCAATTCTTCAATAGAATAATCTTCAACCAATTTTGTAAAATAATTTTCCTCTAATGTAAAACTTTTTCGAGCTGAATATGGTTGTAATTTTTTGTAATGTTTCTTCATTCCAGATTTTTTTCCTAATGGAAATTGATTATTACTTTTCGTCAGCACATCTATTTCTACAGGTGAAATCATATAATGCTGAGATTTCCGATAAAGTACTTCATCCTGAATCTTAATAGTGCCTACCTGAGTTGTTTCTTGTACATTTTTACCCACAGAAATTAGATAGTCACCTGATTCTAAAATCCAATTTGCAGATGTTGTATCAAAAGAAGTTAAATATTCCTCATTTATTTCAAATACTAACTCTTGACTTTCTCCAATATCTAAAATATCTGTCTTTTTAAAGGCTATTAATCGTTTTTTCGGTTGTTCCATTTTACCTTCTGGTATCGTCGCATATACTTGAATAATATCCATACCAGAGTAATTTCCAATATTTTTAACATTAACTACTAGTTGATTATTTTCTAAACTGGATTCCCAACTAAAATCTGTATATGAAAGACCAAAACCAAAAGGAAAAGCAACTTCTTTGTTAAATGTTTCAAAATAGCGATAACCAACATAAATATCTTCTTCATAATATGTATCAATAAAGTAAGGTGAATCGGCTTTAGCCTTGGATTCTCCATTAGCTGGTTGATAAAAATTTGAACTTGACGGATAGTCATAATAGTCTAATGCCCAAGTATCAGGAAGTTTAGCCGAAGGAGAAATACGTCCGTCTAATATTTCAACAAGAGCTCTTCCTCCAAGCATACCAGGAAAACCACACCATAATACTGCATCTACCTGATAAGTTTCTATCCAAGAAACATCTATCGGATAACCTGAGTTAATTATGACAATTAGTGAATCACTTGTTCTTCGCAATGCTTTTAGTTGTTCTTCTTCCTCATTCGTCAAATAATACTCGCCTGCTTTGGCTTCATTGTCAAAATTTTCACCAGATGCTCGGCTAATAACTATCAAACCAATAGCAGCATCAGAAGAACGCGTAAAATTAGAAAACTCATCAATTGCACGTCTAAGATTAATTTGATATCTTGGATTAATTTTTCCTGCTCCCACAGCTGCTAAACGAAATTGATTCTCATTTATTACATTTAAACTGCTATTCTTAGGAATAGGTAAAACATTATTCGTATTTTTTAATAAAACAATACCTTCTCTAGCAGCTTGTAAAGCAACATTGTCATTCTCTTCATACTCTAAATTAATTTTTGGCTTATCCTTAGTATGAACAATTATTTTTTGTGGTTCCATTTCATTGCCATCAATATCAATATATCCGTCAACCAGTAACTCATAATCCATATTATATTCTAGGCAAATATCTCTCAATGGAATACCTAACATCTGTACTCCACCTGCATCTTCTATACTTGTTAATAATGTATTTGGTATGCGGGTTCCATTATAATACACATTACCAGAGATTGAGAGATCCATTTCTTTAGTGAATCTCACAATCAAAGCCCCAGCAAATCCTTTTTCAAGCATATAAAATTTTCCATCTACATCGTCAATATCATAAATAAACGGCTCACTTGTATTAATCTCAGGTTTAATAAAACGTCGATCACGAATAGTTACTGTGACTTCCTCACCATTAGCTAATTGTAAACATGCATTAAGAATATCTTCAAACTCCGGTGCATTACTGATTAATATTGAAATAGGAACAGTACTTATATATTGATAATTCGGTCCATCAATAATTCCTGGTGCAAACTGATTAAAAAAATCTAAAACCTCTGGTTTTTCTAAAAGCTCATACAATGGTGTATCTAATGTATAGTGTTGCATAAATATACCTCCTCGTAATATATATATAGTTAAAGGGAATCTTATGCCCTTTACTATCATTATTATTTTTGTTTGCAAATATTCATTTATGCATCTGTAATTTTTTACGGTATGTTATTTTTCAAATTAACGATTCGAATATTTGCTTACCTGTATTTCCAAGAAAATGTAAACTAGGCTTAATCTGTCTCGCTTTATTTTCTCTATCCACACCTATCAGTCCAAATTTCATACCAAAACCTTTTTGCCATTCAAAATTATCTAGCAAACTCCAATACAAATATCCCATTAAAGGAATTCCATCTTGATAACATTTTTTTAATCCTTTTAAAGCTTCGTGAATAAATTCATTTTTTAAATTATCATCTTCTGTAGCAACACCATTTTCCGTCACAAATATCTTACCTTTAAAATCTTTTGCAACTTTTCGGACAACATTTGCAATTCCTTGCGGATAAAATTCATAGCCCATTTGAGTTAAAATGCTATCTTCAGGAGCCGCTTGTACGCCATTTTTCCCAATGATTACTCTTGTATAGTTTTGAACTCCGAGAAAATCATCTTTTTCGAATGCTGGCTGAAAATCTAAAAAATCATTTTTCCATTTTTCTTCAGCTTCTGTAATTGCTTCCGGTGAATCATCAGCTAATTGAATATCATATAAACTGAGCGTTAGACCTACTTGCAATTTAGAATTTATTTCTTTAATTTTTTCACGAGCTTGTATATGTGCTAATCTGATTACATCATTACCACTTTTAGTTCTCATTGATAAAAATGTATTTGCCATTTCTCCTTCAGGAAATCCTAATATTTTTCTTGCTTCATCCTGTTCTTTTTGTAGATGCTCTGGTAAACCAAAATTTAAACCGACTTGTGGATCGATTCCCATTTGTCTCATAAACATTTTTGCAACTTCAGCTATCTGAACCCCCATATTCGCTTCATTGATAGTACAAATATAATTTAGTTCAGATCCTAACTCTTGAGCGATATACTTGGCATAATTTGCAAAATAAGTAGCTGTTTGAATGTTTTCCCATCCACCTTCACCAATTAACCAAGCAGGACTTGAAAAATGATGTAATGTAACAATAGGCTCTATTCCTTGTTTCTTACAATATAAGATTACATTGCGATAATGTTCGAGTTCATTGCTGTCAAATGTGCCTTTTTGAGGCTCAATTCTAGCCCACTCAATAGAAAATCGGTAGGCATTTAATCCCGCCTCTTTCATTAAATCAATATCTTCCTGATACCGATTATAATGATCACATGCATCTAATGATGGTTCAGTAAAACTAGAATATTCTAAATTTTCCATTACCCAAAAATCACTATTTACATTATTCCCTTCAACCTGATGAGCTGCTGTAGCTGCTCCAATATAAAATTTCATAAAACCCTCCAATGAAAACCTTTTCTTATTTATGTCCGTATTATACAATAAAGATAATTTAGCAGTTATAACATATTAGTTTTTAATATAAAAAATTAGTCAATTTGACTGTTAATAATTTTTACAGTAAATTTCAAAAATATGTTATTCGTAACATCAACACATCAAGATGATTTAATGACATTATTCTGTCTGAATCTTGAATTTTAAAAACAATTTATGTAGTATTTTTTTAGAGGTATTATATATGGATAAATTTAATTTTTTTAAATCAATGATATTATTTTCACATCACTTAGAGATTACCAGTTACGATATGAACGGTACTCCGTCAACAGATAACTCTTCATTATTAAATATAATTTTAAATGAAGATGAATTGGTAACTGCAGCAATTAATAAAGCTAAAATAACTGATAAACCTTTTATTTTATCAAATAGTATAAATTTAACATGGTTTGTAGACATAAAACTTGAAGAAAAGCTTAAATATATTTATTTCTTAGGTCCTATCTTTTTAACGGATTCTAGTTCAAATATTATTTCATCCTATGCTCAAAAAATGTCTCTTCCTTTTAAAGAAAGAATGGAATTAGAAAAATATATCAAATCAGTTCCAATTACTCCCATTCTCAATTTACTTCAAATAGGATTGATGCTTCACTATACATTAACTCAAGAAAAAATATCTTTACACGATATTTTCTCTCATAATAATTCAATAGAAGATATTACACAGAGCAAAATAAATGTATCCGCTGAGCACAGTGCTTGGATAGTTGAATCTCAAATTATGTCCTTAGTTGAAGAAGGAAATACAAATTTCAAAAAGAAACTTAATGACTTATCATTAAATATTAATGTTGGTAAACTTAGTGAAAATGATTCATTGAGGCAAGCAAAAAATATGACATTGGCAAGTATTGTACTTGTATCTAGAGCTGCTATTAAAGGAGGACTTCATCCGTCCATTGCATACCCATTAAGTGATTACTATTTTCGTTCTACTGAAAATTGTCATACAATTTCAGACCTGACAAATATTAACAATATTATGATGGAAGATTTTGTAAATCGTGTCCATCAAATTAAGGAATATCCACTTTCTAATAAGCATCTATTATTAGTGAAAGAATACATTGACAGCCACTTAGATACACCATTATCAATTGATAAATTATCACAATTAGTGAATTATTCGCCTTATTATCTTTCTAGAAAATTTAAAACAGAATTCAATATTGATATTACCCAGTATATTCGCAATGCTAGATTAGAATATTCGAAAAATTTACTTCGCTATACAAATTTGCCGATTCAAGAAATAAGTTCTACACTACACTTTACATCGCCGAGCTATTTCACTAAACTTTTTAAAAAACATTATAATTGCACACCAAAAATTTTCAGAGAGAAATTTATATAAATTAATTTATCTTATCAGTAAGCGTCCAATAACTAGGTATCATAAAATTTTGATAAAAAATAAGACATATGAGGTAGGCAAAAAGTAAAAATTCTAACAAATTGAAGAACAAAGATGTTATTAAATCAGCATCTCTAATTTTATTTATTAAAATTTGTGGACTTTTTGCCTAGCCCATATGTCATTTCTGATAAAATCAGACTTTCTATCACTGCATCAAAAGCACTGATGTATATTCACCAAACAATCTAAATTAAGCATTTCGTTTTGGTTGCCATTCATTTAATATCGTTGCACACAAAATCATCATCGTACCGATTAATTGCATAACAGTCATACCTTGTTGTAAAAACAATAGAGAAAATAAAATGGCTGTAATTGGGTCAAGATACGTTAATAATGATGCAGTCTGTGACGGTAGACGGTCAAAAGCTGAAAATAACAGTACATAAACAAACCCAGTATGCAAACTACCAATAATGAATAATAATACCCACTGTGTAGGTGAAATCAACCATTCTCCCATAGGAATCGTATTGGCAACATATACGCTCATAACAATAGCAGCAATCAGTAATTGCCAAAAGGTTTTCACCATGACATCTAATCCTTTAATCAGTTTATTAACAATCATAATACTCGCATACAAACTAGCTGCAATTAAACCATATAGAACTCCTTGCAATTGAGTTTCCTGATGACCAGTTAGCACCCCAGAAATAAGCACTGCCCCAATGACTGCAAATAGCGTTAACCCAATTTGACGCTTTGTTAAACGCTCTTTAAAAAATAATGGCGACAATAAGATAATAATAATTGGTGCCATATAATAACATAAAGTAGCAATCGCAATAGTCGTATATTGATAGGCCTCAAAGAGAAAAATCCAATTAAACCCCATTGCAAAACCCGAAATCAATAACCCTAATCCATTTTTCTTAATGCTTTTCCAGTCAAATGAGCGTCCTGTTACTTTTATCCAAGCAAAAATGAAAATCGACCCAATAACAGCACGACATAGTGCAATAAAAGCAGACGGCAATTGAATATAATGTACAAAAACACCAATACTACCGACAACTGTCATTGCAAAAATTAATTTCAACTTATCATTCATATATACCTCACTGCTCCTTATTATAAATTAATTCGTTTTTTAGTCGATGCGAATACAATTATCAATCTTCACTTTTTCCATTAAAATATTGATTCATCACATCAACTAATCCGTCATCATCATTCGACTTGGTTATTTCATCTGCTAATGATTTTAAATAGTCCGTTGCATTTGCCATTGCCACTCCGACACCGGCAACTTCAATCATTGACGCATCATTATTGCCGTCACCACACGCTACTACTTGCTCGACCGTATAACCTAAATGCGATACTAATTTCTTTATCGCATCTCCTTTTGATACTTCACGGTGCATAAATTCAATAAAATATGGTTTGGAAGTTGTCGCATAAGTAGACTGACCAAATTGACCGTCTAATGCTGTATTCACTTCTTCAACGATTGTTGGATTGCCCACTCCAATTAATTTAAGTTGTGGTGTTTCAATTGAAGATATATATTCCGGACTATAATGATACGGAATACCTGTTAATTCCGCTTCAATATGTGAGTAATCATTCTCATAATCAATAATAATTTCATCATCTGTATAAGAAATCACTGATAAGGATTGTGCTTGAATATAGTCAATAATTTCACGTTGCTCTTCTAATTCTAAACGTTTACTATATAACTCACTTTCATCGTCCATTTTCGTAATGACTGCTCCATTAAAGGAGATAATATACGAATGATACTGGTCTAATTTTAACTCTTTCGCTGTTTCAATCATCGACTTAGTCGGACGTCCACTCGCTAAGACTAAATAATAACCGTCTTCTTGCAATTGCATTAAACGTTCACGTGTCTTAGGGGTGATTTGACGCTGACTATTCAGCAATGTATCATCAATATCCAATATTAAAAATTTGTAATTCATTATAGTCCTCCTATTTGACTCAAATGTAATAAAACAATGCCCATGTCATAAGTTTAAGTCAGAGCATCCTCGCTCTCACTATTCATTAAAATAACGGTAAAACAAAGTGTTGCCACAGCCAACTAATTGGTATGACTAACACCATTGCCGGTATCATCTCTGCTGTTGGCGTTCGTTTTAAATCTAACATTCGAAAAGCAACTGCTAAAATTAAAATACCCCCACAGGATTTAAAATCATTAACCATTATCGGATTCATCAATGGTGCAATCCAATGCGATAGCATAAAAATGGATAGAAAAATAATGGTTTGTGGTATTGCAATCATACTGACAACAAGTCCTAAATTACAGGCGAAAATAGCCGCAGTAAAAAAATCTAAAATCGATTTGGTAATCAATAAACTATGGTCACCCTCAATCCCTGAAATTAATGTGCCGTATAATCCCGTTCCACTCGCACAAAATAAAACTAAAATCGTTAACAATTCATTATCAAAGGTTTTCCCTTTTAACCCATTATGTTGTATCGGCAGCACTTTTTGAATCATTCGATTAAGCCATTGCCCCATTTTAACCATTAACTCTTCTAAATTAAGTGCAACACCTAAAATCGTACCAAAAATAATAGCAAAAACAACGGCAGACAAATTTTCCATTAAAATAATGGACGGAATCGCCATTGCAAATGAACAAATACCAAACACAATTACTAATTGTTGTTTCATACGCTCACTTAAATAGTTGCCGAACAAGCCACCAAATAAACCACCTGCAATAATGGACAGGGAATTAATCAAAACTCCTATTGGCATACATTTAATCCTTTCTTGCTAAATAAATTAAACAACCTTGTGGTAGGACATTATTTCCTTGCCCCACTTGATGATGTAAGAGTATTTGCTCTATATTAGGCACTTCAATCGCTCGATTATCCGTTCGATTCCAAATCGCTATCAATTGATGATTTTCTTCATCTACATCATCAAAACTTACTACCAATCGTGTATTATCCCATTCGATACGTGATACTTGATAGGTAATGGTAGGTTGATATTGTTTTCTCAACTGAATCAAAGCGACAAACCACTGATACAACTCACCTTTTTGTGCAACTTTATCCCACAACATCACTCGTCGACAGTCAGGGTCATGTGCCCCCTCCATTCCGATTTCTGTACCATAGTAGATACATGGTGAACCGGTCATTAAAAATAGAAAAGCAAATGCCGATTGGACGGCAGCGACATTACCATTAGCTGCTGTCATCACTCGTTGCGTATCATGCGAGTCTAACAAATTAAACATCACTTCAACGGTTTGTCGGCGATACAACATTTCATAATCAGCTAATCGCTCAACGAACGCAGCAGTCGAAAGTGTCTGGTCGATAAAATATTCTTTGATGTAATCCGTATAGGCATAATTCATCACACTATCGAGTTCATCACCATTCAACCAACTTTGTGAATTGTGCCAAATTTCTCCTAAAATAAACACGTCAGATTTAACGGCTAAAACTTCTCGCCTAAATCTCTTCCAAAAAGCATGGTCAATTTCATTCGCCACATCTAATCGCCAGCCGTCAATATCAAATGTTTCAATCCAATATTTTGCTATGTCGATTAAATAATCAGCTACCTCAGGATTCGCCGTATTTAATTTCGGCATTTTTTCAACAAATGCAAAAGTATGATACGCTGGATTATCGACATTAAACACTTCGTCCATTGGCCAGTGTTGAATATGAAACCAATTATAATAACGAGATTCTGTTCCATGTAATAGCACATCTTGCCACTGTGGTGAACGTATTCCTATATGATTAAATACAGCATCCAACATAATGCGAATGCCTCTTTGATGTGCAGCTTGTACCAATTCAGCAAATACTTCTTTTGTACCAAAATGAGAATCAATTTCATAATAATTAATCGTATCGTATTTATGATTGCTCGGCGATTCAAAAATCGGACATAAATAAATCCCATTAATTCCCAAAGCACTCAAATCATCTAAATGCTGAATCAGTCCCCTTAAATCGCCACCATAAAATTGATTACTCGATAACACTGGACTATCTTCCCATGCAAGACTACCTTTAGGACTAATAGTAGGGTCGCCATTAGCAAAGCGTTCTGGAAATATTTGATACCAAATGGTTTCTTTCACCCATTTAGGTGCGTCAAAACGGTCAATCTCATGCAAATATGGTAAACGGAAATAATCCGACGGATTAGCAAAGTTATCAAATGAGAAAAATCCTTTTTCCCCATAAAAATACGCTACTTGGTCTTTCATCAGCTCAAAAAAATACATCAGACGCTGATGTGGCATCGTCAAACTTACTTGCCAATAGTCATGGCAAACACCTTGTGCAATCCGTTGCATCTCTAGCACTCGAATTGCTGCTGGCTGGTTAAATAAATATGGGTCGACTACATGTACACGTACTAATTCAACATCATTTTTTGCCGTTCGAATTCTAAGATGAACTTGTTGCTGCTTATATAAATAGGCAAACTCTGATTCTGGACGATGATAGACACCTGCTTGATTCATTAACTCACTCTTTTCTAGTTTACTTAGGTTGACTGGGCGTTCACTAAAGCATAGCTCTTATATAAATAATACTTCAGTGGTTCAAGTCAAAACACCCTCGCTTGTCGCACTTTTGTAATCCGGCTCGTTCGGGCAACCTCGACATCCACTTCGCATAGCTCTTGAAGTGCTTGCACACTTCTACGACCTCTGCTCCAGTGATTCGAGGTAAAACGCCCTCACTCGCACTTTTGTTTATAAAATTTGGGCATTAAGTATCACAATGACTTGCACGCTATAGCTGATACATCATGCTATTGACAAGTAATATAAACACTTATGCCCTACATAATCGATATGGGCTGATTAATAACACCTTTAAGCATTATTAATCCACCCATGTCCAACTAATTATTTGAAACTCGATTGACTTCATAAACATCTGGAATATTACGCAACTTATTCATTAAATCATTCAATTGCGTAGTATTAGAAATCGCAATTTTTACCGTTACGGTAGCCGTACTATTACTGTCCACTTTCCCATTTACACTGCGTAAATTTTTAACCGTATGGTTCACAACATGTAGAACATCATTGATTAATCCGGAACGATCAAATCCAGTAATTTTGATTTCTGTTTCATAATCAGCAGTTAAATCAGCTTGTTGTTCCCATTCCACATCAATCGTACGATTCATTAATTCTGGTTCATTTAATAAATTCGGACAATTTTTATGGTGAATCGAAACTCCACGTCCACGTGTAATGTAACCGACAATTTCATCACCAGGCACTGGATTACAACAACGACTCAAACGAACCATTAGATTTTCAACACCATTGACTACCACACCACTTTCATGGACAGTTCGCACTACTTTATGTGCCGGTAATTCTTTCTTGACAGTCTGCAAATTATTTTTTGATTCGCTTGCCTCTTCAACTGGTCGTAAACCTAAATAATTAATAATCGTTTGTGGCGAAATCTCATTTAAGCCGACAGCTGCATATAAATCTTCAATTGTATTGAAATTAAAGCGTTCTAACAATTCTTTTTCACGATTTTTCTTCGTCAATGCTTTAACTGATGAACCAACTAATTTTAAGTCACGATCTAACAAATTTTGTCCTTGCTCGCTATACCGGTCACGGTCCAATAATTTGAAATAGCGTTTAATACGATTTCGAGCTTTACTCGTATGCGTCATTTTCAACCAGTCACGACTTGGCCCATTCGAATTCGGATTTGTTAATATTTCAATAATATCGCCATTTTTCAATGTATAATTCAATGGCACAATATTCCCATTAATTTTAGCCCCAATAATTTTATTACCCACTTCCGTATGGATATGATAAGCAAAATCAATTGGCCCAGACCCAGCTGGCAATTCAAATACATCGCCTTTCGGAGAGAAAATATACACTTGGTCTTTGAAAATATCTTCTTTTACAAAGTCCATAAATTCACTTGCATTTTGTGCATCATCTTGCAATTCTACAAGATCTTTAAACCATTTCATTTGACGCTCAATTGTATCTTCCACTTGAACTTTTTCAGTTTTACCCTCTTTATAAGCCCAATGTGCTGCTACCCCGTACTCGGCTACTTCGTGCATTTGATGAGTACGAATTTGAATTTCAACTGGTTTTCCGTATGGTCCAATAATCGTTGTATGAATTGATTGATACATATTCGCTTTCGGCATTGCAATATAATCTTTGAAACGTCCTGGCATCGGCTTCCATTTAGTATGGATAATTCCTAAGACGCTATAACAATCCTTAATAGTATCCACTAATACACGAATCGCTAACAAATCATAGATATGGTCAAAGTCTTTGTTTTGATCCACCATTTTACGATAAATTGAATAAATATGTTTTGGTCGACCATAGACATCTGCCTTGATACTCATATCTTCAACCGCAATATTAATTTCATTGATTGCTTCTTGAATATATTTCTCACGTTCATTACGCTTAGAGTCCATTAGACGAACGATTCTGTAATATTCAGCTTGATTAATATAACGTAACGCAATATCTTCCAATTCCCATTTAATCAAGTTCATACCAATACGGTCAGCTAATGGTGCATAAATATCAATCGCCTCTTGAGATTTCTCCACTTGTTTTTCCGGCTTTTGAAACTTCAATGTACGCATATTATGCAGACGGTCAGCCAGTTTTACCATGACAATACGCATATCTTTCGCCATAGCGAGTAACATTTTACGGTGGTTTTCGGCTAGTGCTTCTTCTTTACTTTGGAATTTAACTTTACCTAATTTAGTAACCCCGTCTACCAAAAAGGCAACCGCACTACCAAATTCTCGTTCAATATCTTCCAATGTATATTCAGTATCTTCGACGACATCATGTAAAAAACCTGTCGCAACTGTGGCTGGATCTGATTGTAATTGTGCTAATATCCCAGCTACTTGAATGGGATGCACGATATAAGCTTCACCAGATAACCGCACTTGATTTCGGTGGGCATGTGTCGCATAATCCAATGCTTTTTTCACAAAAGCGACATTTTTCTCGTTCATATAAGTTGCACAAATATCAATAACTTCTTGTGCTGTTAAATCTTGTGTTCTTGCCATCTTCTTCACCCCATTCACATTTATTATGTTTTCTAAATTATACGACAAAATATATTATTCCACAATGTTAAAAGCATATTGCTCCAATGGGTAAAACGTTTACTTTTTAGCCACTCTGCCCTACCAAAAAAGGAGTCGGTGTTCCCAACTCCAAAATAACTTTAACTTATTAAGGTTCGTTCGGCTTGGCTTGACGTCCACTTCGAAATCTTCCTCTGTGCGTTTCACGCACGCCGTCTGTTTTCTCCAGTGATTCAAGCCAAAATAGCCTCACTCACACCATGTTAATTAAGGTTCGTTCGGCTTGGCTTGACATCCACTTCGAAATCTTCCTCTGTGCGTTTCACGCACGCCGTCTGTTTTCTCCAGTGATTCAAGCCAGAACAGCCTCACTCACACCATGTTAATTAATATCCACTTGTATCAGCGGGTGCTTGATTTGTTACAATTGCGATTCCTTTAGACGCACCGATACGGGTTGCACCGGCTGCAATCATTGCTTCTGCTTCGGCAGTTGTCGATACACCACCACTCGCTTTCACACCTAAATCTGCCCCTACTGTTTTACGCATTAAACGAATATCTTCCACTGTTGCACCACCAGTAGAAAATCCAGTTGATGTTTTAACAAAGTCTGCACCAGCAGCAACTGCTGCTTGACAAGCTTTCACTTTTTCTTCATCAGTCAATAAACATGTTTCAATAATTACTTTAACAATAACTTCAGTCGGAACTGCCTCTACAACAGCTCGAATATCATCTTGAACTAAATCCCAATTACCCGCTTTTGCTGCGCCGATATTAATCACCATATCAACTTCATCTGCACCTAATTCAACCGCCTCTTTCGCTTCAAAGGCTTTTAATGTTGAAGTATTAGCACCTAAAGGAAAACCAATTACTGTACAAACTTTAACATCTGTATTTTTTAATGCTTCAGCTGCTGTTTTAACCCATGTTGGATTTACGCACACCGACATGAAATCATACTGTGCTGCTTCACTACATAAAACAGCAATTTGTGCTGCTGTTGCGTCTGCTTTTAATAAGGTATGATCGATATATTTCGCTAATTTTGTCATCTTAATTCCTCCAAATTATAATTCTAATTGATAACTTATCGCACTTAAAAAGACAATCGGTGCTGTTTCTGCACGTAAAATGCGTGGTCCCAAACTACACGAAACAAATCCTGCTTGGGTTAATTGCTCAACTTCTTCTGCAGCCAATCCACCCTCAGAACCAAATACCATTACAATCGAATCGGTTGGTTTAACAGCTAATAATTGTGATTTTAATTGTTGATGTTCCCCAGCTTTTGCCGTTTCTTCATAGGCAATTAATTTAACTGTATAATGTTCTGTTTGCTTGATAAATGTTGATAAATTCTGCTGCGACTCAATGACTGGCATCATCACACGATGACTTTGTTCAGCCGCCTCTTTGGCAATTTTCGTTAATCGCTCAACTTTTTTATCGGCTTTATTTTCTTGCCATTTCATCACATCACGTTTCAGTGCCAATGGATAAAATTGATGCATGCCACATTCTGTCGCTTTTTGCACAATCCATTCTAATTTATCATTTTTAGATAAACCACACGCAATCGCAATATGTGGTGCTAATTCAACTCGTGTATCCATTAACTCTAACATGACTAAACGTGCCTGAGCCGATACTTCTTCGAGTAATTCAGCCACGAAAAGTTGACTCGCACCGTCAACTAGGTATACCTTTGTGCCAATTTTAGCTCGCATCACTCTTAATAAATGATGACTATCTTCTGCTGATAATAATACTGTATCTTCTACTGCCAAATTCTCTGATACAAAATATCGTTGCATGACTTATGCCTCCGATTTTTTAAGCAATAGTGATACCCACTCGTGCATGATTGTTTTTTGTTCTAATTGCCAACCACGCTTTGCCAGTTCCGATTCTAATTCCGAACTCTTCTCTTCTAAGATACCACCTAAAATCAGCCAGCCATTCGGTTTTAATAGTTTTGCAGCATCATCGAATAAATTCACTAAAATATGCGGCAAAATATTGGCTACAATCACATCTGCTTGATGTGTAATCCCCACTAATAAATCATTGACTGAGAATTCAATATTCGATTGCTCAGGTTGTAAGAGTAAATTTTGTTTCGCACTATCAATCGCCTGTGGGTCTAAATCATAACCGTAAATGTGTTCAGCTCCTAATTGTTTCGCTACAAATGCAAGAATACCAGAGCCCGTTCCTACATCTAGCACCGTTTCGCCACCACGCAACACCATTTCCAATGCCTGTGCACCTAATTTAGTAGTCGGATGATTTCCTGTACCGAAAGCAACACTTGGGTCTAAATACACCACTCGCTCATCTAATCTAGCCTGATAATTCTCATACCATTCCGGCACAATTGTTAAAAAACGGCTAATCATTTGTGGCTGATAATGTGCCATCCAATTTGTTTGCCACTGCTCGTCTTCTTGTTGTCCTTGTTCTAATTGAAACGGTAATTCGCCAAAAATCATAGCTAATTCTGCTTTTATATCTGCTAAATCCACTTCATCTTCAAAAAAAGTAATAATCTCTGTATCATGATTCAATTGACTTTGAATTAATTCATCTCGTATCTCACCAAAAAGATTCGGATGATTATCTAAATAACCTGGTGCGTAATTTACTTCTACTCCAATTGAGCCGAGTTCAAAAAATAAATTGCTCGCTAAATCAATTAAAGACGCTTCAGTCGTATTTACAGTTAACACAACTTTATTCCATAATTGTTGTTCCATAATCGCCTACTTTCTACTCCACTTTTGGGAATAATAATCGCTGTTCATTATATCGATGTGATGATTTCATTCCTTGTCGAATTTGTTGGAAAGTCTGCTCATTCCAACTTAAAGAAAAATCGGTTGAAGAAGATTCTAAAAATTGCACTCGTGCTCCTGCTAGCAATTGTCGTAAATAATGGATAATAGCATTTACTTCTCCAATCTCAATCCCCTTATTGTAATCGACTGCTGCAGCATATAAGTAATCACCTTCCACAATTTTAACTCGCTCTACATCATAAAAAAGCACCGTAATCGGCTTAATTTGTTGATTCAGTAGCACCAATTGAAATTTTAGCTCAATATACGGCCAAGCTTCTTCCCAATACAATTGCCATTCGTAATGAAAATACGTTGTCTCTAACATTCTTTTCAAATGCACTAATAATTCTTGACGCTTCATCTCATCACCTTCTTTACTTATCATTATGCGTTATCACTATAGGAAATTCAACCGAAAACAAAAAAATGTGAAAAGTTTATGCATTTTTAATGAAACTCTACTAGATATTTCGATACTATCATGTCATAATATATGATATATGATTTTTTATTGAAGAAACGATTTATATCATTCTATTCTCATATAATGTATAGTATACTTTGATATATGGAAAACATTCGAAATTAATGAGGTGATAATGTGGCAGAAAAAAATTTAACCGCTAAAGATATTCTACAAAAAGAATTTACACGTGGTATGCGTGGCTACAGCACAGCTGAAGTTGATGAATACTTAGATATGATTATTCGTGATTACGATGCGTATCAAAAAGAAGTAGCCTATTTAAAAAATGAAAACGAACGTTTAGTAAGTAAAATTGATGAATTAACTAAGCAATTAGCACTAAACAAGAAAACGGCACCGACAACTCCAGGTAGTGGTGTCACAAACTTTGATATTTTAAAACGTCTTTCTAATTTAGAAAAACACGTATTTGGATCAAAGATTAATAATCATGATAATACGATTGATTATTCTAACTTAATGAAATAATCATCTTTGCAAGTTTCAGGTAATCGCGGCTAATGAATTTTAGTTGAGGAAAGTCCATGCTCGCACACGCTGAGATGCGTGTAGTGTTCGTGCTTAGCGAAACAATAAGCTAAGGCAATGTAAAAATTGACGGCAGTGGAAAATGCTAAAGTCTTCATCGACCATGTATGAGTACACTTGAAAGTGCCACAGTGACGAAGCATTATCGGAAACGGTAATGGTGGAACGCGGTAAACCCCTCGAGCGAGCAACCCAAACTTTGGTAGGGGCACTTTTTCTAATGCGGAAATGAACGTATGAAAGAGGCACAATATATGTGTAGATAGATGGTTACCCATTGATAAAGATACCTATGCTTTATCAATTGACAGAACATGGCTTATCGAAACTTGCATTAATAGGTTTTTTAGCAGGACATAGTCTTGCTTATTTTTTTATAAAAGTGTGAGTAAGGGCGTTTTGCCTCGAACCACTGGAAGAAGTCACTGACGTGCGAGCAGCGCACAAAAGGGACTTCTGAAGTGGACGTCGAGGCTGCCCGAACGAACCGGATTAGACATGGTGCGAGCGAGGCTGTTCTGGCTTGAATCACTGGAGCAAAAATGTGCAGGAGCGCATTAGCGCTACCAGCGTTTTTGTGAAGTGGACGTCAAGACAAGCCGAGCGAACCGGATTACAAAAGTGTGAGTGTAGGCATTCTGCCACGAATCACTCACTCCCCTACTCAAATTTAAACGAAAGGAACAATCAATGAAAACTTACTCACTTATCGCCACTGCAGCAGCAGGAATTGAAAGTTTAGTAAATCAAGAATTAAAACAGCATGGCTACCAAACACAAACCGAAAATGGTCGTGTACGCTTTTCAGGTACTGCACGTGATATTGCTTTTACTAATCTATGGCTGCGAACAGCCGACCGAATTAAACTATTGTTCGGCGAATTTAAAGCAATCAGTTTTGAACAATTATTTGACCAAACCTATGCGCTACCTTGGGAAGATATTTTGCCTTTAGACGCTGAATTTCCTGTCAGTGGTAAATCACAAAAATCAAAATTATACAGCGTTCCAAATTGCCAACGTATTGTAAAAAAAGCAATCGCTAAACGCTTAATGGACTACTATCACCGTCGTACCCCACTCCAAGAAACAGGAGCAAAATATCCAATAGAAGTAGCGATTAATAAGGACATTGTCATGCTAACTCTTGATACAAGTGGTTCTAGTCTCTTTAAACGTGGCTACCGTATCGATAAAGGTGGTGCACCATTAAAAGAAAACATGGCAGCTGCTCTCATTCAATTGACGACTTGGCACCCAGACCGTCCCTTATATGACCCAACCTGTGGTTCTGGTACGATTCTAATTGAAGCAGCATTAATCGGTCATAATATTGCACCTGGATTTAATCGTTCATTTGCTGCGGAAGAGTGGTCAATGCTAAATCCTGAAGTATGGCAAGAAGTGCGTGACGAAGCTGAATCACTCGCTAATTATGATATTGAACTCGATTTATTAGGAACAGATATTGATCATCGCATGATTGAAATTGCTAAACAAAATGCACTCGAAGCCGGTGTCGCTGACAGTATTACCTTTAAGCAAATGCAATTGAGTGATTATGTACCTGATAAAGAATACGGTATTTTGATTTCAAACCCGCCATACGGAGACCGTTTATTAGACGAAGAAAAAGTTCACGAACTCTACCGTCAAATGGGGGAAGTCTATCGCAAAATGCCAACATGGAGTAAATACATTTTAACTAGTGACGAAGCATTTGAAACCTATTATGGTGAAAAAGCTACTAAGAAACGCAAATTATATAATGGTGCGTTAAAGGTTGATTATTACCAATTTTGGTCAACAACCAAACAATAATTTCGATTTTATTAGTCTCAGTCCCCCTAACTTTAAGGGCCACTGAGACTTTTTATTTTTTTGCTAACAAAATCATAACCACCCGTCTAACGGGTGGTTTGAACAGGGGCTATAAGCCCAAAAAGCCAGCCAGCGCCTAAAGACGCTGGCTTTCACTTTGTTCAAGCCTTATTGCTCTTGACCCGTCACTCGCCTCTCAAAGAGGCGTTTGTATTACTTACCACTATCCCTAAAGGGATTTTCATATTCCTTCACACTCAATTTATCCAAGGCTATATCATGTTTCTCTTGCTCTTGAATATATTTCTTTATCGTGGCTTCATTTAATCCCACCGTACTCACATAATATCCTTCTGCCCAAAAATGTCGATTCCCAAATTTATATTTCAAATTTGCGTGTTTATCAAACATCATTAACCCACTCTTACCTTTTAAATATCCCATAAAACTCGATACGCTTATTCTTGGTGGAATACTGACCAACATATGTACATGGTCCGGCATCAGATGTCCTTCTATAATTTCGACTCCTTTGTAACTGCATAATCGTCGAAATATTTCTCCTAAACTACTGCGATATTGATTATAGATGATTTTTCGTCTATACTTTGGGGTAAACACAATGTGGTATTTACACATCCACTTTGTGTGCGATAAACTATGTGCCTTTTGTGCCATACATTTTCTCCTTTCACTTTACAGTTGGCTTGAACACCACTATTGTATCGCGTTTGGAGTTTTTTTTGGTATAACCGTCGTTGCGCACCCGCATAGCGGGTGGTTTATTTGTCACTCACCTTACGGTGCGTGACGGACTAAAGTCACAAAAAAAAAAAAGCTCTTGCGAGCCCTTTTCTGTGATAGATTGTTATATTTTTTAGGAGAGAGAGTTATTGTAATTGGGTGAATCATCGCTTTATCAATTTCTTTTAGGCGACAAATCTATTAGTTAATCTATCACTTTATGTCATCATTATATTCCCTAAACCTAAAATAAAACTAAAATGATGAACTAATTTTTATTCAATCACATCAATAAGTGGCACAATTTCGATTCCCTCATCTTGAAATGCTGTTCGAATCGCTTGTACAAAAGCTAATGCTTTTTCTCCGTCACCATGCACACAAATAGAATCTGCTTTAATCGCAATTTCCTTACCATTCACACTCGTCACTGTACCTGTTTTCACCATTTGAATGACACGAGTAATCGCTTCGTGCTCATCATGAATCATCGCTCCTGATAAATGACGTGCTACTAAAGTTCCGTCATCATTATACCCACGATCAGCAAACACTTCACTCGCAACCTTTAAACCACAGTCTTTAGCTGCACGAATCATTTCACTACCAGATAATCCTAAGAATATTAAATTCGAATCAAATTCAGCGACTGCCTGTGCAAGAGCCAATGCTAATTCGTAATTTGTCGCTGCCATATTATATAAAGCACCATGTGGCTTTACATGTTGGAGTGCTGCACCATTCGCCTTAGCAATCGCAGCCAATGCTCCTAACTGATATAGCATATAGGATTTAGCTTCCTTTGGTGTAATCATCATCTGACGGCGTCCAAATCCTTGTAAATCTGGTAAACCAGGGTGAGCCCCTAGCCCAACCGATGCATTGCTGAGTAATTGAATCGTATCACCCATTACTAGTGGATCTCCTGCATGGAAACCACAGGCAATATTCGCTGATGAGATGAGCGGTGCTAATTTGTCATCTTGCCCGATAGTATAAGCACCAAAACTCTCACCTAAGTCTGCGTTTAAATCTACTTTCCACATTTTACACTCCCCCTTTCTGCTTTATTCCGGCTCCAATGAGCTGAAATGACATCCACTTCAAAACGCTTATTGTCGCACTATGTTTATTCCGGCTCGCTTGGGCTGCCTCGACGTCCACTTCGCATAGCTCTTGAAGTGCTTATGCACTTCTGCGACCTCCGCTCCAGTGATTCGAGGAAAAGCGCCCTCGCTCGCACTATATTATGACATCATTCGTTCTATAAATCCGGTGTCTGCTCTGCCTTCAACGAAAAGTGGGTGGCGTAATAATTGATATTGAAAATCTAAATTCGTTTCGACACCGATAATCACCATTTCATCTAAAGCAGAACGCATTTTTAATATTGCTGCTTCTCGTGTCGGTGCGTGAACTAAAATTTTCGCAATCATCGAATCGTAGTCAGCTGGAATACGGTACCCTGCATACAACGCTGAGTCCACTCTGACTCCATTTCCAGCAGGAAAATGCAGATGCTTCACTAGCCCTGGATTTGGCATAAAGTTTTTTTCCGGAATTTCTGCATTAATGCGACATTCAATCGCATGTCCTTGCAGCTGAATCGATTCTTGTGTAAAACTCAATGTTTCACCATTCGCAACACGAATTTGCTCGATAATTAAGTCCAGTCCAGTCACTAATTCCGTTACACCATGCTCAACTTGAATACGAGTATTCATTTCCATAAAGTAAAATTCACCTGACGAATCTAAAATAAATTCAATTGTCCCAGCATTTGTATAACCAACAGTTTTGGCAGCTAAAATCGCTGCTTCATTCATCGCTTGGCGAGTTATTGCATTAATCGCAGGTGACGGTGATTCTTCAATTAATTTTTGATGATTTCGTTGCACCGAACAGTCACGTTCACCTAAAGCAGTCACATTACCATGTTCATCTGCCATAATTTGTATTTCCACATGCTTTGGATTTACAATATAACGTTCTAAATACATCGCATCATCACCAAAGGCATTGATTGATTCCCTTTGAGCAATATTAAATAATTGCTCAAATTCATTGGCATGATGTGCCACACGCATACCTTTTCCACCGCCACCGGCAGATGCTTTAATCATCACTGGATAACCAATTTGTTTGACTGCTTCTACGGCACTTTCGACATCATGTAAAGTTCCGTCTGTCCCCGGAACAATTGGGACACCTGCTAATTTCATAGTTTGACGCGCTCTCGACTTATCTCCCATGCGTTCCATCACTTCAGCAGTTGGGCCGATAAATTTGATACCATGTTCTTGGCATAGTCGTGCAAATTCCGGATTTTCCGATAGGAAACCAAATCCTGGGTGAATCGCATCAGCTCCAATATTGAGTGCTGCCGTCAAAATGCTTTCCTTGTTCAAATAGCTATTACGAACTGGCCCCTCACCGATACAAATACGTTGATCAGCCAACTTTACATGTAGACTATCTTGATCTTCCACTGAATAAATAGCCACACTACGAATGCCCATATTGCGACAGGCACGAATAATCCGAACTGCAATCTCGCCACGATTGGCAATTAAAACTTTTTTAATCATACACTATTCCTTTCTCAATACTTGAACAGTTGATTAGCGTTTTTTGATACGAAATAGTGGCTGTCCGTACTCAACCTTTTGCTCATTACTTACTAAAACAGCTTCAATTTCACCGTCATAAGGACTTTGCAATTCATTCATTAATTTCATTGCTTCTATAATGCAGACCGTCTCGCCCTTTTTCACCGTATCACCAGCACGTACATAGGCTGGAATATCTGGACCAGAAGCAGAATAAAAAGTTCCTACGATTGGCGAAGTAATATATAATTCTTCTTCCACCTCTTCTTCTGCTATCTCATCGCTTACTTTTGTCATAGCAACATTCGGTAGAACAGCAGCACTACCTACTTCTCCTTTACGACTCATCGCAATCTTCAAGTCTCCTTCTTCAATTGAAAATTCCAATAAAGACGAAGCCTCCACGACTTCGATTAATGCTTTAATTTTTTCTAAATCCATTTTTCGTTTACTCCTCGTCTAATCCTGTTTCTTATCAAATAAAGTTGCCACTCGTTTTGCCACAAGACGTACATCTAGTACTTCTTTACTTGGTTGATGTATTTTCTCACGCATTCGATTAAATTCTTTTTGTTCAGCTTGCAATAATTGTTGTGCCTGCTCAATCGTAATAGCAACAAAACGTACTTTATGATCCGTTTTACGCTGAACCAATTTAGGAATATCCACCGATGCGATTGTCGCCATTTTAGTATATCCTCCAGTTGTTTGGCGGTCTGCCAAGAGAACAATTGGCTTGCCATGAGCTGGTACTTGAATAGCACCAAATGCAATTCCCTCTGAAATAATATCGGCTGATTCTTTATGTGCAATATAAGGTCCTTCTAATCGAAATCCCATACGGTCAGCGTCACTGGTCACTGTATATTCTTCAGATAAAAAGGTTTGACGACCCTCTTTCGTAAAATATTGGTCTTGCGGCCCCATTACAACACGAATAACAGCCTCTTCTTGATTAAATTCATCAATGTCCAAAGTACGAGATAAGAAATAAGGCAAATAACGACGTTTAATACGGAAACCAATATAATCATCTTCTTTCAAACGACGTCCCTTAAAACCACCAATCGCACACTTAGTATTGGTAGAGCGACTTCCCATAACAACTGGAATACTCAAGTAGCTTGAAAAGGCAATGTAACCCCTTGTCCCAGTTCGTGCACCTTGAAATGATAGCACATCACCTTTATTCATGTATATCGCCGTATACATGGCTGCTGGCTCTCCATTTATCAATGGCTGAAAATCCCCACCAGTAATTGCAATAATCGTTTCAGCCGTAAATTCTAATGTCGGCCCAGTCAAAGTAAATTCTAACACTGCCTCATTTTCAGGATTATCAATTAATAAGTTCGCAATTTTAAATGAACGAACGTCCATTACACCGGAAACACCAAATCCTTGACTTTGATAGCCCACTCGGCCTAAATCTTGAACCGTCGTATACAAACCTGGTTTTAAAATACGAATTCCCATTTTTAAGCCTCCTCTTCAATAACTTGATATTCATAGGTACCATTCGCAACCATTTTTGCAATTGCCACAAATTCCTCCGGAGAAATTGGCACAAAACGAATATAATTGCCTGCCTCAAACAAAATCGGCTCTTTTCGAATTGGGTCATACGTTTTAACTGGAGTTTGTCCAATCAATTGCCAACCACCTGGTGAAGTCAATGGATAAATTCCTGTTTGCGAACCACCAATTCCAACACTACCTGCTGGAATCGCCATTCTTGGATTGGCTAAACGTGGTGTATGAATCCGTTCATCTAAGCCACCTAAATATGAAAATCCTGGTAAAAATCCTAACATATAAATTAAATAATCAGGCTCTGTATGCAAAGCAATGACTTCGTCTACACTCAAGTTTGCATTTTCAGCAACAAATGGTAAATCCGGCCCATATTCACCACCATAACAAACTGGTATTTGATAAATTCGCTTAATACGTTTTGCTTGTGATAGTTCCATTTTTAAAAGTGATTCCACTTTTTTGACAAGCTGCTGATACCGAATCACACGTGGATCGTAGTTGACTAAAACCGAACAGAATGCTGGAATTAAATCAACGACACCCTCAATTCGTTGTTCACGCATTAATTGCACAAAAGCACTAATACGATGATTCATTTCAGGAGTAATCGTTTGCTCCCAACTAATTAATATCGCCGCATCTCCTTGCGTTTGTATTGTTACATTTTCCATTATTTCACCTTTTCTATCGGTATTGTAGTAAGCATAAGAGAGTTTCCCCAACACTTACACTATATTAAAATAATTGAGCTAAATTTCCTAATGATTGAATGCCTATATAAGCAGTTAAGCAGACTACAATAATTCCAGCAATCAATAACCAAGTTGGGTGTTTATAATCATCACCCATAATGTCACTACGTTGTGAAGCCACTAAACAAATACCTAATGTTACCGGTAAAATTAAGCCATTTAATGACCCGGCAATCACCAATAATGTAGACGGACTACCTAACAATGCCATTACAACTGTTGAAATAGCAATAAAGCCAATAATCACCCATTTTTCATGCTTTGCAACTGGCTGAATTAACGTCTTTAAGAAAGATACTGAAGTGTAAGCTGCTCCAATAATAGACGTAAGAGCTGCCGATAATAAAACTAATCCAAAGAAACGATAACCCAATTCGCCAGCACCTTGACGAAATGCATCAGCAGCAGGATTCGCTGTATCTAATGTTACACCTTTGACTACCACACCTAAAATCGCTAAAAATAAGAAAATACGAACAATTGATGCAATTCCAATTCCCATTATAGAACTTTGTGTAATTTGAGCTAAATTTTCTTTCTTCGTAATACCAGCATCAATTAAACGGTGTGCTCCAGCAAACGTAATATATCCCCCAACTGTTCCACCTAGTAAAGTTAAGATAGCTGGAAATAAACTTGACGCTGGTACACTTGGTAAAATCGTTTCTTTTAATGCCAAACCAACTGGTGGCTTAACAATTAAAATCACAATAAAAATAACAGCAATCATAAGACCACCTAATATTTTCGTTAAATTATCCATTGCTTTCATCGCATTTTTTAATAAAAACAGAACAATTGCTAACCCACCTGCTAAAAAGTATCCAATTGATGTTGGAATACCAAGCAATGCATTAAATCCTAGTGCCGCTCCACCAACATTTCCGATATTAAAAACAAGACCACCTAACACTACTAAAGCTGCAACAAAATAACCTAAACCTGAAAATAAACGATTTCCAATATCTTGCCCACGCATACCACTCACACATAGCACACGCCAAACGTTTAGTTGAACAATCATTGCTAATAATATGGTAGATAAAATAACAAATCCAAAACTTCCTTGTAAATCACTTGTAAACTTTGCACTCTGAGTTAAAAAACCCGGTCCAATTGCTGAGGTTGCCATAATAAAGGCAGCTCCTATTAAAGTACTTGTATTCTTCCTTTTATTCATAATAATTCCCCCTCGTTCTATTGATTAGTACGATTATAAGGGTATGAATTTTTATAGTCAATTTTAATGTTACTTGGTATGTAATAAAATATAACATGGATTGTGTGGGGAAAATAGCTTTCAACTAATTAGCTCGGTACTGTTCTTTAAATAGATATTACGCATTCCTGAACCTAGTTCATCATTCAAACCAATTTCTCTAAACACATTTGAAATCATTGACTTTTAGAAAAACATCTAAATATTTCCTACACAAAATTTATTGTGTATATAAAACCACAAACCGAATTGAAATGACTTTCATCTTGTCATTCCAATTCGGTTATAATTTAATTCATATCTTTTTTTCTACTACTATTACTTCAACTTCTCCAACGTCGCCATTAATAATTGGTTAACAACTTGTGGATTAGCTTGCCCTTTAGTCGCTTTCATAATTTGACCGACAAAGAAACCTACTGCTCGGTCTTTACCATTACGGTAATCTTCCAATGACGCTTCATTTTTACTAATAATCTCGTCGATAATTGGTTGTAATTTCGCAGGATCGCTTAATTGAACCATACCACGTGCTTCAACGATTTCTTTCGCATCGCCACCTTCAGTCGCTAAAATCTTGAAGAGTTGTTTAGCAATTTTAGATGAAATCGTGCCGTCTTCAATTAATTGAATCATTTGAGCTAAGTTTTGTGGTGTTAAAGCAATTTCTTCTAATGTTTTCTTCTCGCTATTTAAGTAAGCCGACACATCACCCATTAACCAGTTTGATGCCAATTTAGCATCTGCACCAGCTTCAACCGTTGCATCAAAGAAATCAGACATTGTTTTAGACAAGGTTAACACCATTGCATCATAATCAGGCAATCCATATTCCCCAGTATAACGTGCACGACGCACATCTGGCATTTCTGGAATTGATGCTTTAACTGAATCAATCCACTCCTCACTAATGTGTACAGGTGGTAGATCTGGTTCTGGGAAGTAACGATAATCAGCTGCCCCTTCTTTCGTACGCATTAAAATCGTTTTACCAGTTGATTCATCATAACGGCGTGTTTCTTGTTGAATTTTATCACCAGCTAATAAAATTTGTGCTTGACGTTTTTCTTCAAATTCTAATCCTTTACGCACAAAGTTGAATGAGTTTAAGTTTTTCAATTCTGTTTTCGTACCAAATTCAACTTGACCAAATGGGCGAATCGAAATATTACCGTCACAGCGTAATGAACCTTCTTCCATTTTCACATCTGATACTTCGGTATACATAATTTTTTCACGTAATGCTTCTAAAAACGCATAGGCTTCTTGTGGTGAACGAATATCTGCTTCGGTAACAATCTCAATTAATGGTGTTCCTTGACGGTTAAAGTCCACATAAGAGTATCCGTCTGTACCATGCGTATTTTTACCCGCATCTTCTTCTAAATGCACACGTTCAATGCGAATGCGACGTTTATGTCCGTCTACTTCAATATCAATGTATCCATTGCGTCCAATCGGTAAATCCGCTTGAGAAATTTGGTAAGCAGTCGGATTATCTGGATAGAAATAGTTTTTACGGTCAAAACGCATTTGACGAGTAATTTCGCAATTTAATGCCAATGACGCACGCATACCAAACTCGATAGCTCGCTTATTCATTACCGGTAAAGCTCCAGGATAACCCCAGTCCTTTTCATTGGTATTTGTATTTGGCTCGGCACCAAAATGAGCTGGTGACGTACTAAAAATTTTTGAGTCAGTTTTTAATTCCACATGGACTTCTAAACCAATTACTGTTTCAAAATTCATCTTCCAACCTCCTATAATACTGGTGCTTTAGCAGCGAAATCATGGCTGCGTTCAAAATCATATGCTACTTGATACAAGGTCGCTTCATCTAATGGTTTCGCCATTAATTGTAACCCAATCGGTAAGCCAGCTTGATCAAATCCTGCAGGAATTGAAATACCAGGTAATCCTGCAATATTTGCCGTAACTGTCAATAAGTCTTCCACATACATTGCGATTGGATCTTTAACACGACCACCAATTTCAAAGGCTGTACTCGTTGTTGTAGGTCCCATAATCACATCATATTCTGCAAAAACTCGGTCTAGCTCTTGTTTAATCATTGTTCTTACTTGAGCTGCTTGTTTAAAGAATTTGTCAAATTGACCTGAACTTAAACTATAAGTTCCTAACATAATACGACGTTTTACTTCTTCACCAAAACCTTCGCTACGTGATTGCACATATACTTGCTCTAATGTTTTAGCAGATTCAGAACGATAACCGTAACGAACTCCGTCAAAACGTTGCAAGTTAGATGACGCTTCTGCAGATGAAATGATGTAATACACATTAATACCGTATTTCAATAATGGTAACGATACTTCTTCTACAATCGCACCTTGACTTTGGAAGTATGCAGCAGCTTGTTCCATTGCTTCACGAATTTCGGGTGCAATTACTTCTGCTTTATATTCCTTAGGAAAAGCAATTTTCATACCTTCAAGTGATTGTCCAATTTTAGCACCATAATTCATCGGTAAATCTGATAAACTCGTTGAGTCATGCACATCATGTCCTGCAATCACATCTAATAATAAAACATTATCTTCAACAGTTAATGTCATTGGCCCGATTTGGTCTAATGATGAACCAAATGCAATTAATCCGTAACGTGATACTGTTCCGTAAGTTGGTTTTAAACCAACAATCCCATTAAATGCTGCTGGTTGACGAATACTACCACCAGTATCTGTCCCTAAACTTGCTGGTACTTGACGGCTGGCAACAACCGCTCCTGAACCACCAGATGAACCACCTGGTACACGGTCTAAATTCCACGGGTTACGTGTAATTTTATATGCTGAACGCTCCGTTGATGCTCCCATCGCAAACTCATCTAAGTTCACTTTTCCGATAATGATTGCACCGGCTGCTTTTAATTTTTCAACTACTGTCGCATCATAAGTTGGCACAAAATCTTCCAACATTTTACTGGCTGCCGTTGTCGTTAAGCCTTTCGTTACGATATTATCTTTGACAGCAATCGGCACACCATTTAATACTGGCGCATCATCACCATATCCACGTTCATCAGCCAATCTCGCTGCTTCTAAGGCTGCTTCTTTATTCAATGCTAAAAAACTTTCAACTTTTGCATCAATTTCATCGATTTGGCGATAAGTATGCTCGACTAATTCAACTGCTGTAAAATCGCCTTGTTTTAATCCTTTTTTGATTTCAGTAATCGTTTGTGGAAAAACCGTCATATTATGCCTCCTCACTTTCAATAATTGCTGGTACTTTAATAAATCCGTCTTGTGTCGTTTTAGCATTAGCTAAGAAGTCTTCACGCTGCGTACCACGAATCACTTTATCTTCACGAAATATATTAATTAAATCATTACCATGATATGTAGGCTCAACACCTGTTGTGTCTACTTCTTGTAAATGTTCAACTAATTCAATAATACTACCAAATTCACTTGCAAAGGCATCTAAATTCGCTTCATCAAACGTTAATTTTGCTAAGTTGGCTACACGTAGAATTTCATCACGTTCTGTCATTGGTTAACCCCCATTATTCATTCTTAGTTATTGTTCATAAATATGTGCTTTAAATTGTGTATCATTTGCCGTTTTAGAAATCAATGCTTCTGCTCCATGTGCAGATACAATACTAATTTCAATCGGTACTCCCTCTGGAAGTTGACTATTCGCCACATCTGTAACATGCTGAGCTAAAGCCGTAATCTCAGTCTGTTGATAAAACTGCGTTACAATTTTAATATTCAATGATGCTAATGCATTATCAATATAAAGAGCATCCCCAGTAATTCCATTTAAATGCGGGAAGAAATTATTTACTTGGCTCATAAAATTATTAAAATAATTATACTGCTCATTATAATCAGAACGATTTACCATTGGTAAAGCGACACGATATTCATTTTGTTCAGTCCAATCAGAAATATAATTTCCTTCACGTGAAATACCATGCATTACATAGGTTCCACCGACAATATCATTAGCCCCAGACTGTCTAAATAATCCGACTACAATCGGAATCGAACGCAAAGCTTCCGTATTACGCAAACGACCCACGATGATGTTCGCATACGAACGTGCTCGTTCACGCATTTCACCTAATGAAATTTCTTGCTCATAATGAACCCCTTCACTGTCCGTATACTCATAGACACTATTCATTGCTAAACCAATAACAATTCCAGCCAATGCATAACCGTCTTCCGTCTCAACCATTAAGTTTTTTTCCATTACTTGCGTTAAATAAATTGGGGTTGAAGATGAATCAACAATCACCTGTGAATTGTCTTGTGTTGTTTCACTATTTTCTGTTTCATCATTTTCATCTGTTGTTTGGTTTTGCGTTTCTCTTTCATTGCGTGCTAATGACGGATTCAATCCTTCTGGATTATTTTCTGATTCACGTGCTAACCAACTCGTCATCGTTTCTTCATTAATAATCTGACCTTCACGCAAGAAATATTGTTCCGTAGGGAAAATCCCTTTACTAATACGCATTAATCCCTCTTCAAAAGCTAACACATTTCCTGCTGAACTAAGATTAGTATTACTGCTAGCAACAATTCCCATTTCATAACGTCCATCAGTAATGACGGCACGATAAAAATCACTCGACAGCTGATTTTCTGTTGATTGCACGGCTACTTGGTCTGCTGAACTAGAAGATTCACTCACTTCTTCATCCAAATTACTCAAGCAGCCCGACAATAGAGCTACGAGCGAACAATATGTCGTCACTTTTAGCCATTTTTTATTCATTGATTCACATCCTTTATTACTAACATCGTCGCTTTAATACTTATTGCAGTTTTAACTCCTGCAATAACATAGCTTCGTCCATGATGTCGATGCCTAATTCCTCTGCTTTAGTTAATTTACTACCGGCAGCTTCTCCTGCCACTACTATATCCGTTTTTTTCGAAACACTACCCGTCACTTTCGCACCTTGCTGCTCAAGGATTGCTTTCAAATCATTACGACTAAATTGTTCAAATGTTCCGGTAATCACAACCGTTTTATTTAACCAAAAACTATCTGCTAAATCGGCTGCTTCTATTGTAACACCTTGATACGATAATTGCACTCCTAGCTGAGAAAATCTTTCAATTAACGCTCTTGAAGTTGGCTGACTAAAATAGCGTATCACCGATTGACTAATAATCGCACCTAAGCCCTCTATCGCACTCAGTTCTTCCTGTGTCGCCTCCATGATTCGAGTAATATCACCAAAGGTTTCAGCCATTAATCTAGCTGCTTTTGCGCCAACATGACGTATACCTAAACCAAATAAAAGTCGCTCTACCGATTGATTTTTACTATCTTCAATGGCTGCAAGCATTTTTTGAGCAGACTTCTCCTTAACCTTATCTAATGTAAGAAAATCTTCTTGCATTAAAGCATATAAATCAGCTGGTGTCTGTACTAATTCTTTTTGCACTAACTGTTCAATAATACGTTTGCCTAATCCTACAATATTCATCGCATCACGTGATACAAAATGCGACAATTGTGCTACTTGTTGTGCTGGGCATAATGGATTTACACAACGCAATGCCACTTCCCCGTCAGCCTGTTCCAATAGCGTTTGACATTCAGGGCAATGGGTAGGAATCGCTAATGGCTGACTATCACTCGGTCGCTCTGCTAATACCACTTCAATGACTTCCGGAATAATATCGCCTGCTTTATGTAAATGAACCGTGTCCCCAATACGTACATCTAAATTTTCAATGAAATCAATATTATGCAAGGTTGCTCGTTGAACAGTAGTCCCTGCTAAAAAGACTGGATTCATCACTGCTGTCGGTGTGACAACACCAGTACGACCTACTGTCCACTCAACTTGTTGCACAACTGTCTTAGCAATCTCCGCCGGAAATTTATAAGCAATCGCCCAACGTGGTGCTTTGACCGTAAAACCTAAAGCTGCCTGCTGCTGAAAATCATTGACTTTAATGACAACACCGTCAATATCATAAGGCAAATCATGACGAGCCTGTCCTACTTCATGGATAAATGCCATAACTTCTTCTTTAGTATCACAGAGTCGTCGAAAAGCATTCGTTCGCAGTCCCATTTCTTGTAATTGGTCAAATAAATCGGCTTGAGAATTGGGATTAAATGACTCATTTACCACTGCGCCATATAAAAAGATATTCAATTGACGCTCTTTAGCTGCTTGTGGATTAATTTGTCTAAGTGCACCGGCTGCTGCATTGCGTGGATTGGCTAAAGGTACTTCTCCTTGTTCATCACGCTTAGCATTTAAGGAAGCAAATACTTCTTTAGGCATATACGCTTCGCCACGTACTTCCACAGTGGCAGCTTGACGTAAAGTCAATGGAATTGACGGAATAGTACGCAAATTTGTCGTAATATCTTCTCCAATAGTACCGTCACCACGAGTTGCACCTCGAACAAAACGTCCATTTTCATAAGTCAATGCGACAGCGAGACCGTCAATTTTACATTCACACATAAATTGCACAGGTCCAGTTGCCGCTTTAGTCACACGGTCAATAAAACTTTCAATATCCGTCTCGTTAAATGCATTCCCTAAACTATACATCGCTTGCGCATGACTTACTTTTTTAAATCCGTCCAACAATTGATCACCTATTCGTTGAGTTGGCGATTCTGGCGTAATCCATTCTGGATGTTGCTTTTCAATTTGTTCAACTTGATGATACAAGGCATCATATTGGGCATCAGTCGCAATCGGTGCGTCAAGTACATAGTAATGATACGCATAATCATTTAATTGTTGAATTAATTGTTGTAAATCCGTTTGAGTATAATGATTTGTCATCGGTTCACCTCACCATTATAGTTTTGTAATCGGCGCATAAGCTGCAATTAATTGTTTTATTCCTTGATTTGGAAAGGCAATGCTCAAAGTAGTATCCAATTTGTTTTCAGTTACTTGTACAATCGTGCCGACACCCCATTTTGGATGTTCTACTTTATCACCGGCTGTCCAAGCTTGATTGCCATTTGAAGTCGCACCTATTTTCGTCACAGGTGTCGGTCGCTTGCCACTGAGTGCCACCTTATTCGCTGCTAATTGTGCTGCCTTTTGTGCTGTCGGCTGCGGTTTCGGTGTTATGCCTAATCCTCGTTGCATCATTGCTTGTTGTGATGCAAAATAAGGATCACTGTCTACTCCTATTTTTTCTAATAAAGTCGCATCAATTTCATTAATAAAACGGCTCGGTAAATTATGTTGATACCGTCCATATAGTAAACGTGAACGTGAACCAGATAAAAACAATTGTTTTTCTGCTCGGGTCATTCCTACATAAGCCAAGCGACGTTCTTCTTCGAGTTCATCATCATCTTCCATTGCACGTGATAATGGGAATAAACCGTCTTCCATACCTACCATAAATACAACTGGAAACTCTAATCCTTTAGCAGCATGGAGCGTCATTAAAGTAACCAAATCTTCCATTGTTTCATCTTCGACCGTATCACTCACCAGTGAAATATCCGTTAAAAATCGTGTTAATTGCGTCACCGACTCTGTATCATTTTCATCTACTGCCAAAATAAATTCAGCTTGTGCCTCATCATTTTCTACTTGAACCGTTGGTTGCATAAAATCTGGGTCGACTTCTTCTGCACCTAAACCGTCTGATTCATCAAATTGTTTCGTAACTGAAGCAAATTCTTCTAAGTTTTCAATACGGTTCAATGATTCAATATCTCCAGCCTTTTGTAATGCCTCGATATAACCGGTTTGCTCCCACACTTGTTCTACTAATTCGCTCATATTCAAAAATTCAACCTGTTGTTGCAACTGACGAATCAATTTCGCAAAGACAGCTAATTTCATTTGAGCCGACTTACTTATCGTTGACTGATTCAAATAGTCAATCGCTTTAAACCAACTAATATTTAATTCACTAGCAAAACTCGCCAATTTATCAATCGTTGCTTGCCCAATCCCACGTTTTGGTACATTAATAATTCGATTAAAACTAAGATTATCATCAAAGTTATCAATTAAACGTAAGTATGCCAATGTATCTTGAATCTCCTTGCGTGAGTAGAATTTCAAGCCCCCAACAATTTTATAGGGGATATTCGCATGCAAAAACTGATCCTCTAAGTTACGAGACTGGGCTTGTGTCCGATATAGTACAGCAAAATCACGATTTTTATACGCAAATTCTTTCTTAATTTCGTGAATATTTTTAATTACAAATTGTGCCTCTTCACGATCTGTTTCAGCTTGATAATACTTCACTTTCTCGCCTGACTCTTTATCCGACCACAACGCTTTGTCTTTGCGTTTAACATTATTAGCAATCACACTATTCGCTGCTTTTAAAATCGTTTGCGTTGAACGATAATTTTGTTCCAGTAATATTACTTTCGCATCTGGATAATCCTGTTCAAAATTCAAAATATTTTCCATATTTGCACCACGCCAACCGTAAATACTTTGGTCTGCGTCCCCTACCACACAAACATTACGTAATAAACCTGATAATAGTTGAACTAAGTGATATTGACTGTGGTTTGTATCTTGATACTCATCGACATGAATATATTGAAATTTTTGCTGATAAAATTGACGAATCATTTCATTTGTTTGTAACAAACGTACCGTCAATAAAATTAAATCATTAAAATCCATTGCATTGGCAGCTTTTAAACGTGATTGATACTTTTGATACACATCTGCATGAATATTATCGATATAATTTCCAGCTTCATTCGCAAATTCTTCCGGCATCTTCCCCTCGTTTTTAGCCGTATCAATGACCGACAATAGCTGCTTATAATTGAAACGCTCACTATCTAAGTTAAGGTCTTTTAATACTTGTTTCATTAGGGTTTGTTGTTCACCAGTATCAATAATCGTAAAGTTACGGTCATAACCGATATGTTCAGCTTCACGACGCAAAATACGTGCACACATCGCATGGAATGTCGCCACCCATATTTGACCCGCCTGTTCTCCTACGAGCTGTTGCACACGCTCACGCATTTCACTCGCTGCTTTATTGGTAAAGGTAATCGCTAAAATATTCCATGGATTCACCCCTACTTCTTCAATTAAATACGCAATACGGTGCGTCAAAACACGTGTCTTCCCACTACCTGCCCCGGCTGCGATTAACACTGGCCCATTAGTCGTCAGCACAGCTTCTCGTTGTTTATCATTTAACTGTTCAATATTTTTTAATAATGTTGACACTTTTTCGCCCTCCAATACTCATCTTTTGGATACGTGTCAAAAATTCACACATCGTGTTCAATTATAACAAAAAAAACAGCTTAAATCACGAGAATAATCGTTCTTCCAAACGAATTATCCACGCTAAGCCGTTTGACTTTTGTTGAAAGATATTAGTACTTTATTAGTGCTTATTCATGCTTTAAAGTTTGAGTCGCCACTTCAAGCATGCGAATCGAATTTTGGTAACTGGTAATCATTAAATTATAGACAGCATCTTCAGATAAGACATCATGAGCAATCCCTTTATATTCATCAGTTTGGTTTGATATTTCAACATCACGATGATACTCTTCACTATAATAATACTCACGCAATGCTAACATTTGTGTTTCATTATCAGCAATTTTTTCCAATAAATCTTCTAATTGGTCATATAATACTTGCGATTCATTTAATATTTTTTCAAAACGGATAACGTCTGCTTTCATAATTACACCACTCTCTTTATTTGTGAATATTATACTATAAAAATTACATACATGTCCTATACTTACTATTTTGTTTTCGCCTAATTTTATATATTTTTAGGCGATTTAGTTACATTATATATACAATATGATTCAACAATTTTCAAATATACATATGCTACGTACATGATTATCGTTTTGAAACTTTTACAAGTAAAAAATCAGGCTTGTGATACAAATCAACATAATTAGGATACTTTTGAAGAAGTACTTCATCAGGAAATGGTTCTATAATTTTTTCAAGACTAAATCCTTCTTCTATCAAATTATTGATTACAGTTGAAAATGTCCGGTGGTATTTCTTTATTCCTTTAATAAACCACTCTGAATTTCTTACCCCTTCGATGCCATAATTAGCTAAATTTGCATATTGCTTATTTCCATTTTCATTCATTGTCCAACGTTTGAATTCATAACTTTCATATGTGGTATTAATCGGATGTTCTTGAGAAAAAACAAATAATCCTCCTGGACGCAACCTATGATAAATTTTTCTCACTAATTCTCGATAATCTTCAACATAATGAAATGCCAAGGAACTAACTACTACATCAAATTTCATATTTAATTCATCAATATTTTCCATAGGTATATTCATGTACCCAATGGCAGAATCACTATTTTCACTATTAGCTACTTCAATCATTTTTGAAGATATATCAATACCGATAACTTTTAAGGCCCCTTTCTCAATAAAAGCTTTACAATGTCCACCATATCCACAACCAAGGTCCAATATTTCTTTACCCGATAAATCACCTAATAGTGAGAATAATGCTGGAATCTCAAACAAAATATTAGCATTATCACTCCGATTTCTAACTTCTGAATAACCTTCAAAAAAAACTTCGTTATCAAATATATTTTGTTTGGACATATTATTTCCCCCATACTAACTAGTTGCTATATAAACCATTTAAGTGTATTTAATTTTTCTGCAATTCCCTATCAAAATTTAAACTTTTTTACGTAGTAAGTTGCAAGACCTTTGCCATGCCTTTCAATATATGCTTCCTCTACCTATTGTTTCAACATATTTTCAATCGTTGCTTTTCTTACACTTGGTACACGTTCCATAATATCAGACTTAGTAAATTTGCCCAATTTATTATCAACTGCACTTCTTACTAATTCAATTGTTGGTTTCTTTTCACCAACATAATCCACTCTTTCTTCAAAGTCGATATAACTTGCAAGAATCATTCTAAGTATATATTTAATGAAATAAGTAACATCTTCTTCATTTTCATGCCAATGAATACCACTTCTTTCAAGAGAGAAATAGTAACTACCTTGATTTTTTTCGATTTTACTCTCTAAACTGATATATTTTCCAATGACATATCCCTGTCTGTAAAGTAATAGAGTGGTTAATAGACGACTCATTCTTCCATTTCCATCATTAAAGGGATGAATACATAAAAAATCATGAATAAAAATTGGAATAAGCAATAATGCATCTACTACTTTTTCATCTAATGCACGATTTAACTCCCCACAGATATTATTAATTGCTAGTGGTGTTTCATACGAAGATAGTGGTTTAAACTTCTCGATAATCAATCCATCTGCATGCTTTTCAATAATTGAATTTTGAGTATTTTAAAATCTTCCTCCTATACTTTCTTCTTCATTTTTAGTTTTAGGTGTCGTTTTTTGATTCATTAGTTCTTTAATTCTTATTGCTGTGGTTACAATCCCTTCAATTTTATTTGAATCTTCTATACTTTGAATTTTTGCAATTTCAACCAACCTATCTAGAACAGCAGGCTTTCTTTGTAAATAAAGTTCTTGTTTTCCTTTGTGTTCATGGATTTTTACTAACAAATTGATAATTTCACTGTCCCACTTATATTCTTTATATTTACTATAATTAAAATATTTCATAGACCTAAACCATTTCTTTTCGCCTAATTTTATCATATTTTTAGGCGATTAAAGGAATAGTACACCTTAATTATATTTCATTTTCGACTTCTTCAAAAGAATGTATTCTTCCATTCTCAAAATCATTATGAGCTTTTAACATTTCCATATCAAATTCTGTTTCTGATAATTCAGTTAAAGAAAGTGGTTTTGCATTAGGAATTTTAACTTCAAAAGGCAAAACATTTTGCATTACAACCTGTCTTAAAAAAAATAGATACAGCATTTGACATAGGAATGCCCAGTTTCTCAAGCACAGCTTCTGCCTGTTCCTTAATATTAGGTTCTATTCTTACATAAATATTTGATGTTCTTGCCATATTTTTCACTTACTTTAATTTGAATTAAGCCACTTTTTGATTGCGAATAGCAATACATTCAATAACGTAGAGTTCTTGAAAAATCTTGTCATAAAGATATTTAACCGCTATTAGTTCCCAACCCAAAAAGGCTAGCATATGCTAACCTTTCAACACTCTATACTCGTTTTAACTCGTCCAAATGATATTTACGCTTATGATATGTAATCGCTAATGGAACGGCTGACCCAATCCATGCCAATGGACTTGATAATGCAAGCCCTAAAAAGCCCCATAAATTTCCTAAGACAATAGCTGCAACTACACGCATGATTAACTCCATAATACCAGCAAAGGTCGGAATTTTACTATCACCCAAACCTTGTAAAGTGTAACGATACACAAACAGTAAACTAAGCACCCAATACATAGGGCCATTCATTTGGAAGTACATGAAACCATAATCAATCATTTTTTGTGAATCTTCACCATTAACAAATAATGCCACTAATTCTTTACCGAAAATCCACAACACAATACCTGCTACAATCGCTACGGCAACCGATAAAATTGAAATCGAACGTACCCCTTGACGAATTCGATCAAATTTACGTGCACCGAAGTTTTGCCCAACATAAGTAGCCATTGCGACACCAAAGGACATTAAAATCAAGATGACGACTTGGTCAACTTTTTGTGCTGCTGAATAACTTGCGACTGCGACTGCCCCTAATGCATTCAATGCCATTGTCACAGCAATCGTACCAATTGCGATAATTGATGATTGAAATGCCATTGGCAAGGCGATACGTAAGTGATACATTAATTCTTCTTTTTTAATGCCCACATCTAAACGCACTTTTAAAATAGGCCATTGTTTATGAATCGCAATTAAACATAAAGTAACAGCTAAACCTTGCGATAAAATTGTCGCAATTGCCGTACCAGCTACTCCTAATCCAAAATAAATAATAAAAGCATAGTCCAACACAATATTGGTTAAAGCTGCGACAATCAAGAAATATAACGGAGTGCGACTATCGCCTAATGAACGCATTAAATTATTTAACATATTGTATAATACCGTTACAAACATAAAACCGAAAATAATCGATAAGTAGCTGTAGGTATATTCTACAATATTGTCTGGCGTTTTCATAAACGTTAAAATGGCTCGTAATGAAAATAAACTAATCGCAATCAAAATAGCAGATACACTTAATGCGAGTATCCAGTTGAGCAACACACTGCGTTGTAATTTCCGATAATCTCGTGCCCCATAGGCTTGAGCAATCGGAATCGCTAAACCCGCCGTAAAACCTTGTGAAAATCCTAAAATCAAAAAACTCACACTTCCTGCTGCACCAATCCCTGCTAGTGCCTCAAGTCCCATTGTACGTCCTACAATCAGCGTGTCCACCATATTATAAAGTAGCTGGAATAAATTTCCGATAATTAATGGTATCGAAAAAATAATGACTTTTTTCAGTGGTGATCCTGATGTCATATCATTCACACGATAACCTCCTCAATTATTTATGATATCCTTTAACATTGTAAAGTTTTCTTGCAATAATGTAGTATACGCTGAATTTATTAAAACTTCAATCTGTTTTAATAATTTTTGTTTATATATTTAATGATATTATCGCATTTAATAGTATAATTTTTTCTCATATTTTCTATAAAAAATGATTCCCCAATTAAGATGGGAAATCACTTTAAATTTGTAACATAAAAAAGTTACACTGCTATAAAATATACAACATTTATTCAACTGAATACTTTTGTTATTTCTTCAAAATACCAGTAATACCACGTGTAATCGCACGTCCAAGTTCACGACCAACCGAACTCATAATGTTTTTAGTCAGGCGATCCATTGGCGAATCAGAGCGACGGCTAGATGATTTAGGCACAGATTTTTCTTGTCGAGTACGTGCTTTCTCGGCCTCTTTTGCCAAACGTTCTTGTTCACGCTGATATTCTTTATTCAAACGCTCTTGCTCTTTTTCAGCCTCTTTACGTTCTGCTTCCAACACCATTTCTTGCTCACGCTCAGCCGTTTGTGCCAAAATCATTTCATGTGCACTTTCGCGGTCAATCGGTGTTTCATATTTTGGTAATAATTCAGATTGATTAATAACACTCGCTTGAACCGATAAATCAACCGAACCAAGATGGCTTTGTGGTGGCCAAATGGTAACAATGTCTGCCACTTTAGGAGTACCGTCCTCATTCAAGGTAGATACAACCGCTTGCCCTACTTTTAATTCTTGAATGGCACGTCCTAAATCAACTCCGTCTGCTTGACGGAAACTCTCTGCCACAGCATTAACTGTTTTTAATTCTTTCGGTGTAAACGCACGTAAACCATGTTGAATCCGATTCCCTAACTGTGACGCAACACGATCTGGAATGTCCAATGGATTTTGCGTTACAAAAAAGACTGATACACCTTTGGAACGAATTAATCGAACAATTAATTCAATCTTCTCTAATAGAACATCTGAAGTTTTATTAAACATCAAGTGGGCTTCATCAAAGAAAAAGACCAATTTAGGTTTAGATAAATCGCCTACTTCCGGTAAAGTTTCATAAAGATTTGCTAGTATTGCTAATAAGACAGTCGCATAGAGTGTTGGCTGCTGACTTAATTTTACAGCATTTAAAATATTAATTACACCTTGTCCTTGCTCATTCGTACGCATCAAATCAGACAATTCTAAGGCTGGTTCGCCAAAAAATTTACTTGCACCTTGTTGTTCCAGCACGACAATCGACCGTAAAATCGCACCTACTGAAGCTGTGGCAATATTCCCATAATGTTGACTTAATTCTTTGGCATTCTCTAAAATATAATTCAACATCGCACGTAAATCCATTAAGTCAATCAATAATAAGCCTTTTTCATCTGATACCGAAAAGACAATGTTTAAAATACCTGTTTGTACATCATTAAGACCTAAAATACGTGCCAATAAAACTGGGCCAATTTCAGAAATCGTCATTCTTAATGGAATACCATTTTCGCTGAGTGCATCCCATAACTCTACTGGAAACTCTGCCGGCTCATAATCATTATACTGCGTTTGAACTAGACGGTCATTATCCACTTCACCAGTTCCTTGTTGTGCCAAACTAGTTAAATCCCCTTTAATGTCCGCTAATAAAACAGGTACACCAGCTTTGCTTAATTGTTCTGCTAAAACTTTTAATGTCACTGTCTTACCAGTTCCGGTAGCCCCCGCAATAATACCATGACGGTTTAATTGGTTTAAATTCATTAACGCAGGTGCTGTCCCATATCCAAATTGAATTGTTTGACTCATACATTCCATCCTTTCAAAAATTTTCAAGTGTCTTGTTTAATTGTTCAAATCTTCTATGACTATCATAACATATTTACATCAAAATAGCCCTTTCATTTGATATTTTTTGTGCATACTGTCGCTCAACGTATCGTAAACGAAAGACCAATCCAATCCCAACTGACAGCAGCCCAATAATTAAACCAATCCAAAAACTATACGGCCCTAAATTTGAAAATTTGGATAATAGTACACCGGTTGGAATGCCGATACACCAATGTCCAATAATTCCGATAACAAACGGTACAACCGTATCTTTATAACCACGTAATACTCCTTGAATCGGTGCTGCAAAAGAATCCCCTACTTGAAAAAGCAATCCATATCCTAAAAATGTTTGTGTCAATTGAATAAATTCTGGCGTCTGTCCATATAAATGTGCTACTCGCTCTCGATTGAAAAATAAGAAAGTCATCGTAAAGACAGCAATTCCTAATGACATCGCCAACCCAATTCGTGTTATTTTTTTCGCACGCTCATAAGAACGTGCTCCTACTTCTTGAGCCACTGCAATCATCAATGCACTTGAAATACTCAATGGAAAACTATAGAGAAACGAAGTAAAATTCATCGCTGCTTGATGCCCTGCAATGACTTGTGCACTATACAAACTCATCAACAAGCCCACAAAGGAAAAGATACTCGTTTCAGCAAAAATCGCTAATCCGATTGGAAATCCCATTTTTGTATAAGATTTCCATGTAGTTAAGTCAATCTTTTCATAATGCAAAATACGATAATCAGCAATACCTGGCTGATATTTAATAATTAATAAAATCACACCTAAAACCAGCCAATAGCTAATCGCCGTCCCTAAACCTGCTCCACCACCACCTAATTCTGGAAAGCCGAAACGTCCATAGATAAATAGATAGTTTAAGACAACATTAAACGGCACTAGTAATAACATAAAGAGCATGGATACACGTGTTTTCCCTAAGCCGTCAACAAAGGAACGTAGAACGGTAAATAACATTGACGGAATAATCCCAATTGATAAATAAGATAAGTATTGAAAGGCAATGCCACGTACCTCATCTGTTAATGTCATCATATTTAAAATGGGACGTAAAAATAACCCCCCCATAATAAAGAAGATAATACTCAATACCAAACCTATCCACATAAATTGACGCACTGAATAGGTAATATCTTTATATTGTTTCGCCCCAAATGCTTGCCCGACAATCGGAGTTAGTACCGAAATAAAGCCTGTAAATAGAGTGAAAAAGGGCACCCATAAATTACCACCAATTCCAACACCTGCAAGATGAATTTCATGGTAATTTCCTGTCATCATAGCATCAATAAATTGCGCAGAAAAACTGGCTAATTGATAAATTAAAACTGGAATCAGCAGCTGTGCTAGGCGTTTAATTTCTTTCAGCATCTGAAAATCTTGTGTTGATTGTTCATTCATTCGATTTTATTGAGCCTCCTTTTTATTCCAATAATCTCGACTTTCTTGATAAGCTAATTCTAAAATTTGCGTGTCTAACCCTTGTTTTTGATAGGCTGACTCGATTGTTTTATAATATCGTTCACTTGGAAAACCATAATCATTTTCAGGTTGCATATAATAATACATCACCACTTCATCATCTAGTTCTAAAGTCGCTTTGCCATAAAGTTCAGGCACACGTTCATATTGGTCGAGTGTCGCCTCATCTTGTGCATTTATCTCCCAAATCATCACTGGAATACGTGACGATGTGTCTTCAACAATTGTTGCATAAGCTTGTTCACGTTCTCCCTTAAAGACAAGACGATACCCCTCTAACCACGTAACACGCTTGAAGATTGCCTCAGGGCAGCGAAATGCCATTTGTTCTAAATTCATATTACTGCCATACGCTAAATAATTTGTTGTCATTTATATTCTCCTAATTCTCGTTTGATCGGACTGCTACAGCATCCACTTAACTTAGTTCTCAAAGTGCATTCGCACTCCGGTATTATTCTACAGTGATTCAAGCCAAAGCAACCTTGCTCTTATTATGCTTCAAACAATGCCGACCCTACTCTAACGAAGGTAGCTCCCTCTGCTACGGCAATTGGATAATCTTGACTCATTCCCATACTCAATTCATGGCAAGGTGCATGAGAAAGTTGCTTTGCTGCAATCATTAATTGTAATTGTTTCAAGGCACTAAAATATTGATGTAAAGCTGCGTCATCAGCGTCAATCGGTGCCATTGTCATTAGACCAATGATGTGAAGATTCGGATAATCTGCCAATTTATCAATCCAAGCGTGCGTCAACTCGGCAGTTCCACCAGCTTTACTTTCTTCCCCACTAACATTCACTTGCACAAAGCACTTCACTGGTTTGGTTGCACGTTTATTTATTTCTTCGGCTAATGACGGTCGGTCTAAGGCATGAATATAATCGATATATGGCAATACGGCTCTCACTTGTCTAGTTTGTAAGCGACCAATATAATGCCATACAATGTCCGGACAACTCTTCAACACTTCATATTTTTCTAAAAATGTCGTCACACGATTTTCAGCAAAATGACGAATCCCTAAGTCATACAATTGTTTCATAGTTTCAATATCCACCGTTTTCGTCACAGCAACCAATGTTACTTGCTGATTTTCAACTTGATTGGCACGAATTTGTTGCTCAACCGATTGTAAATTTTTCGCTAATTGCTCGACTTTCATTTACTCACACCTTTCTCATTCGTCAGCTTATTATAGCATATTTTAAGATGAAGTTTAAAAATGATTTTCGTCTTGAATTACCTATCATTTAACTCGCATTTCATAAAATTTAAGGTATAATAGAAATAAAGAATAGGCTTACATTTTCTAGTAAGCTCTGTTTTGAATCAAATGAAAGGACGATATGACGATGCAAACAGTATATACCAATTATTGGATTAATCAACGTGTAAACGTGAAAAAAGAACATGGAAGTTATTTAACTGAAGAAGATGCGATTAAAGGTATTGAAACATGGTGGGAAATTCATAAAGAGCACTATAAAGAAGTCGAGCATAAGCGAACTAATTCTGGTGCACTTGAAATCTATTATGGCGACCCACACTATTACTACCGAATTGAAAAACGTCAACTGACCGAACCTTTGCCAAGCCGAACTTATCGTCTTAAATCAGCTGGCGAAATACAATCAACTCGTAAAATGAATCAACTACGTGATGGTGTCTTTCTTTTTGATGAATTAGCAGAACCGTATCGTGACCGTCTAATCGTTACAATGGCTGACGCTCAAAAAGTACGAGAGTATGTCTATACCGACCATGGCGAACCGATTATTAAACTGGCTGATATCAAACAACTGAAATAACAGAAAAAACTGCTTAATATACACAAACACCCCACTGCCAATCGAACCATTTTTGCAGTGGGGGTAATAGTTTATTTATTAAACTAAATCATCAGTCTTTTCATTCAAACGATATTCTTTACCATAATCATCTCTTACAAGGAATCCATAATCCACCAAATAACGTCTAATAATCGCATAATCATCATAAATTTCTGCAATAATTTGATTTAATTCTTTTTCAGTGAATGTTTCTTGTGGCTGTTTTTTCAAGGTTTCGGCAAAAAATTGAAAAATCTCAATTTTATTTTTTTCTTTTCTAGGAATTACCTTTAGTTTTCCGTCTTTTAAATATTTTTCAATATTTTCCATTATAAGAGTTCCTCCTCACTCATCATCACGATGTATTCAAATTGGGCACGCATTAGATAAGGATTGATTTCTTGCTCCAATATCTCAGCTTCCTCATCCATTCCTAACATAGCTATCAATTGATTTGCCCACATTTCTGCAGTTAATCCAGTCCGTTCATAATATGGAAAAAGAATCATCGTTTGAGCCGTAAAATATTCTAATACCATTAATTCCATATGGGGATTGTCTTGCTCTAAATAATCTAATAATTTTGCTTTCACTTCTTTCACAAGTGGATACTCATTACTTATCACAAGCTCTGACAATTCCAATGTTTCTACTTGTCCAAACCAATTATATTGCACCTGACCACTTGCTCCATTGATAATAAAATAATGCAGCACATCATTTTTAATAAAATTCAAAAAGGTATCTGATTTCAAAACCCACTCGAAAACAGGTCGTACAATGGTACTCTCTAATTCATATAAAGGTTTTAACTGTACTAATTGTTCATATGGATCGCCTTTAAAATAATTAGCTAGCCACTGTTCCAGTTTGCCTTGTTGTGATACCGTTTCAATTTGCAACTGTAAAACAGATAAATCTTTTAGATAATCTAATTGCTCATCTACAATATCAGTAGCTAAATGCTGTTCATGCATCGCTGTCTTTAATGCCGTTAATGTCAATAAACGTTGTTTAAAAGGCTGCAAATGTGGTAAACATTCGATGTATATTGGAATTAAGTTTGGCACTAATGCAATAGCTTCTACCGTATTAAAATATGTAGTCCAAAGCTGTTTCATCAGTGGTACCCTTGCAAAAATTAAGGTCGCTTGAATTAATTCCTGAAAAACATCATCTTGCCATTCAAGTATTAATGATTTTTGTAAATATTCTAGCCCCTCATCAACTTTCCCTGCTTCCAATTTCTGCATACCTATGCGATAAAAAGCCTTATCATTTTCTGGTAACTCTAAAATATCATGCATACATCTTCCCTCAATTATTATATTATTTTCGTAATGTGTCACGTTCGATTAATCGTGCATCACAAAAGTTAGCGACATTTTCCAATTGTTTTCCGTCAATTCGTTCCATAAGTAACTGCACACATTTTTTGCCCATTGATTCAATATCTTGCTTCATGGTCGTCAACTTAGGCGATGCGATGCGATCTAAAAACACACCGTCAAAACCGGTAATGCCATACTCTTCCATATTTAATTGCTGACTAATTAAGGCTCGCTGAATACCGATTGCGATTCGGTCAGTCGCACAAATAAAGCAACTATTTGGTTTAAGTGACAGGGATTCTAATAATTGTTCTGCTGCCATTGATGAATTTTTAATACGATGTACATCATAACGGACGTCTTTCGCTTTAGACATTGCCTTTAAAAATCCTTGTTGGCGTGATTCAGCAAATAGTTCCGGTACATCAATTCCAACAAAAATAAAATGTTCGTACCCTTTCGATAGTGCAAAGGTCGTTATTTCTTCCATTGCCTTTTGATTATCCGAATCAACAAATGGCAGCTGAATGTCATTTTCACCGAAAATAATGACAGGATCCTGAATCTCTTTTACCCAGTCATAATCGGCACGTGTCATGCCGGTAATAATATAACCGTCGCCACCACCTAATTCATAGGTGTTTTCAGTTACGAGTTGCAAAGCATAATGATACTGATCCAAAGCCTCCGCAATCCCTTTAAGCAAATACATGTAGTATGGTTCTGTACTATCCCACTCTTCTAAAATAAGCACCTTAACAATCATAGTACGATTTTGAGCCAATGCACGTGCAACCGTATTTGGTTTATATCCCAGTTCTGTCATCGCTTGATGAACTAATGCTTTTAATTCATCGGTCACAAGCTCTGGATGATTAATCACTCGAGACACCGTCATTTTAGATACATTCGCTTTTAATGCAACATCCTTTAATGTTACCAAAACCTCACCTCAATTTCTTGTCACACTATTTTATTATATCGTATTTTATCTATTTTTGTTAGAGTATCACTGATAAAAATCGCTTTATACTTGCTTTCTATACGAAAAAACTGGCAAAATCTCCTTTTACCAGTCCTATTAATTCATTATTTAAAATCATAGATGCGTTGCTGATTCGTCAATTGTTTAAAGTAATGACCTGTTTCAATCGCCTCATACGTTTCTTCTTCAGTCACTTTACTTAAAAATACTGTTTCATACTCAGCAACCGTTAAGGCTTTACGTCGCTCTAAATGATTAAGTATTGCTTGTTTATCAATCATCGTTTCAAATCCAGCTTGCAAAGTACCAGTAATTAATTCTGCTACTGCACCTGAGCCATAACTAAATAATCCCAATTTTTGTTCTGCTTGTAGTGATTCGTCCATAACTAATAATGATAATAAACTTAAAAACATCGAACCAGTATAAATATTACCAACCATACGATTCAAATAGCTCGACTCATCATAGTGCGATAGCCAACGTGAAATTTGTGTTGCTGGTGCACCCGATTCTTCATATGCTTTTAAGGCTTTACGTCCCATTTTCGTAAACGGCAAATGGAAAATCATCGCTTCTAATGAATCTAGTAACATTGGATTTTGTCGGGTTGCTTCTTCGAGTAGCGTCACAAATTCTTCTTGATATAATTGTGTTGAAAATTGACCGTCCACTAGAGCATACTCTGCATAATTAGGTCGCCAAAAATCATATTGATGATTCGTATGCATATAACTCTTTTCATCAAACGCTAAAATACGTGGATTAGCACTGACTAACATCGCTACCGAACCTGCACCTTGTGTTGGTTCACCACCTGTATTTAATCCATAACGTGCAATATCCGTTGCGATTACTAATACTTTACGTTCCGGACGCAAACGAACATAATCACATGCCATTTGTAAACCAGCTGTTGCCCCATAGCATGCTTGTTTAATTTCAAATGCTTTGGCAAATGGTTGAATACCTAACATTTCATGGACGAATGTTGCGATTGACTTAGAAAAGTCAACACCCGATTCTGTTCCGACAATTACTTGATCGATCAATGCTTTATCTTCTTGCGTTAAAATAGTGGCTGCTGCATTGGCTGCCATAGCCACGACATCTGAAGTCAATGGTGCAACTGCCATTTTCTCTTGTCCAATTCCGATCGTCCACTTATCTGGATCTACTCCACGATAAGTCGCTAATTCACGCATATCCATATAATAATTCGGTACATAAAAACCAATTTTATCAATTCCTGTTTTCATTTGATTTTCTTACCTCCTCAGTTCACTGATGTACTCACGACATCTAACTAAAAATTTTCGCTTATCATCATAACATTATTAAACTTAACTTGCTAGTTTTTTCGCTTTTGCTTTAAAAATCGTTTGAGTAAACGCTATTTGTTCTCATTAATCAAACTGCTTTCGTCACGTTTATTTTGTCGCACGCATTTGTTCAAGCAATTCTTTAGCAATACTGTGACTCATCGCTGGAGCTGCTTTCAGTTTTGCGACAAGTTCTCGTTGCTCATGTTCCGTTGCACCAGCTTGAATCGCTAATTGCCGAGCATGCAAGCCCATGTGGCCTTTTTGAATCCCCTCAGAAACAATGGCTCGTAAAGCTGCAAAATTTTGTGCCAAACCGACAGCTGCAATAATGCGACTTAATCGTTCTGCAGTAGGTCGTCCCAATAATTCTAGTGCCCACTGTGCTGTTGGGTGAACGGATAAAGTTCCCCCAACTGTTGCTACTGCTAATGGCAATTGAATTTTACCAACTAAATAATCATCTTCCACTGTCCATATCGTTAAAGGTTGATAATGGCCGGTACGACTTGCATAAGCATGTACGCCTGATTCTACTGCTCGCCAATCATTACCGGTAGCCAATAAGACCGCATCAATCCCATTTACTATCCCTTTATTATGAGTAGTCGCACGATAAGGGTCTAGTTGTGCATAACGGCTCGCTGACGCAATACGCTTAGCTAGCAATTGTGCTTTTTCAAGGTCATCATGCAAAGTATGAATTGGCACACGGCAAATTGCTGTCACAACCGAATCTGGTTGATAATTTGACAAAATGCGCATGAGAGCAATCGCATCACTATGTGATTCAATCATCGGACTTAACCCTTCTAAAATATGATTGATGACATTAGCTCCCATCGCATCACAAGGATTAAATCCTAAGTAGCAAACAATAAATTCTTCCTTACAGTCAAACCAAATGCGTGTAGGCCCACCACCACGTGCCACCATAGACGGTGATAATGCTTTTGCTTGCTCTAATAATTCTGGCACTATCTCCTCTAATTGTAATACAATCATCGCACTATCGCTTTCACATTCAAATACCATTTGACCAATTAATTCTCTCGGTTGTGCTGACGTTTCAATATTGCCAATCCGCTTAGCACCATTGCTCGCAGCTGCTATAACGGACGGTTCTTCAATTGCCATTGGTATAGCATACGTTTGTCCGTCAATAATAAAATTAGTTGCAATCCCTAATGGTAATGCATATTGACCAATGTAATTTTCAATCATCGCATCTCCAATTGTCTCTTCCAACATACAATCCGATAACTGAGGTAAATGTGGTAATGCTTGTTCAATCGCCTTAACTCGTTCCTTAGGTGATAATCGATATAAACCAGATAATTTCATCTGTAATACTCCTCGTAATATATAATTAAAGGGATATTTCACGCCCTTATTTATCACTGTTATTTCTGTCATTATCTCCACTCTAGTGTATCATAATTGATTTAATTTTTCCTGCTGTTAACTATGCGAAAAAACTCTTTTAAAAATCAACACGATTCCTTAAAAGAGTTTCTTCGTATTATTGAGCTGATGTGGTTTCTTCCATAGTAGTTGTTTCACTTGTTGGTGACATTTCTTCTAATTTTGATACAACCTCTAATTTGTCATCAATAAATTGTTTTAGCACAGGCACCCAACCAAATTGCGCAGTATACACCGTTTCGCTATCGGCTGCCAATGTCGTCGTTTCATCTTCTGAAATAAATTCTTCTACCTGTTCAACATTGTTATTTTGATTATTCACAGCTGTGTCGTCAACTTCTGATTTGACCGGTGATAATAGAATATTTAACAAGATTTCTTTATTTTGCCAATTTTGCTGATATGTTTTCTTGTCGAGTGCAAATGATTTAATAATAGTTGTAGACTGCCATGGTTCTAAACGCTGGCCATATAATTGATTAATTAGCACATAATCACTATTGATAACATTATTATTAATCGTTAGCATCACTTGACTATCCACTGGTAACAGGACTTTCTCCGTCCGATTTACCACTTCCATTTCGACTGACACAATCACTTGCCCATTTGGAAAATATTGGAACGATTCCTCATGATGTTCTTTTGGAGCAAAATCAGATACTTCAATCCGTTTCAAATTGAATGTGACCCCATTATCCGTCACCGTCATATCCAAGTTTTCATCGGCAAGTACATTTTTCGTGCCCCACCACTCTGCCGTCACACGGTCTTGAATGTGTGTCGCATTTTCGAGTAATTCTGCCTCAACTTTTTCGTTCAGTGGTAAAAACAATGGTAATTCAGAACCTAAGTCATTCGCCTCTAAGCCGACAATCGCATCATTTGATGCAACCGGTGGTACAACCGTCAAGTAAAGCGAACCTAGCGCTTTAGCTTTCTCTAAATCATCTTTTGACAAAGCAAAAGCAAGATAACCCTCCACCGTCGAACCAGCTGCCATTTCACCTTTTCCATTATTTAGTAAAATCTTTTGTAAATTACCAGATTCCATTGGATATAAAAATTGACTTGCATAATGTGCTACCGGTGCGTCAGCATAAGTTAAACGCAATTCATCAATTGGAAAATAAAATAATGTTTTCGTTGTATTGGTGATAGCCACATTAATAAGAACAATCGCCCCACCATCCTTAGATAATCCAGAAATCGTCTCATCAGATGACGCTTCAAAGACGACCATTTGCTTAACAGTTAAATCAAAGCCTGCTTGCGAATGTAAAATCGGTTGCTTCAAACGGTATAGTTCTGATTGAACATCAAGCTTTTCGATTGCTTTTATTGCTTGTTCCACTTCCATTTGCTCCGGTACAAAACGAATATCAACCACTTGTGATGTTTCATCATCTGCATTAGTAGTAATACTTTGCGTCGTCGATACCTCAGCCTTCTTTTCTATAAATGATTGATACTGATTACTAATACGACTACAACCCGAAATTAATAAGGAAGTCATCAAAATTAACATCAGTTTATTCGACTGTTTCATCCGTATTCCCTTCATTTTCTATTTCATTATTTGCTTCATTAACTGAGTGCTCTGGAGCCTCAGTTGCCAACACCAGTTTTTGATACTGATACAAATATTGGTCATCATCACCATAAGCATCGCTTGATTCACGATACCATGAATAAATTTCAGTAGCAATTACTTTTATCACCGCATACATCGGCACTCCAATAATGACACCAACCACTCCGAATAATTTTCCGGAACCTAATAAAATAAATAAAATGGTTACTGGGTGCACTTTTAAACTATTTCCTAATACTTGTGGTGAAATAAACCGTCCTTCAATGGTTTGTTCTACAATCATCACAATCACTACTTTCAATAACATTATCGGTGAAGTGATTAAGCCAACAATAATAGCCGGTATAACTGCAATGATTGACCCTAAAAATGGAATAATATTTAAAATTCCAGCTAAAATAGCTAATGTAATCCCATATTCTAATCCGATAATTGCATAGCCAATCGCAAACATGATAGCGACACAAATCGCAACAATAATTTGACCACGAATATATTGCGATACTTGGTAATTTCCTTGATATAGCATACGACTAACTGACTGACGATATTTCGTTGGTACATAGTAGAGTAATTTTTTCGGAATACGCTCACCGTCAACTAATAAATAATATAAAATAATCGGAATGGTAATCAATCCTGTTACTGCCGAAATCACCGTTCCTAAAATATTTCCGATTCCCCCAAATGTAGAAGACACAATCGGATTTAAGCGTGCCGTCAAATTATCAAGCGAAAAATTATCTAATAAAGGTTGTAAATCAAAATCTTTAAATAGTTTTTCCAATGAAAATGGCAAATTATGAATCATTGACATCAATGTTTTATAATAAACCGGTGAATTTTCAACAAATGATTTCGTTTGATTTTGCACAATCGGTACAATTGACCCGATACTCAAACTAATCGCTAAAATCAAAAGAATAAAAATTCCAAAAACCGAAATGGTTTTATCGACCCCTTGTCGCTCCAATGAATTAACCACTGGTGCAAATAAATAATATAACACCGCACTAGTTACAACTGGAAATCCAAAGAGACTGACAACACTTTGTAATGGTGCAAATAAATAAGCAATTTTGGTAAAAATAAAAATAATTATTAAAATTAATAGCACAATCAGCAAACTACTGACTAATTTATTATTTAAAATAACTTCCCAAAACACTGGCTTTTTACCCAATGGCTTGGTTTCAAACTCACGTTTTTGAGGCATTCTATACTCCCCCACTTCTTTTGTCATTATGTATATTTTAGCACAATTCACAACTATTTACTTCATAATTCACTTTACAGAACGATAACAAATTACAGCTCTGACGCTCATCTTTCATTTAAAAACGAAGTAAAATAACTCGCTTCCCAGTAAATTTCCCAATTTTTCAACAATCCATGTTATACTATTCTTAAAAACTAATGGAGGTACCATATGGCTGAAACATTTTTACTAGGTGGATATACAAAACGAACTAACACAGGAATTTCAAGCATTCAATTCGATGAAACAACTCAAACTTTTTCAAATTTCCAAGCGATTGCACCATTAAACAATCCAACATGGGTTACATTATCAAGCAATCAAACTTATTTATTTGCGATTGATAAAGAAGAACTTGGGGGACTCGCTGTATTCAAAAAAGATAGTAACCAAGAATATGCACGTCTAACTGCTTGTCACGCAACCGATGTGCCTGGCTGCCATATTAGTTATCATGAACCAAGTGGTGCTGTCTATGTTTCCAATTATCACCAGGGTAGTGTCGATATTTACCGCTTTAATGATGAAACATTAACTTTTGTTGAGCAAGTAAAACATAGTGGTAGCAGTGTCCATGCAAATCAACAATCGCCACACGTCCATATGACACATTTTAATGCAGATGAAACACAATTATATGTCTGCGACTTAGGTACTGACGAAGTAGTGTTGTACAATATTTTACCAAATGGAACATTGGAAAAAGAATTTGTGGCAAATGTCCCAGCGGGAACAGGTCCACGACACATTACATTCCATCCAACATTAGCGATTGCCTATGTTATCGGTGAATTAGCCAATACCGTATCTGTCTTTACAGTGGCTAACAATGGTCACTTGAACTTAATTCAAACTGTGACAACAACACCAGACGCTTTTGCAGCAACATCAGCTGGTGCTGCCATTCGTGTCACACAAGACGGAAACTATTTATATACTTCAACTCGTTTCTATAATATTATTACGGCTTACAAAATCGAAACAGATGGCACATTAAGCATGTTACAACAAATCGAAACAGGTGGCGAAATCCCACGTGATTTCATTTTAAATGCTAGCGAAACTTATTTATTAATACCACATCAAGATACAGATAATATTACAGTGCTGAAACGTGATGCACAAACTGGATTATTAACACAAACTGATATCACTGCGACTGCTCCAGAATGTGTCAATATCGTCCCTATAATGCCATAAATTTCAGTATCAGTGCGATAAGCATTAACGTTTATCGTACAATAAACAAGGGAGAATCTAGTTAAATGAATACCCAATACAAAAAATATGCAGATGTGGCAGCATTAGCCGGACGCATTATGCTCGAAAGCCATGCTGAAAGCTATCGTGTAGAAGATACGGTACGGCGGATTATGCAGACCAGTGGTTTAAACATTACCGAAGTGGTATCGACAACGACTGGTTTATATATGACACTCGATGATACCAACCCGGAAATTACGCCGATTACACAAGTTCGCCGGATTACAGAGCGTGGCAATCATTTGCGAAAAATATATCATGTTAATAATGTTTCACGTCAATTAACAGCTGGACACATTTCAATTGATGAAGCAAAACAAAAGCTAGAATATATCGATGAATCAGAATACACAGCTTACAGTAAAGATATGGCGATTATTCTTATGGTAGTTGCTTTTACTTTACTACTCGGGGGTAGCTGGCTCGAAATGTTAATTTCTATTATTGCTGGAGCGATTGTCGCTCTATCACGAATTGGACGTGAACTTACTGGAATGAATCACTTGATGTTTGGAACATTTGCCACTGCCTTAACAGCGTTTATCATTCCGATTGTGCTATCATTTATTCCACAATCGCTCAATAGTGATATTATTATTATCAGTGCTTTGATGCCCCTATATCCTGGAACTGCCTTTATGAATGGTATTCGTGATACCTTGAAAGGCGACTATAATTCTGGTCTGGCTCGTATCGCAGATGCACTCGTTATCGCAGTCAGTTTAGCGATTGGAGTAGCGATTGGCTTATCGCTATCATCGGGGGTGATTGGCGCATGATGACCTTATTACTACAAGGCATTGCTGCTTATGTGATTACCGTTACGGCTGCAATGCTAGTTGAAGCACCTAAATCCTTAATTTTTAAAACTGGCTTTTGTGGAGCAATTGGTTACATCGTCTACTACTTAATTTTACCGTATATGAATAGCATCAGTGCCACTCTTGTAGCCTGTATTGTCATTTCAATGACCGGTCAATTATTCGCTAGATTATTTAAAGCACCCGTTACTATCTTCTATATTCCGAGTTTTTTTACCTTAGTACCTGGGGCTGCCATTTATCGTACTGCTTTTTATTTAATTCAAGGAGATAGCGAAAAAATGGGCTATCACTTTATTCAAACACTACTCATTGCCGGTGCTATCGCCTTGAGTGTCTTTATTGTCGATTCTTTTATAGAAATCTACCACCATTTCAAACGATAGGAGCAAATATATGTCAATGAACACGATTGATTTATCACAAAATGTGCATCAAACGATACAAGAACACCCCGAGATTAAGCCATTATTGATTGAACTAGGGTTTAAACTACTTGCTAATCCCCTACTATTCAATACAGTTGCACGAAAAACTAGCATTAAACAAGGGGCAAAACTTATTGGTTTATCTCTCAAAGACATTCAACAGCAATTGGAATGGAATGGGTATGAAGTGATTGGAGTGCAAGACGATGAGTGAACGGATTGAAGTTTTAAAAAATATTTTATTAGATTTACATCATGGTGCAACACCTGAATCTGTTCAAGCTCAATTTGACGAACACTTTACCGGAGTCAGTGCAATCGAAATTTCAATGATGGAACATGAATTGATGAGCAGTGACACAGGAATTACCTTCGAAGATGTGATGAAATTATGCAATGTCCATGCCAATTTATTTAAAAATGCCGTACAAGAAGTCGGTGTAGCAGATAGCGAGCAAGCTGGACACCCAGTCCATACCTTTCGCATGGAAAATATGGCATTACGTTCTGCTATATTGCGTATCAAGCGTCTGCTTGCTGCTGTCCAAGCACAACCTAATGTAGAAGACGGATTACTCGCCGGACTTAAACGTCAATATGAGTTACTCGGGCAATTCAAACGTCATTATAGTCGCAAAGAATATGTGATGTTTCCGATTATGGAACGTTACGGTCATGATGCACCACCAAAAGTAATGTGGGGAGTTGACGACCAAATTCGTGATTTATATGACAAAGCCTATGCTGACTTATTGGATTTTCCAAATATTCCGATTACACAAGTGATTGAAAGCTTTGAAATATTTGAACATGAATTTTTGGAGATGATTTTTAAAGAAGAGTCAATTTTGCTAATGATATTACTCGAAACTTTTTCGCAAGATGATTGGTTAGCAATCGCTAAAGATAGTGAACAATACGGCTATGCGATTATTAAGCCAGAAAAAGAATGGGTGCCAGAACGAGTGGATTTTACTCAAGCACAACCGTCTTTAAGCGTTGAAACGGACATTGCTAACAAGGAACAAATCATCGAAACAGAACAAGGAACGCTAACGATTAAATGGGAACCAAAAACTGATGCACCACAATTAAATGACCCACATCAGTTATTACCTTTTGGTCATGGGCATCTAAGTTTGCATCAAGCCAATTTAATTTTAAATCATTTACCAATTGAGCTAACCTTTGTCAACAAAGATGATATTTTCCAGTATTATAATAATCATGTTCCATTTGAAGAAATGATATTCAAACGTAATCCAAGCCAAGTAGGACGTAATGTTGAATTATGTCACCCACCCAAATTGATTGAACGTGTTAAAAAAGTCATCAGCTTATTACGCTCTGGTGAACGTGATAAAGTCACCATGTGGTTTAAACGTGACGAACAATTCGTCCATGTCACCTATATGGCAGTACGAAATGATAACGGAGAATTTGAAGGTGTACTCGAACTCGTACAAGACATACAACCCTATTTTGACTTAGACAATGAAATGAATCGAGAAATAACATAACAAAAGTGGACACACCTGAAACGAGATAAGTCATTTCAGGTGTGTCCACTCTTTTTTCGTTCGCCTGAGCAGCCACGCTCTCACCATGTTCTAGTTACAATATTTAGCTCGTGCATCTTGAATCATTTGATGTGCTTTATCAATGATTGGTGTATCTGCTTCGGTTACTTGTGCTAATGGACCACGTACGTGACCGATATTCAATCCTTCACGTTTTAAAATAGTTTTCATTACATCATACAAATTACCTTGGCATTGAACCATAGTGAAAATAATTTCTGTAATTTTCATCTGAATTTCTTGCGCAAGTACCAAGTTATCGTTTCTAAATGCAGCATCTGCAGCTAAAAATAGTTCTGGCATTACACCATATGTACCACCGATACCACCTTGAGCACCCATCGCACGTCCACCGATAAATTGCTCATCTGGACCATTAAAGACAATCACTTCACGATTTGCTTCTAAGCAGAATGTTAAAATGTCTAAAACTGGCATTGAAGAATTTTTCACACCGATAACATGTGGGTTTTCCAACATTTTTTTGTATAATCCAGTTGATAACGCATATCCTGTCGTTTGAGGAATATTATAAATGATGAAATCAGTTTGTCCTGCCTCAATCATTGCATTCCAATATGCTTCAATTGACGCTTCTGGTAAACGGAAGTAAATTGGTGGAATTGCTGCTAATGCATCAACGCCTAAACTAGCCGCGTGTTTTGCTAATTCAACACTATCACGTGTTGACGGTGCTGCTACATGGGCAATAATTGTCATTTTACCACCGACAGCTGCCATAACATTTTCTAATACTAATTTACGTTCTTCAACATTTTGGTAAATACATTCACCTGAAGAACCACCAACATATAACCCTTTAACGCCTACTTCTAAATAGTGTTTAGCTAATTGTTGAATACACTCTGGGCTAATGTTGCCCTCTTCATCATAACATGCATAAAATGCTGGGATAATACCTTGATATTTTGCCAATTTACTCATAATTAAATAATCCTTTCGTTTTAGACACTTCAATGTCTGTTGATACTAACCAATTAAATACCACGTCATTTACTAAGACATTTAAGGCTTCATGTGAATACTCACGTAATACATGAACTTCTTTTTCGGATTCAATGCGATTGTAAATGGCGAACTGTGTCGACGGTGGACACACATCATCTTGTAAACTCACATGCATTTGTACAGGTACTTTAATGCGATGCGCTAAGTTTTTCACATCAATATACGCTAATGTATCTAACAATTGCGCTTCTGTTTCATGATATGGGTCAAAGAATTTAAAGTAACGGAACAATTCATTGTATGCTTCTTGTTTGTCACCTAATTCCAATACACGTGCATAATCTGATAAAAACGGATAAATCGTTGCAACACGTGTAATCTTCGGATTCAAAGCACCTGTTACCACTGCTAAGGCACCACCTTGTGATGCACCATAACTCATTAAAGTGTCTTCATCTGCCCAATCCAATTGTGCGATGATATTCACTAATTGATAACAATCTAAGTAAACATCTTTAAAGAACAATTTATCACGACCTTCGATTGCACCACGAATAATTTGCCCCTTAACAGTATTTCCTTTGACTTGCAATTGGTCAATTGAACGACCAGATTGACCACGCACGTCCATGCAAACAACAGCAAAACCAGCCGCTACATAGTTTAAACATTGTGACCAGTCTGGACTTGAGCCTTGATAGCCATGGAAGTAAAATAACACCGGCACTTTTTCTTGACTAGACGGTTTTACCACTTTCGCAAATACTTTTCCTCCATTAGTACCGTCAAACCATAATTCAAAGCATTCGCAATTTGGAATTGCAAACGACTTTGGAATCAATTGATAGGCTGGTAATTCAGCTACTTTCGCTAATTCATTGTCCCAAAACTCATCGAAGTCTGCTGGAACTTCTCTTTTACCACGATACCGATACATATCGTCAAGCGTCATTGTATCGAACATATAAACACCTCTTTGCATTTATAAAACTTTTTATTGCCAACATTTACTCAATTGATACATCTCGTAAATATTAGTTCATTTTGATAATGGTCCTTCTTCATTTTGAATCGGAGAGTCATGCAAAGGCTGACCACGCCGAATGAGCCATAGTACAATATTGAACACGACACTCGCTGCAACAATCGGCATATAAACAAAGAATACACTCGTCAAAAATTGATCTCCAGTAAATTGTTTCAAATACAGCATTAGCATTAATGCAATGACACCAAAAGCGTTAATGATTAATGGCGCTGTAAAATAACGTTTTGCTACACGATTAATAATCACTGTTGCCATAATTGATAAACCCATATAGAAAATTCCATAATAGAACCAACCAATAATTAACTGTCCTAATGACATTTCATGACCTCCTTTTCTTAAAAATTTTCGTACACTTTGCTTAAAGCATCGTACCTTATAGACAACTCTATGCTTCTGGAACTACTGCCATAAAGCGTCTTGCGATTTCCAATGGACGAGTAATCGCACCACCTACCACAGCCGTATGAATTCCTTGTTCAAATGCTTTAGCTAAATCTTCTGGCGAATGAATTTTTCCCTCTGCAACAATCGGAACATTCGTTTGTTCCACTAGTTGCTTCATCAATTCGAAATTCGGCCCTTTTGATTGTCCTTCTGTATACGATGTATAACCATTCATTGTTGTCCCAATCAAATCAAAGCCTAATTCTGCAGCATTTAAGCCCTCTTCTAAATTCGAAATATCTGCCATTAATAATTGTTCTGGATATTTCGCTTTAATGGCTTGCACAAATTCATTGACCGTTGAGCCGTCACCTCGCTGACGTAATGTCGCATCTAAAGCGATAATGTCACTACCAGCTTCAACTAAAGCATCTACCTCATCCATTGTAGCAGTAATATAAGAATCATATCCTTCATAATTCTTCTTAATGATACCAATCACAGGTACATCAAAAGCTTCTTTAATTTGCTTAATATCTGTAATACCTTGTGCTCGAATCGCCACAGCACCTGCTTCAAGTGCTGCTTTTGCCATTAACACCATAATACCACCTTCTGGACGATATAATGGCTCGCCTGGTAATGCTTGGCATGAAATAATTAATTTACCTTTTATTTGTTCAATTAAAGGATGTACCATTAGCCCTTCACCGCCCCTACAGTAATACCTTGTGCGAAGAAGCTTTGGAACATTAAGAACACAATAATCATCGGTAATGACGCTACTAACGCCCCAGCCATTAATAAACCATAGTTCAATGAGAACTCAGCTTGTTGTGCCATTGATGCCAAACCTAATGGTAAAGTTTTCATCGCTTCAGAGTTCGTGAATACTAATTGTGAGAAGTAATCGTTCCAACTTGAAATGAACGTAAAGATTGCTAACGCACCGATACCTGGTTTTACAATTGGTAATACAATATTGACGAATTTTTTGATTTCTCCACAACCATCAATATCAGCAGATTCCAATAATGAATCTGGAACTGAATGTGAGAACTGTTTCATCAAGAAAATACCGAATGGCCAACCAACAGCAGGTAAAATCAATGCACGATATGTATCCATTAATTGCATTTCAGTAATCAAACGTAATAATGGAATTAAGATTACTTGTTTTGGCAATGCCATTGCACCAATAAAAATGGCGAATAATAGTTTCACACCTGGGAAATGTTTCTTAGCTAGAGCATAACCAGCTAATGACGCAGTTGCACAAACTAAAACCGTAGTCGCTAATGACACAAACACTGAGTTAAAGAACCATCTTGCAGTTAATGGCACTAATAATTGTCGAAAGTTATCGAGCGTTGGTGAAGTAGGAAACCATTGCGGTGGCAAAGCAATCGCTACATCTTGTAATTTAAACGCCCCTGTCGCAATCCAATAAAATGGAAAGATGAAAAAGATTGTTAAAGCTGATAACAATGTAAAAGATAAAATATTATATAATCCAAATTTTTTAAATTCCATAATTGTTACCTCCTAATCAATATCGCGGTTCAAGTATTTGAATTGTAAAGTAGAAATTACCGCAATAATTGCTGCTAAAACAACACCCATTGCACTCGCTTTACCATAATCTTGAATCTTGATTCCTGTTTCATATACTAAATACATAACGGTTGAAGTCGCATAATTAGGCCCACCTGCCGTCATCAATTGAATTAACGCAAAAATTTGGAAACTATTAATTGTCGTTGTTACAACGATATATAATGTCGTTGGAATAATTAATGGCCAAATAATATTTTTAAAAATCACCCAGTTTGATGCTCCATCAATTTTAGCTGACTCTATCAATTCAACAGGCACATTCCCCAATGCAGCGATATATAAAATAATCGGTTGACCAATACTTGTTGTAATTAAAACGATAATAATTGCATAAATTGCAGTTGCTGAATTTCCCAACCATTGTACATTTCCGTTAACAACATGCATTGATTTTAAAACATAATTTAAAATCCCAAAGTCTGGGTTATAAATCCATAACCATACTACCGTAATTGAAACAACAGATGATACTGCTGGTAAGTAAAATACTCCACGGAAGAAACTTCGAACAGCAGCTGATTTATTATAAATATTGATGGCAATAAAAAGTGATAGTACAACAACAATCGGTACGGCGATTGCTACGATAAACATGGTATTACCCATTGAACGTAAAAATACATTATCAGATAGTAATTTGACGTAATTTTCAAGACCTACAAATAATTGTCTGCGCCCACGAAAACGAAACAGTGACATATGCATCCCTTTTAACATTGGATAAAGGACAAAGGTCACAAAGAATATCATCGACGGAGCAATAAATAGGTACCCACTCAAATCATACTTACGTTTTAAACGATTTAACATGTATACTCAACTCCTTATATCATTTTTAAGAGAAAAAAGCCCAAATTCATTCGTCGACAAATACACGATTTCGATAAAACAAGATGAGTAACAACTCTGCACCAACACAATCGTTGTAGCAAGGAATTTACGAGTGATATTAATCTCAACGATTAGTGCAATCTCTGTTAACTCATCTTATTTTAATGTCAATCTTACGTCAGTCTAGAATGAATTTGAGCTCTCAATTCATCTATTTATTATTGTTTTAATAATGCAGCTTCTTCTTCATAGATTTCAGTTGCTTCTTTTACGAAAGCATCTAATGCTTCTTTTACATCTTTAGTATCGCCAGATAATACACCTTGTAATAATGGGAACCATAATGGACGCATTCTAGCATATCCAGGGATAGTATTGTAGTATGCACCGAAGTGAGCACTTAATTTTTCAGCAAATGCTAACTCTTCATCATCATACAATCCAGTTTCATCTTTCTTAGCAGAGAAGTTACCTGTTGCTTTTAATGTACGAATACCCCATTCTTCATCGTTAATCATGAAGTCAACGAATTGTTGAGCAGCTTTAACTTTAGCTTCATCACCATTGTCAAATACTGCTGGACCAGCTACTAAATATTCATATTTAGGTGCTTTGTCAACGTTAGGGAATGGTAAGAAACGAGCAGTTAAGCCTTCAGCATCTTTCCATTGAGCTAATAAACCAGGACTTGCTAAAATTGTTAAAGCAGCTTTACCAGATTTGAAGTATTCTAAAGCATCTTTAGCTTCTAAGGCAGCACCTTGTCCGATAATTCCTTTAGGTGCTTGCTCTTGAATCCATTCCATAGCTTTAACACCAGCTTCGTTGTTAATTGTGTATTCTGTTACTTCATCATTTGTAATCCATGATCCGAATAAGTTTGAAACAAATGCACGTGGACCTTGGTCCCCAGCAGCTGATTTAGAGTAAAGTACAGTCGGAATCATTTCTGAATCTTTTTCTTGCACTGCTTCTAAGAATTTTTGGAATTCATCAACAGTCCAGTTACGATCTTCTGAATTAAGTGGTAATAAATCAGTAACACCTAATTTATCTGTTACTTCAGTGTTAACTGCCATTAAGAATGGTGCAATACCTTGTGGATATAAGTATAATTGACCGTCGAATGAGCTTGCTTTAACTGCTGATTCATTTAATGTAGCAGTATCTACATCTGAGAATGGTGCTAAGTATCCTTTACTTGCCCAGTCAATAACACGACCTGGTGCATCATAAATAACATCTGGGTTTGTTTGTGATTGTAATGCAGTTTCTACTTTAGCAGGACCGTCAGTGAAGTCTAATTTTTGATACTCTACTTTGATGTTAGGATATTTAGCTTCAAATGCAGCGATTAAAGCTTTGTCATATTCTTCTGGTGTTTTGAATTCGCTATCACTTGTAAAGTTAGGGAAGTTCCAGAATTTAATTGTTACTTGGTCTTCAGCATGAGCAATTGCTGGAGCAAATTGAGCTGTAATACCTGATAATAAAGAAGCTGACATTGCTAAAGCAACTAATTTTTTAAATTTATTCAATTTCATGATGTTAAATCCTCCGTAAAATTAGTATTTTGTAAAATTTCTTGAACCGTTGTCTTCATTTTTGTTGCATAAGTTTGATTTTCTAATAAATTAAGTGTAATCACATCGACCAAATAGAAAAATGGCAATTGTGTGTTTGCAAACTGATCATTATTAACAAAACGACTACTATGCACAAATAAAATCTCGTCTGATAATTTTGTAATTGTACTACCTTTAATACTTGTGATACTAATGGTTGTTGCTTTATTTTGTTTGGCATTCTTTAATGCATGAATCACTTCCTTCGTTTCCCCTGAATTACTGAACCCTATGACGACATCACCTGCTTGCGTAATCGCACTTCCGATAATCATCATATGAGAGTCTGATTCTCCAATCGCATTCAATCCCATTCGAGATAGACGAATCGCAAATTCCTTTGCCGTAAGCCCTGAACTTCCCATGCCATAAATGACAATCCGATTGGCATTCATCAACAAATCAATCACACGACTAATCTGCTCTTCATCAAGAAGTTCTGCTGTCCGTCCGATGACACGATTGTAATACTGTAATACCGTATGAAATTCATCCAATTCTTTCGTATCCACTACCGGATTAGCACTAGCTTGTAGTTCCATCTTTAATTCGACAAAACTTTCGCAGCCAATCTTGCGACAGAATCGTGTAATCGTAGCTGCCGATGTTCCGATTGAACTGGATAAATCATGGATACTAATATTTTTTAACTGATGCTGTTCTTGAAGCAAATAAGTAGCAATTAAACGCTCTTTTGGCGAAAAATTTACGAAGTTCGCTTCAATCTTTTTAACCAAATTCATTGATGCATCCCCTCAAAATTAGTTTGCTTCATGTAAATGGTAATATAAGGCTCCTAACATTCCTGCATTGTTACCGAGTTGTGCTGCTGAAATTTTTGCAGATAAAAAGCGTTGGTCGATAACAATTTCTGATAAGCGTCGTGTGAGTGCTGGTAAAATAACTGTTTCTTGAGCCAACACTCCTCCACCAAGAACGATTTGTTCCGGATTGAGAAGATAATGTATCGTCAGTAACCCTTGAGCTAAACTGTCGATAAACGAATCAAATACCACTTGTACTTTTTCATCATTAGCAGCTAATAGCTCAAAAAATTGTTCGCCTGTCACCTGATAACCGAGTGCACTTTCAGCCTGTGCTAAAAGAGCTGTTGTCGATGCAGCATCTTGAAACATTTTTCCATTCGCTAATGGTAAGTAGCCAACTTCTCCTGCCATGTACGATGAACCTTCGTACAGATGACCGTCAATAAAGACCGCTCCCCCGACGCCTGTTCCAATCGTCAAACAGACAAGTGATTGTGGACGATTCGCTTGTCCAAACCCTTTCCAGTATTCCCCTAAACAAGCAGCATTCACATCATTGATAACCGTACACCGTCGACCTGTTGCCGATTCAACTTGTCGCTTAATCGGTGTTCCTGTGTACTCAGGAATCGTATATCCTGCATAAGCAATTGAGCCATCACTTGAATTTACAACGCCGGCTGTTCCCACTGCTACACCTTTAAAATCATACTTAGCTTGCATTTCTTCGCAAATCGCAATTACTTGCTCTAAAATATAATTCGTTGATTCGGTACAATGCGTCTTTACCTTATACGTTTCTGTTAATGCCTCACCTTGTTCATCTAATAAAGCATATTTGATAAATGTTCCGCCGATATCTATCCCTAGATATGACACATTCACACCCCCAAACATTGTTTAATCTGTTTCCAACTGTTCGAAATCAGCATACATATTAAACGCTTTCTTGATTACGGTTTCATTATAACATGTACGAAAATAAATTTCAACACTTTTTTTTATGAAATTTATTTTATTTTATGAAATTTTATTTATTCGCCTAAAACGCACTTTTAGCAACAAATCACCATTGGCATCGCACTCCTATGTAAATAAGCAAAAACTAAGAAAACCTCTTAGCCTTTGCTCATAAATACTATTGAATTACTTTTACAATGGTACGTCCAACATGAGCCCCTTGTTTTAATTGTGCCAATGACTCAGCAATTTCTTCTAATGAAATTTCATTAACCACTAAATCATTCAAAACATCCCATTCAGTTGCAAATTTTTCTAATATCGCCATGCGTTCTTCCAATGGAATATTAACTGAATCAATACCCAATAAATTCACACCACGCAAAATAAATGGTAAAACTGTCGTATGCAATTGGATGCCACCTGCATTACCACACAGAGCCATACTACCACCATAGCGTATTTGTGGAATCAGATGTGACGCTACTTCTCCACCTACATTATCAATGATGAAATCAAATTTCTCTTTTAAAAGTAATGGATTTTCTTTAATGAATACTTCGCTAGCGTCCATAATAGCCGTCGCCCCAACCGAACGAACTACAGTTTCTTGATATGACTTACGAATAAGAGCTGTTACTTGCTCAAACCCAAGTGCACGCAATAAGCGAATTGCGACACTTCCTACTCCACCAGATGCACCCGTCACTAAAATTGATGGTTGCTGTTCCACACGCATTCCATTTGCTAATAATGCTTGAACAGCTAAAGCTGCCGTCAACCCCGCAGTCCCCATTATCATCGCCTGTTTTGCTGTCAGCCCATTTGGTAAAGGCATAATCCATTCTTTTGGCACTTGAGCATATTCACTCAATCCCCCAGTATGCGAAACACCCACACCATATCCAATTACCGAAACCAATTGTCCCGATTGATACGTTCCAGTCGAATCTTCCACTACTTCTCCGCTTATGTCAATTCCTGGAATCATTGGATACTGACGAATCACTCCCCCTTTTGGAGTCGCCGCTAACATATCTTTATAATTAAGCGAACTATAATGAACTTTGATTAATACATCTCCAGCACTTAATTGAGTTCGTTCTATTTCTTTTAACTCAAACGAATGTTGTCCATTGATTTCATCTACTATCCATGCACGAAATGTCATAAAAATTCCACCTTATCATTTTATCATCTATATGTATGTCCTTAAAGATATCGACATACTCGACTATCACTTTCACTTTACACAAAAATCACTTGCATTTCCAACGAAACACAAGTGATTTATTAAACTATTTTTAATCCTGTACAGCTTGAACAAAATGTCCCGGTGCAATTTCCTTTAGTGGTGCATTCGCATTCATTTGTTGCTCATCGAAAATAATACGTTGACGCTGACGCTCATAATCCGGATCCGGCAATGGAATCGCTGATAATAAACTTTTCGTATATGGATGTTGTGGATTATCATATAAAGTTTGTGCATCAGCTAACTCTACTAATTTTCCATGATACATCATTCCAATACGATCACTGAAATATTTTACCATTGACAAGTCATGGGCAATAAATAAATAAGTCAGACCATGATCTTGTTGCAGTTTTTCCAATAAATTAATCACTTGTGCTTGAATGGATACGTCCAGTGCTGAAATCGGCTCATCACAAACGATAAATTCTGGCTCAACTGCCAAGGCACGTGCAATCCCAATCCGTTGACGCTGCCCACCCGAAAATTCATGTGGGTAACGTGACGCATGGTCAATATTCAAACCAACCGTTTCCAACAATTGATTCACTCGGTCATTACGCTCCTTAACATTCGCTGCTAAACCATGCACATCAATACCTTCAGCAATAATATCACGCACTTTCATACGTGGATTAAGTGACGCATAAGGGTCTTGAAAAATCATTTGAACCTTTTTATTAAATGCACGACGAGCAGCTAATGATTGTTTAGCATTTACCGTTTCGCCGTCATAAATAATTTTCCCGTCGGTCGGTTGCAGCAAATTAACAATCGTTCGACCAATTGTCGATTTCCCACTACCCGATTCACCAACGAGCCCAAATGTTTCGCCCTTATAAATATCAAAACTCACATCGTCCACTGCTCTAACTTCTTGCGGAGTTCCTTGATTATAGTAAAGTTTTAATTCTTTTACTTGAATTAATTTTTTGCTTTCTGTCATCATTGCACTCCTTTCTGTTTTGTTTCAAAATATTGATAACGTTCTAAAATCGTTTGTGGTGGTGTAACCTTAGGTGCTTCGGGATGTAACAACCAAGTTGCAGCATAATGTCCCGGTCCTACTTCAAACATCGGTGGTTGCATTTCAAAATCAATCGCTAGCGCATACTCATTGCGTAAAGCAAACGCATCACCCTTCGGTGGATTCAATAAATCTGGTGGTGTACCAGGAATCGCATATAACTTACCTTTTTGATTAGGTGTCGGCATCGCACTTAACAAGCCCCATGTATATGGATGTTGTGGATGATAATATATGTCATCCACACTACCAATTTCCACCAACTTGCCAGCATACATTACAGCCACACGATTCGCCACATTGGCTACTACACCTAAATCATGCGTAATAAAGATAATTGACATACCTTTTACACGTTGAATTTCTTGTAGCAATTCAATAATTTGAGCTTGAATCGTCACATCTAATGCCGTTGTCGGTTCATCAGCAATTAAAATTTCAGGGTCACCAGCTAACGCAATCGCAATCACTATCCGTTGACGCTGACCACCAGAAAATTGATGTGGATATTGTTTCAAGCGTGACTCTGGTTCACGAATACCACAGAGAGTGAGTAAATCAATCGTTTCTTTTATTGCCTCAGCACGTGACATTCCACGTTGTTTCGTCAACACTTCCATAATTTGTTGTCCAATCGTTAAAGTAGGATTTAACGATGTCATTGGGTCTTGGAAAATCATCGCAATTTGCGTTCCACGAATATTACGCATTTGACGCTCTGAATACTGCAATAAATTTTCACCATTAAAAATAATCTCACCAGATTTAATATCTGCATTCTTCCCAAGCAATCCCATAATCGAACGCGTCGTCACCGTCTTACCAGAACCAGACTCCCCCACAATAGCTAGTGTTTCTCCCTTTTTCAATTCAAAGTTCACACCACGAATCGCCTGTACCTCACCAGCAAATGTCTTAAAATGAACGTGTAAATCTTTCACAGTTAAAATTGTTTCACTCATCATTACACCTACTCTTTCATTTTAGGGTCAAAGGCATCACGCAACCCATCTGCTAATAAATTGAACGATAACATCAGAACCGAAATAACAGCAGCTGGATACCACATCAAGTGTGGTAAAAAACGAAATGTTTTATAACCGTCATTAATTAAGGTACCCAATGATGCATTTGGAGCTGGAATCCCAATTCCGATAAAACTTAAAAATGCCTCGAAAAATATTGCTGACGGCAATGCAAACATCACTTGTACGATAATAATACCAACCATATTCGGTAAAATATGTTTCAACATAATTTTAACCGGATGCTGTCCTAATACTTGCGCAGCTAACACATATTCTGTCTGCTTTAAACGTAAAGTTTGTGCTCGTACAACACGTGACATCGTAATCCAACTTGTCAAGGCAATTGTTATGATAATCGACGTAATCCCTGGTTTTAATACTAGTAACATTAACACCACGATAACTAAGTTAGGGATACCGGATAGTACTTCTAAAATACGTTGCATCACCGTATCGACTTTTCCCCCAAGCCAACCAGAAATCAAACCATACACAATACCAAATACTAAGTTAATTAGCGCTGCTACAAAAGCAACCAGTAATGAAATACGAGTCCCATATAAAATACGTGATAATAAATCACGACCTAAGCCGTCAGTTCCCAAGTAATAATACACTCCCTCAGGAATCCCAGCTTTTTCATAGCCGTCAACTAATTTCCCACCACGATTGAGTGATTTACCGTCAAACCAAGACCAAGATTCCAAACCTGGAATTTTTGGTGCTAAATTCGCATGAGCAGGGTTTTGAGTAAATGGCGATGCTGGAGCAATCACCGGAGCCAATATAGCTACTAAAATAATTAATAGTACAATCACTAAAGAAATCATGGCACCCTTATTCTTTTTCAAACGACGCCAAGAATCTTGCATGAAGTTAAGTGAGGGCACATGAATCGCTTCACTTTCTTCTTTGGTCTGACGCTCATCAATTCGCAATAAATTCGAATCAATTGCTGCTAAATCATTTAAAATAGCTTCATTATAAGATGTATTTGCGATACGTTCACTCATCTACTTCCCTCCTTGTCCCATTCTCAATCTAGGATCAACCACTCCGTATAAAATATCAACAATTAAAATCATAACAACTAATAATGTAGAATACATAATTGTAATCCCCATAATCGTTGGATAATCATTGACTAAAATGGATTTGGTAAATTGTTCCCCAATACCTGGAATTGAAAAAATTTGTTCAATAACTAAGGACCCTGTCATCAAACTAGCTGTTACCGGCCCTAAAATCGTCAATAACGGAATTAAAGCATTACGCAAGGCGTGTTTAAAAATAATATAAAATTTTGAAAAACCTTTTGCTCGTGCCAATTCAATATAATCACTATTTAATACTTCAATCATTTCCGTACGGATAAAACGTGCCGCTTCTGCCATTGGTGAAATCGATAACGCAACTGTCGGTAAAACAGTTGATGCAAAGCCATTACGCCAAAATGCAATTGGCAATACATTTAACCATACTGCAAAAATAAATTGTAAAACCACTGCAAAGACAAAGTTTGGTACACTTCGTCCACCAATCGCAAAAACAGACGTAAACGTATCAATCCACGTATTTTGCTTCACAGCTGCAATGACACCCAATAACATTCCTACTATTGTTCCCAATACCATCGCTTGTAATCCTAATTGCATGGATGGACCAGCACGGTCAGCAATAATTTGCGTTACTGGTAAGTTATTAAATTGAAAGGAAACTCCGAAATCTCCACGCGCGACATTAGAAAGGTATGTAATATACTGTTTGAAAATCGGTTGATTTAATCCATACTTTTGATTCAATAATTCCAATTGCTTTGCTGTCAATAAATCTTGGTTCGCAAACGGCGTCCCTGGAAGAAATTGTAGCAATAAAAATGTTGCCGTTATAATGACAAACAATGTCAGTGCCATATATATAAAACGTCTTAATAAATATTTCCAATAGCCATTCATTCTTTCACCTTCTTTTTAAATTGTTGTTTGAGCTTTATTCAAGTTCTGCAAGTGCGTGTTGTTTAAATAATGAGAAATAGTCAAACTTGCTAGCTGAGTCGTTCGCTTGATGTATTGAGTGTAGGTTCAAGGCAGACACTCATTATCGCACTATATTGATTCCGGCTCGTTCGGACTGCCCCAACATCCACTTCGCATTGCTCTTGAAGTGCTCATGCACTTCTTCGACCGCTGCTCCAGTGTTTCGAGGCAGAAAGTCCTCTCTCGCACTATATGGTATTATATAATTTTTTTAGGTTTTAGTTAAATAATTTGTTTCAGTATGTTAAATTTTCAGGGAAATATTTGTGTTTTTAGTTTATTCTGATTGAATACTGAAGTTGATGATAATTGACATACATAAAGGAGCTAGAATAATATGCCCTAGCTCCTTCTCATTTTATGTCGATAACTCGTTTATTTAAACGTTAATGTAGTAAAATCAACACCTGACCCATTCGGATTTGCCTCAATATTATCAATACGATCCGATACTAATAAAGTAGTATTGTTTTGAATTAACGGAATTAATACACGACGGTCTAACAAGTAATTTTCAGCTTCGTGCAATAGTTCATAACGGCGTGCTGGATTGGCAACAGCCTCCGGTGAGTTTGCTTCTTTTACTAAAGCATCAAAATCCTTATCAAAGAATTGAGCGTGATTGTGTTCTGCATTCGTTAAGAAGTTGACTAAATATTCATCCGCATCTCCTAAGCTTGCACTCCAACCACCAACAGCAATATCAAAATCAAATGACATCATTTCAGCAAAACGGTTTTTAGCTGGTAATGGACGTAAACTTAACTTAAATCCTTCTAAATTACTTTCAACTAAACCTTGAATAAATTCACCAATCATTTTAGTTGTTTCACTATCTGTAACTAATAGCTCTAACTCAACAGTATCCGTACCTAATTCTTCTTTGGCTTTTTCCCAATGTTCTTTTGCTTTTTCAACATCAAACACACCGTAATCTTGTTGGTCCTCAACATAATCTTTACCTGTAACAGTATTAAATACAACATTTTGTGGTACTAAACCTTTTACAGCTTCTGCTCCTCCACTTAAAATATTTTTTGTTAATGTTTGACGGTCAATTACATAAGATAATGCTTTACGTAAATTTTCATTTTGTAACGGTTTGCTTGAACTAATGCCCATTTCAATATATGAATGTGATAATCCTGGGAAACTTACTAAGTTTTCACTGTCTTTAAATTCAGCTAATAATGGTCCAGAAATCGCAGCTGCATCAATCTCTCCTGCTTCAAACAATTCAACAGCAGTGTTAGGATCCTTTACAACGTCAATATGAATTTGATCAACTTGAATCTTATCAGCTCCATAATATTCTGGGTTTTTAGTGTAAGTCCATTCCAATGCTGTTGCATTCCAATTTTCAACTGTGAACGGGCCATTACCTAAAAACGCATCACTTGATGTACCATAAGCATCACCAGCTGCTTCAACAGCTGCTTGATTTTGTGGGTAATAGTTAACGTGAGCAACATAATTTACAAAGTTCGCTTTTGGCTCTTTTAATGTTACTTTTAATTCATAATCACTAACTGCTTCAACACCTAAATCTTCGACAGCAGCTTTACCGTCTGCGATTTCAGCTGCATTTTTAACAACAGTGAATAAAAAGGCATTGGCAGACCCTACTTCTGGATTTACAGCACGACGCCACGCGTAAACATAATCCTTGGCTGTCACTGGTTCTCCATTAGACCATTTCGCATCTTCACGTAATTTAAACGTATAAGTCAAACCGTCCTCACTAATTTCAGGTAATTCAACAGCTCCTGCAGGTTGAATACTTCCGTCAGTTGCAGTACGTAATAAGCCTTCACCAAGTTGACGCAACGCTGTATAAGCTACAGTATCATATGATTTTGCTGAATCTAATGTTGTAATCTCAGATGCTTGAGTCCATTTTAACAATTGTTGCTCTTGAGCTTGTACAATCGCTACATCCGATGTATTTAATAGTTGATTGGCTGGTATAACACCACTGACTGTTGCTAATACTAATCCTGAAATACATAAACCTTTAATCCATTTTTTTGACATATTCTCTCTCCTCCATTTTGTTACTTTATATTCAATAGTGTATATGCGAGTGTTACAATCAAAAAACGCCCATCCCGCATAATATGCTAAGGATGAAGCGTTCACTCCATGGTACCACCTTAATTCGTGATTTTATTACTAAAATCACCTCTATGAGTACATTCTTATTTAGAAGATACTCGCTCTCGCTATCGGGAGAACCCGGTTGACTCTCACTAATGAATTAACTCAATTTCTCACTAGCTTAAATCAACTTGACTCCAAGACCATCTTCATTATTATTCCAGACTTGTTTGCACCCTCCACAAGCTCTCTAAACTGTTCAAACAACTACTCATCTCTTCACTGTCACTTTATTAAGTTTATATATTTATCATAAAGTCTATAGCGTTGATAGTCAATAGTAATCATTGTTATTGGTAATAGTTGTTTTTTATGGTTGTGTATAGGTGGGGGTTATAAGAAATTGGAGATCTTATGACATCTTTTCTTTCACCTCAATAAACTATCTCTACTATGCTTGTGATACTCCACTCAATGCCTATACTTTCCAAAAACTAAAAACCACCACCCATATAATATGAGTAGTGGTCGCTATGACATAATAATCTTATCCAAATGCGCCTCCGTGGCCAAATTCATTAAAATGAACAGTATCTGATTTAAGATAATTGATAATATGTTCTGGAATTTCAATTCCATGTTTCAAGTGTTGTTCTGTCTTGATAATAGCAATTTCCCCAGGGTAATACACTTTATCAAAACCTTTTGCAGGTTTTATTCCATGTAAATCACTAACCATTGTTTCAATATTGGCTGTAAATTTCTCCAAAGTAGTAAATTTCTCAGGGGCAACTGTTATATAAACATGTCCCAAATTACGTCCTTTATCCAAATTCAAATACATAGAAGACACTTTATTTCCAAAAGGTAAGTCAAAAATCATTCCAGATAATATATCCACCATCATCATTAACCCATAGCCTTTAGGCCCAGCAATTGGTAATAACCCAGATACTTCATGTGGATCAGTTGTTGGATTTCCTTCTGAATTTACTGCCCATGTATCAGGTATCGATTGACCTTTTGAGCGTGCATCTAATATTTTACCCCACGCTTGAACAGTTGTTGCCATATCGAAAATAATTGGACGCCCATTTTTTCTTGGTGCTCCAAATGCGATTGGATTGGTACCATAGTAGTTTTCAGCTCCTCCAAATGGAACAACCATAGGGTCAGATTGTGTCATGACAATTGTTACAAGACCTGCATCCGCAATTTTTTCAGCATAATACGCCAGCATACCAGTATGACTTACATGAGTTACACCGACCATTGAAATCCCATTTTCTTTAGTCAATTCAATTACCTTATCAACTGCAAGATTAGCAATATAATGACCTTGACCATTATCACCGTCTAATACAGCAGTTCCTGGACCTGTTTTTGTATATGTAATGTTTGGATTTAAAGTAACTCCACCCTTAGCAAGACGCTCTGCATAATAGGCAACACGAACCGCACCATGTGAATGGATGCCAGATAAATCAGCATAAACTAAATGTGTTGCTGTTTCAAGAGCTGCATCTTCTGGTAACCCAGCTTGCATTAATTTATTTTGTATTAATTGTCTTAGCTCTTGATGCTCAATTCTCAGCAATTTATTCATATCAGCCATGTCATCACCTATTATAAAACAGGATTACGATTAGCGTCTTTAGAATAAATATATGCTAAAGGCTCATCACGTCCTACTGCATACGCACATTGCAATGAATAACGTCCCATAAAGATGTAATCACCTTTTTCTACTGGGAACCATTCATTATCTAAGTTGTACATACCTTGTCCAGATAATAGGTAAGCACCATGTTCTTGATAGTGTGTTTCAACATATCCATGACTAGCACCCGGTTGAAATTCTAAAATATGAATGTTCATATCAAAACCAAAATCACCTGTCGGTAAGAAATCCCATAATAAAACATCTTTCATGCCTTCATATTCAATCGGTTGTAAATCAGCTTTATTACCTACAACTTTATAAGCACTATATCCTTCAAGTGCCTCATATCTTCTTTGGTATAAAAATACTTCCGTTGTTTCAGTTTGAGCATTTGCAAAATACATTTTTTCATTTACAGGGAAGAATGCATATCCCCCATCTTCTAGTAGATACTTTTCTTGTGCATCATTCGATACTTCTAATTTACCAGAAATAACATACACAAATGTTTCAAGACCTTCGCCACCAAAACCTCTAGTATTTCTACCATTTTCTAAAAATTCTGCAATATAATCGTTGAAACTTGCACCTAAAGCTGCTGATCCTAAAATAGAAATTCTAACATTTTCAAATCCCGGAATCGAATTATTGACTAAACCATCATGTGGTAAAATTGCATATAAACCTTTTTTTACAACAGCACGTGTTTCTAATAAACTATCTCTGTACCCAATATTATTATTTTTATAGCCCATTATCTTAACCTCCTACATCATTTGTTTGACAATACTGTCGCAGAACCACCATTAAAGTAATTTTGAACATTCGTTAATGATGTTATAACTGCAACACCGTCTGCTTTGTTTTCCACAAATTCTATTGCCGCTTCAATTTTAGGCAACATACTTCCAGGAGCAAATTGTCCCTCTTCTATCCACTCTTTTGCTTGTTTAATTGTAATATTTTCAAGTTTTTGTTGATTTGGTTTATTAAAGTTAATATATACGTTATCGACACCAGTCAAAATTAATAACACATCAGCATCGATTAATTCAGCTAATTTCGCAGATGCAAAATCTTTATCAATAACAGCCTCAACGCCTACCAATTGCCCTTCTTCTTCAACAACTGGTATTCCACCACCACCAACAGCAATTGTAATCACATCATTATTAACAAGTTTTTTAATCACATTTGCTTCAATAATATCAACCGGTTTTGGAGAGGCAACTACTTTACGAAAACCACGTCCAGCATCTTCAATAAATTTATCATTTGATTTTGCTTCTAGCTCTATTTTTTCTGCTTCCGAATAAAAAGGTCCAATTGGTTTTGTTAAATGCGTAAATGCTGGGTCATTCTTATCTACTTTTACTTGTGTCACCACAGAGATAACTTCTTTTTCAATATTTAACGAAGTTAATTTTTTCTTCATTGCATTTTGTAACCAAAACCCAATGCTACCCTGTGTCATCGCAACGCAGGTATCAAGAGGCATGGCAGGATTTTTTTCAGAATCAGCTGCCACTTGTTGTAACAAGATGTTTCCAACTTGTGGGCCATTACCGTGACTAATAATAAGTTGATGACCTTCTTTAACCAATTCTACTAAATAATCCATTGTCTTTTCAACAGCTTGAATTTGTGCTGCTGCTGACGGATCATCAGATAAAATAGCATTACCACCTAAAGCAACTAATACTTTTTTCTTCATTTTTTCAACTCCATATTTTTGTTCGTTCGGACTGCCTCAACATCCACTTTGCAAAACTCTTGAAGTGCTTATGCTCTTCTGCAACCTTTGCTCCAGTGATTTGAGGCATATCGTCCTCCCTCACTCCATGTTTTGTTATATTTTATCAATCAGAGATAGAAAACCTATTAACATATCCTGTCCAGAGGTATGTCCAATGTTCAAGATAGTATCAATCGCTTTTTCCGCTTCCCTTATATTCTTACTTTTTACTGCTCTTACCAAATTCAACCACATTGTTGAAGTATATTGCCGACTGAGTGCTGCGTAATATGCCCAACTCACATCAGTAGTTGTATGAGTCAGTAATAAATCAAACAATATCTTTTCAAATTCATCTGAATTTTGTCCTGTTAATTTTAACGCCAATAAATATCCTTGCAAAAAATCATCACCAGAAGGAGTCAGCCCTTTTCCATTACCGATTAGTTTCTCGATTAATGGGAAGAATTTTTCAAACGCATCTTTATGAAATCCTAACGAATGCCACTCCTTTAATATCTGATTTAACCTTGGCAAGTCAAATCCAGATTGATGAACATAATGACAGTATGAGAGATTTTCCTTAAAATAAATTAAATCATCCTTACTTAATTGGCAGTCTAATATACTCGTATCAATATAATTTATTTGCTTTAATTTTATTGAGATTAATTGATTAATCGAATATATCACCATTTTTTTAGGGGTAAAAACAATTCGATCATCCAGATGTAAGTTTTCAAGTATATATTTAAATAATTCAATATCTTTTAATCCACAATTTAAAACTGAAAATCGATTTTCATCTGAAATTGAAACATAAATTAAATCAAACGGTCGACTACTTTTAACAGGCTTAATATTAAAGCCACTTTTAAAAATTGATACGACCCTAAATAGTTGATGTTCTAATAGTAGAGAGTATAAATAATTACTCACATCTATTGAATCCGTCACTACAATTTGATTAATCATCCACTTTAATACCTAATGATTCTGCATAAGCCACTAAAGCTTTTTCGAAACACGCAAGTGGAGCTGTAACAGTTCCGGCACCTACTTGACCGACACCAGCATTTTTATGTGCAATCCCTGTATTAATAATTGGTTCAATACCAGTTTCTACAACTTTACGAATATCAATACCTAAATTTGCTCCTTTGAAATCCCATGTTGGAATAGTCCAAGCAGAATTTTGACTTGATACAATTTTAGCTTGTTCATTGGAAATTCGAACAGCATCTTGGAATCCACCAGCTCCAATAAAACGAGTCACTCCTGGTGCTGCTACAATAGCTGAACCACCCAATCCAATCGTTTCAGTAATAGCAGAGTCACCGATATCTTTATTTCCATCTTCTTCACTAAATCCTGTGAAGTATAGACCTTTTGGAGTATTTACCGGTGCAGTGAACCAACGATCTCCAAATTCTGCAATACGGATACCAAAGTTTTCACCATTTCTCGCCATAGTTGTAACAATTGTACCTTTTTCAAATTTTCTTGCATAATCCACAATTGCTTTTCCTGTCGCCATTGCAATATTTAAGAAAAATTGATCTGTATCTGCTAAAAATTGAATTACAGCTTGTTTTTCTTCAGCAGGTATATCTAATCCCACAATAATAGGAGAAATCTCTTTTAAGAACACTAATGATGCAGCAATATTTCGTTGATGGAATTCATCTCCCATCGCAATTGCTTTTGCAATCATAACATTGACATTAATGCCTCCATCAATAGTACGTAATGCTTTTCCTAATACTGGTCCTAAAACATCACGCATCCAGTTCAAACGATTAATTACTTCTTCATTATTCGCACCGAATCGTAAAACAGTACCGATACCTTCATTCATGATACAGTATCCCGTTGTACCGTCTATTTTATTTTCCACAACCAATACAGGGAAATTCGCAGTTGTTATACCACCCATAGGTCCAACGGCTCCAACATGATGACATGGAATAAATTTAACTTCTCCTGCCTCAAGTTGTACTCGCGCTTCTTCATGGTCTTTTGCCCAACCTTCAAAAATCATAGCACCAATCACTGAACCTTGCATCGGACCGGTCATATTTTCAAATAGAATTGGTGGACCTGCATGTAAAACTACTTTTTCGTCAGTATTTAACTCTGGAATCACTTCTTTAGCATATTTTACATCCACTAAATATGGCTGTGATTCCTTCATACGTCCAATCACTTTTTCATTTGCTTCATTAATTGCTTCTGCATGCTCATTTAACTGATTCAAAATACGAATTAATTTTTTATTTCCACCAGCAATTGGTCTCCATGTATATTGAATGGCTTTACCACCAAATTTTTCAATTGGTTCAACAAAACTTTCTAAACCAATATTGATAACACGTGGTGTACTATTCAATAATTCTAAAACTTTTTGACTTGGTGTCGGTAATTCTTTTTTCTCACCAGTAAACGCAGTATGTTTCTTATCTGCAAATCTATATTGAACTCCCATTAAATGTAGAGCCAATCGAACTGCTTTAGCATTCGTTGATTCTACTAATACACCAGCATCTTTTAAATCATTAACTGCTTTATTATAATTTTGAGGGTCATTATTAGTACCTGTCACAGTCCCAACAATATATAGTTCACGATTTGCTACTCTTGCTTTTTCAAGATACTCTTTAATCGTCGGTGCTAATGCATTAGCCATATCAGGATGTGAACCGTATCCTAATACAACATCTAATAAAATAACACCGGTTGTCGTATCTTCAAATGCTTCTTTCAACTTCGCAACACGTACTGACGGATCAATCATTGGATGTGGTTTACCTTGAGTATAGATATCATCACCCAAATCCATTACTTGGAATCCTTGCGTATTTAATATATATCCTTCTTTATTTTGAATTGAGCCTAAATCTAATGCATCAGCAATTAGAGTAGCTGCTTCATTCGCTAAAGTTCCTCCGGAATACAAACCTTTAACAGTTTTTCCTTCTAAGGTTGAATTTACTTGATTACTCAATTCCTCTGTATAGTTATCTTTAATAATTGATCCATTTGCTAAATCAACTGCAATTTTTGCTGTTTCTTCAAGCGTATATCCAAAATAAATATTTCCAATATGTTCAGTTGGTTTTTCTCCTAAAAAGATTGCTACTACTGGTTTTGAAATTGATTGTAATAATGCTACTACCTCGTCACGTACAGCTTGTGCAGGTGGTTTTGAAATAATACAAATAACATCTGTCAAAGGATGATGCTCTAAAGCAATTATTGCATCCATCATTGTTCTTGCTCCAACAGGTTCTTTCAAATCACGACCACCTGTACCAATCGCATGAACAACACCACCACCTAAACGGTCAATAATTGTCGTCACTTCTTGAATACCTGTACCTGAAGCTCCAACAATTCCAATATTTCCTGGATTAATAACATTAGTAAATGCCATAGGAATACTTGAAATAACACCAGTACCACAATCTGGACCCATTAATAATAAGCCTTTTTGATGTGCTTTTTCTTTTAAACGAACCTCATCTTCAATTGGAATATTGTCTGAAAATGAAAATACATGTAGTCCTCTATCTAATGCATTTTCAATCTCAAATGCTGCATATTCACCTGGAATTGAAACTAATGCCATATTAGCATCTGGTAAAGCTGTCAAAGCATCTTCCCAATTATCTACGCTGACTTGTTGATCAACCGCCTTTTTACTAGATAAATCATTTAAAAATTGATCAATCTTTGTTAATACTGTTTCAAGTACAGATTCATCGTTTGTTTCTACTACCACTGCCATATCATTAGGACCAGCTGCAGCCAACTCATCTGTATAAAGACCTGCTCCTTTAAAAATATCTTTATTTGCATCTGTTGCCATCATTACCTGTGCTTGAATGACACCCTCTACGCCATTCAATTCAGCTGATAACAACATTAAATTTATTGAATCTTGATAATTACCTTTTTGAATTTTTGTAAGTAACAAATAAATCACCCCTTTATACGTAATTATATACGTTTTCATTGCTTTCATCACTCACGTTTACAACAAACTCCTACTCAAAATTTGTTCATTTATAACAAATGATTTTATGCTACACTGACAGTACAATAAACATATTGAGAGAGTGGACATTATGTACAAAAAAATATTAACTGTAATCAATCATTCAGCCTATTCTATACAGATGACGCATTACTTTAATGACTTAACACCTAATAACAAAATTATTTTATATCTTCATGGTGGTGGCCTAATTTTCGGAAAACGAGATGATTTACCAGAAGAATATATGACTTTATTTCTGAATAATGGCTATTCAATTGTAACGCTTGACTATCTATTAGCACCGGAATCTAAATTAAATAGCATCTTAAATGTTTTAGAAGAAACAATTCAAACGCTAATAGATAATGCTGATACTTATTTTGACTATCACCAACCTTTATTTTTCTTTTTTGGAAGATCCGCTGGAGCTTACTTATCACTTTTAATGGCAAGTCGTTTGACATCTTCCAAACTTGCTGGCTTAATTTTATTTTATGGTTACTACACTTTGAACGATGCTAATTTCCTATATTCAAATCGACAATTTAATCAATATCTTGATGTAAACGAAAACATATTAGCATCTTTATACTCTAAAGAACCTATTACACAAGAGCAAAATATCAATCGCTATCTCATCTATCTTGATGCTCGAAAAAAAGGAAAATGGCTCGATTATTTATTGGATGACAAGACTGAGTCAAATCAATTTTCTCTAACTGGACAGGAATTATCAAATTTACCACCTGCCATTTTAGTTCATTCAACTAATGATCCCGATGTTCCTTATCGTCAATCAATTAAAATGCAACAACTTATCAAAAATGCACAACTCATTACGATTCAAGGAAATGAACATGATTTTGACAGAATGGATAAAATTAAAGGTATCGAAATATATTCAAAAGTTGTGGAATGGTTGGAGAGACTATCTACAGGAGTTTGAAAAACTTATTTTCTATTTAGTTAAAATGATAATGATGTGATGCATATATATAAAAAACACTCGGTGAAAAACGCCAAGTGTTTTTTGATTTATTTCAATAAAATAAATTCTCAAGAAATCTCAAAAATTATAACTTTAATACTCAATCTCATCTCAAACTAAATTTTCAACATTGTATCTTCCTTATTTTTACTCCATTTTAGAATAAAATTATCCCATATCTATAAAAAAAGTTCTATAAATTATAAGTTTCGCAACACCTTATACTTTATAGAACTTTAACAAAAACTAGATACTTAAATAATTATATCTCTCTATTTAAGATTTCATCATCTAATTCATTTTCTGACTTAGCTAAAATCATTGCTATGGTTGCATCCGCATCTACATTTAAAACAGTTCTAAACATACCAGAAAACCAATCTATTCCTGCTAAAATTGCAACACTTTCTATAGGTAATCCTACTGCAGGAATAACAATAGCTAATGCTACTAAACCTCCCCCTGGTACAGCAACCGTCCCCAAAGTTGCAAGTGTAGATAATAATACAATAGAAAATGCCTGAGAAACTGAAATTTCAATGCCATACATCTGAGATAAAGTAATAGCTGCTAACGCTAAGAAAATAGCGAGTCCATTACTATTCATAACCATTCCTAATGGTCCTACTAAGCCTGATACCCTTTTACTTACACCTAGTAATGTTTCTTGATCTCTCATTTTAATTGGTAATGTAATTGCTGATGAAGTCGTAGTAAACGCCATTATCGTCATACCAGTCAATTTTCTTGCCAAGAGTAATGGATTTACTTTGCATATAGATGCAGTAAGTAAAATCCACATCACTAAATATATAAGTGTAGTGAGTGCCATAGTTATAAGAAACTTACTTAATGGAATCATCACACTTAATCCAATTGTTCCTGTTACCCATGATAATAATGCGAAAATTCCTAAAGGAGCCATTTTCATTATTATAGTAATCATTTTTACAATTATTTGATTAAATTCATTTACCATTTTTTTGACAGTACTAACATCTTTTTCTACCGATAAAATACTGATTCCTAAACCGAATAATACCGAGAAAATGATAACATGTATCATGTTTGCTTCTGCCATAGATTTTATTATATTAGTTGGAAAAAAGTTTAAAATTGTCTCGTATAATGTTAATTCATTTATAGGAGCAACTGCTAAATTGGTTGATAAATCCATTTGAACACCTACACCAGGTTTCAATATAAAACCAAAGAAAATGGCAATACAAGCTGCAAACAATGTTCCACCTAAAAACCATACCGCCATTTTCCACCCTAAACTTCCCAATTCTTTGGGATTTAATGAACCCACAGCTTCAATGACAGCTCCCATAATCATAACCACAACAGACATTTGAATTAGTCTTAAAAAGATGTCCCCCAATATCTTTATCGGTTCAATAGCCGGTCCAACCAATAAACCACAAATAATACCAAGTATTAATGCAATCAATATTTGCGTTGGTAAACTAATAACTTTTTTCATATTATACCCTCCTAAGTTTTAAAAGGTTGGTTCCTTTAAACTCGGTTAGCTGCTCTCTTTGATGCAATTAAAAATACGATAGTACCAAAAATTAAAAGTCCTGCTCCAATATAAAAGCCAATTTCTCCTGAACCAGTTTTATCAATAATTAATCCAGTTAACCAAGGTGCAACAACTGAAGATGACATACCGAAAAAGTTAAAAGTACCTAAAGTTGATGCCATTTTTCCTGGCTCTGCTTTATCTGATACAAAAGAAATTAAAACAGGATCTACTGCTAATTTACCCAAAAATCCATATGCCAATAATACAATCGCTAAAATTGAAGCATTTGAAGCTAAAATTGAACCTGCTACTAAAATAAAAGCAGCAATTTCTAATCCAATAATAATTTTTTCTTTATTATTTTTATGCTTATCTGATAATTTTGCAAAGAATAATGCACCCGGAACAGCTGTAACTGCGATCATTGACGTAATAACCCCAATCATTGATCCAGTAATTCCACGCTCAGATTCTAAGAAATTAGGTAACCAAGTAACAATTAAATAATACGCATAACATGTTGTAAAATATAATAAATAAGAAGCTAGTAGTTCTTTTTTAAATAGACCACCTTTTGTTTCTGTAACAGGAGCAAAGTTTTCAACGACTTCATTTTCAACTTTTTCCATTTCTTCTACTTTACTAGTTGTTACACTTTGTACAGGTACTTTAGAAGAATCAATAATCATTACAGCAAACCAAATTACTAAAAATACAATCAGCCCTGCTGAAATAAATACCATTGTTTGCCAAGGTAATTGTAATTGTTTTACAACAAATGATGATCCCGTTAAACCTAAAATCATCCCTAGTGCTGATCCAGAGTTAACAATAGCAGTTGAAAATCCTTTTTTCTCTGCTGGTACATGTTGAGCAGTCAATGAGAAAGCCGCACCATAATATGTACCACAACCCACACCAGCTGCTACAGCACCTAAGTAAATCATCATTAAATTTCTAGCAAAAGCAATTGAAAAAACGCCCAATGCAAAAAATATAAAACCTGGAATTAAAACTTTTTTCTGTCCAAATTTATCAACTAAAAATCCTGACGGTATTTGTAAAGCTGTATAACCAAAAAAATAACAAGAAGAAATTAACCCCATAGCAGCATTTGACTGCTGACCTATTGTTCCTTGTATTTCTGAATAAATTGGTGATAACATTGCTCTATAAATCCAAATGATTGTCCAACCCATACAAAATGTAAATACAATACGTTTCCAGTAATTTGCTGGATATGTTTTTGCTGTTGTTTCCATAATTCTCTCCTCTTAATATGCTAATTCTTTTAACGCTTCTTCTAAAGCTTCTACACCTTGTACAATATCAATTGCTTCTGTATGTTCTTCCGGATTATGACTAATTCCTTTAATTGATGGCACAAAAATCATTGCCGTAGGTACTCTTGGAGCAAAAATTTGTGAATCATGTCCAGCTCCAGAATGCATTACTTTATAAGATAATTCATGCTTTTTACACGCATTTTCAATAACATTCACAATGTGCTCATCCATTGGAACAGGTGCTTCATTCATCCAATTATTAATATCAAATGTTATATCTCTTTCGTTTGCATATTTTGCAATTGTATTTTCTATATATTTTGCAAATTGATTTAATTGCTCTTGATCTGTATGTCGAGTATCAATAGAAAACTCAATTTCACCTGGGACAACATTCACAACATTCGGTTTAACATTGATATTACCAAAGGTTACAACTAAAGGATCTCCCAGTCTTTTTGCTTCATCAATTACTTCAGACACAATTTTTGCATAGCAATCGACCACATCATGTCGATATCCCATTAACGTTGTACCTGCATGATTTGCCTCGCCGAACAGTTTCACTGTATATCTCTTTTGCCCTACAATAGCATTTACTACACCAACTTTTAAATTTGAGTTTTCTAAAAAATTACCTTGTTCAATATGCAATTCAATAAATGCGTCCATATTATTATATTTCGGTTCAGATGCAAGATAATCAAAACCAGCATCATGCATTGCTTTTTCAAAGCCTATACCTTCACCGTCTTTAATATTTTCTACATCTTCTTTGTTAGCTAAACCGAAAATGTTTTTTGAACCCCAAAATACATATGGGAATCTTGAGCCTTCTTCTTCAGCCATTGAAATAATACGTAATGACTTCTTAGGTTTTCCATATTTCTCAATCAATGATTTGATTGCAAGATAACCTGCCATAATTCCTAATTGACCGTCTAATCGACCACCATTGACCACTGTATCGATATGAGATCCGGTCGCAATAATTGATTCGGGTGACTCTTCACCTTCAATAGTGGCAAACATATTCCCTACCGAATCGAATTCAACTTTCATACCTTCACTCTCAAATAATTCTTTCAACTCATTTTGAGCAGTTTTCCAAGATTCACTATATAATAATCTTGTTGTACCTTTCATACCTGGTTTATCAGAAATACTTGAAATCCAGTCCATAACACGATCTATTTCTTGTGGTGTTATTATAGTCATCCAATTTCGCCTCCATATTTTTTAATATAAGTATAATAGCATAAAGCGTTTACAGTTCCATTGTCAGTTATGCTCATAATTATCATTACCTTTTGTTATTATTGACAATAATATTATTCACCCTCATAGAATAATATATTTAGCTTTTTCTAATTGTACAATTCATATAGTATTTTTAACTGTTTGCTCTTCTAAATTTAAAGATATCTAAAATATATTTATTATTATCATTAAATATGCTACACTAAAATTATAGAAAGCGTTTTTAGTTTATATTACTGTTTCTTAGGATAGGAGATGTATACCTTGGTTTTAGTATCAGAGTTTTTACAAATCGAATACATAAAGGATTTAGAATTATTAACAAATAATGACTCATTGCATAATAAAAATATTTTAAATGTTGAAATTACTGAAACACCCGATGTAGAATACTATATTTCACCAAATACCTTTATTTTAACTACTGGCATGATATTTAAAGATAATCAATTAGATTTAATCGAATTTATTAATTCACTGATTAGAGCGAAAGCAACTGGATTAGCCGTAAAAACTGGAAGATTTTTAAATGGGAAAATTGATGACAGAGTAATTGAACATGCTAATCGTCTTAACTTTCCAATAATTAACATTCCTGATAAATATCCATTAGGAAGATTATTACATCAATTATCCAATTATATTTGGAATCATAAACAAGAGGAGATTGAATTTGCACTAAAAATTCAACAGCAATTTTCAAGTCTGCTATTAAATAATACTTCTATTGAAACGATTATTAATGAATTTAGCAATATCATTAAATGCCCTATTATATTATTAAATCCCATTAAACGGCTGTTAGTTGCCTCTGATTACTTTAAAGGGAGAACTGAATTAATTTCACAGATTGAAAATCAATTTCAAAACTTGTTTCATAATAAGACGGTACCGGATGATTATGTCAAAATAAACATTTCTAGTGAGACAAAGGTTATTTCAGTTAGCAATGTTTTTGTCTATCAGTATTTCCCACATTATTTATTAATCTTAAATCCAGAAAAAATGACTTATCCTACCTCAACTTTTGCTATTGATCAAGCAAAATTAGTTTTATCTTATAGTTTATATAAGAGTGAAAAAATACATGATACTTACTTACAGACTTCATCAACTATGCTATTAGAGTCACTTAACTTAAATTCTATTACCACTGCAAGTCTGTATAATCGCAGTAATGATATACCATTTATCGATTCTCAACATTATCAAGTAATTGAAATTACAGATAAAATGGCACTTAAAAAATTAGGGAATGGAGTTCGTTTATCTGAAAAAAAAGCATTAATTAGAGAATGGTTCTCTTTATATGGTAAAGATTATTTTGGAAAGATAGTCTTAGTTCAAACCAATTCATCCTCAAACTTTTTTGTAATTATTCAAGAAAAAATTAAAGACCTTGAAAAAGTATTGATTAAATGTAGAAACGATTTACGAAGATTAGTTGATATTTCTCTGATTTATAGTGTTGGAGAGGTCGTTACAACGATTAATCAAATTTCACGTTCACTAGACCAGTCATTGATTACTTACCGCTCAAGAATAGTAGAAATGAATGAAAATCCTGTAGAATACTATAATAGCAAAGGATTGCAAACATTATTTCAAGATTTAAATGAAAAAGAAGTCATCTATTTTTGCGTTACTGTTTTAAAAGAATTGGCATACCCAGAAACTGATAGCCAGCGAGAATTAAGAGAGACATTAAAAGTTTATCTTGACTGTCAATGTGAAGCTACTTTAACAGCTCATGAATTATTTGTGCATCGTAACACTGTGAAATACCGAATTGAAAAATGTCAAGAATTATTGGGAATGGAGATACGAGATCCGAAAAATTCACTAAATATCCGATTAGCATTAACATTAAGTACGAAATAATACTGTTAGTAATCAAGATAATATTTTAAAAAAATAATTGTCGTCTATGAAGATTGAAAGTATAAATTTGATATGATTGCTCTAGTAATAGTAATTCATACTAAAATAAAAACAATAATAGATATATTCATCTTATTTGCTGAATACAAAGTTAAAATACCTACATCTGTAATAGTTTTAATTTATCAAGCATATAACCAAGAAAACAAAAATGAATTAGAGGTACATTTAGAATTCCCTATCTGTGACAATTGTATTAACTCTTTACGATAAATAGATCACAGTTTAATATACGAGGAAATGAAGCTTAGAAAACATAAAAAATTTCAATAGATACTTCCTTCACCCCTTGATGAATATTGTTTACGAAAAGTAAAAGCAACAAATGCAACTTTTCTGGAGTATGCAATCAAGTAAATCCATAAGAAAAACAATCTAAAAATCCTTTACGAAGAAATTAACAATTTATATAGAAAGCAGACAAATCACTGAATTAGGAGGTATGAAATTTTATGAATAATGAAGTTATTATTTATAAAGACGGTGAATTGGAGCTTCCTGTAGAAGTTACACCAGATAAAGAAACTGTTTGGTTAAATAGAAATCAACTCGCTACTTTGTTTGATCGTGATATAAAAACTATAGGAAAACACATCAATAATGCACTTAAAGAAGAATTAGATACTTCAGTTGTCGCAAAATTTGCGACAACTGCTTCTGATGGTAAAACCTATAAAATGGATTACTACAACCTAGATATGATTATATCCGTTGGCTATAGAGTAAAATCTCAAAGAGGCATTGCTTTTAGAAAATGGGCTACATCTATCTTAAAAGAATATATTGTTCAAGGTTATGCAATTAATAACAAACGATTAAAAGTATTGAATAAAGTAATAGAAATCCAATCACACATTATTGCCGATGTCCTTGAACTAGATTCTAAAGAAGTTTTTGATGTTATTCAAAAATATACTCAAGCACTCGAGTTGTTAGATGATTATGATCACCAAGTTGTTCAAAAGCCTCAAATAACTGATAAAGAAAACTATCAACTAAGCTATACCGAGTGTCGTAATCTCATTGATAGTATGACATTTAATAATACATCAATTATATTTGGAAAAGAAAAAAGCAGAGGTGCATTAGAAGGTATAATTAACTCCGTTTATCAAACTGCATTTGGAGAAGATGTATATCCATCCACGCAAGAAAAAGCAGCAAACCTCCTTTATTTCATTGTCAAAGACCACCCTTTTATTGATGGATGCAAAAGAATTGCTGCAAGTATCTTCCTACATTTTCTAAACAAAAATAATTTATTGTTTAAAAATAATGAAAAAATAATTTCTGACAGCACCTTGGTGGCAATTACTTTACTATTAGCAGAATCTAAATCGGAAGAAAAAGAAATTATGATTAATATAATTATGAATTTCTTAGAATGGTAGATTATATTTTCTCAAACCATTTATGTAAATAGCAAAAAAGCCAGCAAAATTTTACATTCTGTTGGCTTAATTATTTTCTCTTTAAAAACGCTTCAGTTAACCGCTTGAAACCCTAAAATAACCAGTAATATCAATGGTTACACTTAGTGTTAATCTATTCCCACTCAATATGTCCATTGATATCATTTTGTATAAATGGCATAAAATCAATGTTTCTGTTATCAGCTTTATCCTTATTATCCATTTTATTTCTGTTTATCGGATTTTTTGCAAGCATATTGCAAGCACAGCATTATTCTTTATCCAACAAATCTAAACATTCTTCATCATTTAGTTTTGATACGGCATTTCTAACTGTTTTAATCATTATCTGCTATGCAAAAGTCTTCTCTTTTCTATTCTTTAGTTTGACACCTCATATTTTCTATAGCTTCAATAATTGCAGCATTATCCGCCTTAGTATTTTCCCACTCTATCCAAAAATTTTTAGTTGCGCTCATAGGTTTTAATTGTGGCGTTTTTAATCTAATCTTACTTGGTAATAATATTGCATCTCCAACCGCTATTGCTTCTCCTACATCTAATAGGGGGAGTTGATCTAAAATGCCTTTTAAAGCATCTGGTAGTAAATTTCTTATTACAGACTTATCTCTGTCATTCGACAGTCGTAGTACCAAAAAGTTATTACATTGGCTTAAAATTGTCTTACTTACATCTGAAGGTCTCTGACTAATAACAACTAAAGAGATTCCATACTTTCTACCTTCTTTTGCAATCCTTTCAAAATTTCCCAATGCTTGTTTTTGAACACTATCAGCATCCTCTTGTATTGGAAGATACAAATGAGCTTCATCACACAAAATAGCGAAAGGAGTTCTTTTTTCCTCATCCATCCATATTTGCACATCAAACAGTAATCTTGAAATAATTCCCGTAACTATAGGCAAAACATCGGAAGGTACTTCTGAAAAGTCAATAATTTTTATACCTTTTCTTTCGTCATCTGCACCAATCATCTTACACAATAACTTGGATAGCCAATCATAATTTAATGTATTAATATTGGGTTGAAACAAAAATCCGTATCTTTTGTCCATGATTTTTGTTTCTAGCCTTGATATAAAACGAGTAAGTTTACCTTCCCACTCTCCTTTTACTGGTTTGTTATTAGCTCCAATTCCTTTTTTTGTATCATCCTCTTTCAATCTTGTAATCAGTGCTTCCATATTAAATGGAATAGGTGAATCAACTGTAAAAGTACTTAAAACTTTAGATTTGCCCAATTCTCTTAAAGTCTCCTCTTTTAGTTCCCTTACATGAAAAGTAAAACGTGAAGCTTGATTAGGAGCATTATTATCTGATCTATCTAAAATCATAGATAGCATTTCATCTCTATTTAATAACCAATATGGCAAGAAAACATATTTTTCATCGTCGTTTTCTAAGTCTCCTGGTCCTGCAATCTTATAATAATCAGCATATTTCTTATCTGTATCACATAATGACTTATATTCACCATGCATATCAAGAACAATAATATTAGGATTATTAAGTTTGCTGGCTTCCTCTATCAAATTTGCAACACACCAACTTTTACCTGAACCTGTACTTCCCAAAATAGAAGCATGTTTTTGAAAAAATTTATCGCCGTCTAAAATTGCAGTAGCATTGTCATCAATTGCAAATTTTCCTATAACCAATTGTTTTTCCAAGGAAACATCATCACTAATAATATTCATAAATAACTTTAAGTTATTACCATTAATCGAATAACAATGATGTGTAATTTGTGGGAAAGTATCAATTCCTCTTTTGAAACAATTTTTAGTATCTCCGTCAACCGTTTTGTATGTCCCAATTAACGAAACTTGGATTACATCTGATGAAATGTAGGCTTCTTCTTCAAGGCTTTCATTATATTCATCAGTTAAATCTTCTAATTCCATTAATTCATTTGCTTTTCGTCTTACTTTATCTATAATACCAATTGTAAATTCAAAGGATCTTGTGGTTTGAATAGCAACAATACTACCAACATTTAATAATGATATTTTCTCATTATCTTCCACTTCAATTAAAACCTGATTAGTATCCACATATGTAACAGAACCTATTGTATCATTTTCTTGAAACACTAACTTATCCATCAAAACACCTCCTTAATCAATTCAGCTATATCCCATATTTTTTTATCCTTAATTTCATATATTTGTTTTTCAAAGTAAATTCTTGTTCCACAACTCTTATCATTTGTTTTCATCTCTTCTATAGCTATAGTATTTGGCGAATTATCAACAATTTTTTTCGCATTACCATATAAGGTTCTAGTTACAATTAGTTTAGGTTTAGAAATATTTTCTGGTTTATTTAAATGAGTTTCCAAATGGTTATCATTAAAACCATATCCAATAAAAATTAACCTTTTTGCATTATCTATCTCCTGCCCCATTTTTCTAATATGATAATCAAAAGGCTCTTCATATCCTTTTTCATATTTATTAGAACCTGGGGTAATTATGCAAGGAGTACCACAATTTACATGATTTATCTTATTAAGTTTTCCATTGATGAGTTTCCAATTAATTGATCCATGTGGTTTATATATTTTTATATGTGGCTTGTAATGATTCATAGGTTTCTTACCTTTTTTTATCCCTTTAAGCATTTCTTTTTCAGCGTTTTCGGGTGAATAATTAGAAATGATTTTCCCATAATATGAATCTGAATATACCAATCCTTTGATTTCACAAGCATACTCTATTAACAAATCATAATTAGTCGTTATTACAACCAAATTATACAAATTAACATTAAAGCATGATAAATACTCAGAAAATCTTAATGTTCTACTTTTTTCTATAATTTCCTTAAAAATAAATATATCTTCGCTGGAAATAAGTTCATATGCACTCTCAATAATTGCTTTTTCAATGTTATTTGTTGCTTTATTTTGTTGTAGTGTAGATTCTAAATCTGTTCCATTATTTAAGGTTTCCTCTATGTTTCTCCAACACTCCATATCTTCGTTACTTAGCTTATTAGGAACATCTTCCATCAGCTTTTCAGATAGTGCTTTCATTCCTGAAATACCTTCAGCACAAGATAGTCCAGAACCTACTATTGTTACAGTTCCTTGGTCAAAGAAACTTTGGATGTTTTTTTTTAGATTATCCATATCTATATCCATCTTCTTACTCCTTTAAGTAAAATATGTCACTCTACTCTATTCCTCCTTAGACTATTCCATACATCATATATTTCATTAATTTCAAATTTATTGAACCCTGATAATGGTTGAATTAAATTATCCACCCATTTCACAATTTCTGTGAACTCATGATTTTCTCTAAGTTTTTCATCTATTTTTTTTGAGATTTCAATATAATCTAACCCATTATTAATTTTAGGTAATCTAATATTTTTTAAATCACCTGGCAGTATTTCTAAAGCTCCCCCACCAAAAACTCTTCCTTCTAGTTCAAAAGATAGAAGTGATACTGATGAATAAAATAATACCAATGCTTTTGCAACATCAATTCCTTCATTAAATCTGATTCTGTGAAAAGTATCTGTACTCGTAGCTTTAATTTCATTTTTGACTATCTTCGGAAAATTCCCCATCCTTCTAAGTAAAAATGCATCTGGAATCCATATAGATGGAACTTCGTACCATTTATCCCTTAAACCTAATTTATATCCTTTATGTTCGTTTCTACTTTCTACTTCCTTTATATATTTTTTGGCACCTCTATTTAATTTCTTATTATTGAAATCTAATAGCCAAACTTTTCTACCATTTAAACTATTATTCGAAATATCATTTTCTGTATAAAACAATCCAAAGACATCTAAACTTCTCCCTACCAAAGGAACTTTATAATCATCTAGGCTATACTTATTAACCGTCTCATTATTTACAACAAATACTTTATTATTTCCAGTAGTAATACCTACTTCAATGGTACTAATATCTTTGATTGAAGTAGTCTCATTAATAAATTTATCTTCATAGAATTTCATAAAGTTTTTGCTTAACAAAAATTTTCTCCATTTGTCACTGTTGTCAAAATCATAATATTCAAATGGAATAGCATAGATTTTATTAGATAATTGAGACATATCTTTTACACTAATATTCCTTATTAATGTTTTTTTGCTTTCCATATCTCTTTTTATTCCAAAAATAAGTACAACATCCTGTTGTATTCCAGAAAACACAATGTTATCAAAACGAATAATAGTTACTTCTTTCAGTTCCATGAAAATAAATTTTCTAAGCTCCTTAGCATAAGACACTTGCAAAAGATCCGTTGGCAAAACAAATGCAAATTTTCCACCCAAACATAATAATTCAATGCTTGCTACTGTAAAAGCAACCCATGAATTTATCAATTTATTAGGTTTCATGCCATTACGTTTTAATATATCACTTTGATAATTTCTCTGTTCTTCTGATAAAAATTGATATCTAATATACGGAGGATTTCCTATTACAGCATCATATTTGATTCCTATATCTTTTATCTCTTCGTAAAAATTATAAAAATCATCATTTATAACCTTTGTATTATCAATATCTTTAATTATTTCACATTCCAAAGGATCGATTTCAACCGCTGTAACATTCGCTTTATCTGCAAGTTCAACTATCTGTTTTACAAATCTACCATCTCCCGCCGATGGTTCTAATACATTAGAAATTTGTTGTTTATCTGTAATCCATCTTGTAAGGAAATCAACAATTTCAAAAGGTGTATAGAAAACGCCATTTAATTTTTCTTCTGTTTGCTTACTTTTAACATTCATTATTTTCTTCCACCTTTAATTCTATTAATTCGTCTATTTGAGTATTTATTTTTGATATTATATTCTCTTTAATCCTTAAATTAAGTTCTTTTTTTCTTGAATCAGTCTCATTTTCTATCTCTTCATTTATAGTATTAATACTCTTTACCAATTCGGAAATCCTATCAAAAATTTTATGTTCATATTCATTTTCAAAATCAATCGGCAGAAGTGGTATATCCTTGTACATATTTGTTCCGTGAGTGTAAAAGCCTCCTTCAAAATCACTGCCAATAGTTTTAAAAATTTCATCTGTAAACCAGTGACTAAGCCAAGCTTGAATATATTCCAAGTTGTATTTTGAATTATCTCTCAAATACAATCCTATATAACCTGCTGTACCTCCCGATGAATATGCAATATTATTCCTATCTATATTAAAGTTTGGTTCTTTAGAAAGCACTCCAACAATTATTTTTTCCTTATCAACTTCTCGTAAGGCTTGGGAGCGACCATACTGATACCATTCAAAATCACCTTCATTTCCTCTTACATCTCGTTTACCTCCTAAACTTTTAGGAAGTAATTTATCTTTAAAACAGTGCAGATATCTCCATGTATTTGGATAATTTTCTTTCATCTCTTTTTCATGTATGATTTTTCCATTAATATATGGGAAAATCACATAGTTTGTTGATTTTAGATTTTGGTATGACTTATTTTCACCATCACTTTTACTTGGCAAATAATATTCTCTCAATAGTTCTATCTCTGCTTTAAATTTCTGCCCCTCTTTTATAAATGTAACTACACCATTTTCATTTGAAACTATTGTATTTTTGGGTATTTTATAAACATCATTCTTGCTAGTTTGTATACCGTTAGTAGGTATTATTTCTTCCTCAATACAAGGAAATTTTTCTTTTGCATATTCATACTTATTAAGAATTGCACTATCATCTGTTAAAAACCAATGTGAAATATCTAATTTTGAAACATCAAAAATTAATCCTTCTTTGTTGTTATAAATATCTTCTGGCGATGAAACTTTCGTATATTCAAAAGAATTTCCATAATTTTTTTCTAATTTTAAAACACATACATAGTTAATAACACCTTTAAACAATTGTTTACTTCCAAAATCAAAAATTTTAGCTATACACTTCTTCTTCAAAAGAAAATCTCTTAATTTCAATGCAGATGCAACATTAAAAAATTTGTTTGGAACTATAAGTACACCTTGTCCATCTTCATTCAATAGGTTTACTATTCTCTCGATGAACAAAAAATATTTATCATACTGTTTATATGCACTTTCATATTTCACTTCATATGCTGATATCTCTTCTTTTGGAGTTGAATTAATAATATCTTCTTTCTTCAAATATGGAGGATTACCAATAATAATATCAAACTGCATCTGCCTTTCATCTTCACTTCTCATAGGCATAATCTCATACAAATCATCTTTATTTACAGATACTATATCTATATCAGCATCACTGATTAGCGAATTCGCACATACAATTGTCTTAGTAAGTGATGGCAATATTGGTGAAATATCCTCTATTCGTTCCCTATCTTCATTGGATAATAATCTTAATAATAGAGAGAAACGTGTAAGTTGAACTGCTTGATTATTTATATCAAATCCTAATAACACCTTTTCTATCAACGCTCGTTTAACAGCAAACGGCACCACTTTTTCATCAATAAATTTGCTATTTTTATCCGCATATAAATCTACTAAATGTCTTTCCAGAAAATTATAAATCTCAATCAAAAAAATCCCAGATCCAACAGCGATATCAATTATTCTTAATTCCAGTATTTCTTCAACCGATTTTCCAATAATTTTATCAGATAAAGCCTGCTTCACCATTGATACCGCTATTTCATCAGGTGTAGATATTACAGATTTAATTTTTGCACTTTTTGTTTTCTCTAATGTCGCTATTCCATCATTAATTACAATTTCCTGTTGCAAAAAATTTTCATATATTTTGCTTAAAATCGATAAATCAATTACAGAAAAATCATAAGACACATTAGGAAAGTATAAATTCTCTACTATACTGCTCAAAACATTTTCACTCAGATCTGTGATTATACTAAAGTTTCTAAATAATTCCGAATTGTATTTTTTGTCTAATGTTTTGAAATAATCTTTATAACTTCTATGACTTAATATTTCATTTTTTAAGCTATTATGATTTTCAAATCTATTATCTTCTGCAAACCTCAAAAACACTAATTGATTCAAAAATGTCTGTATACATTCATTAACATTTCCATATGAATTTATATTGCATCCAGAACTTAATAAATCATTTGCAATCAAAACTCGCCAACCATTCAACTGATCTAAAAAAACTTTATCTAAAGACATTTTAGTTGCATCTTCTGGTCGTACAGATTCTATCCACTTATTAAATGTCCCGTCAAAAAGACTCTCTCTTGATAATAAACTATATATTTCTTCAAATTTTTCTTCATACTCAGAATAATGATAAAGTTTATATCTATACTTACTAGCAACATCAGATTCTCTGGGCATTTCATGGGTTAAATATATTGCTAAATATTCAAAATTTGTAAGTAACGAAATATCATGTCCAGCATTCCATCCGTATCTTCTAGCTTGTAAAGCTGGGGCTTCTTCTAAACTGATATCAACACTAACTTTTTTTGCTTCGACATAGAACTTGCTCATTCCATTCATTCTAATTGTATAGTCTGGTCTATCTTTACTGTTAACTGTAGAATATTCTTCTGCTACAACTTCTCGTTCCTTAAATGATAATCCATCGGGATTAGAAATATCCCAGCCCAATAACCTTAAAAAAACATCTATATATTGTTGCCTAGTCATCTGCTCATTAAAATTATTTTTTTGATTTTTATAGTATGGTAAATTTTCAGAGAAAACATTCACAAGTATATTTAACTTTTGTTTTTTCACTTCTAAATTCATATCATTCCTCCACGCATTCTACAATTTCCGAAATATCACACTCTAAGACATTGCATATCCTTAGCAATACATCAGTAGTAACATTTTCGCCATTTTTTATTTTGTAGAATGTACTTTTACTTACTTTTGCTTTTTCCATAAGCTCAGTATTTTTCATTTCTATATCTATTAATTTCTTAAATAATTTTTTATAGCTTAGTTTCGACATGATTATCCTCCAGTCTTATACATCTTAATATCATATCGTTTCTATTATAACATAACAATAGAACTTTTAGTGGTATTATCTTCTTTTTTCTCGAACCAATTTTATAATCATAACCACCCGTCTAACGGGTGGTTTGAACAGGGGCTATAAGCCCAAAAAGCCAGCCAGCGCCTAAAGACGATGGCTTTCACTTTGTTCAAGCCTTATTGCTCTTGACCCGTCACTCGCCTCTCAAAGAGGCGTTTGTATTACTTACCACTATCCCTAAAGGGATTTTCATATTCCTTCACACTCAATTTATCCAAAGCTATATCATGTTTCTCTTGCTCTTGAATATATTTCTTTATCGTGGCTTCATTTAATCCCACCGTACTCACATAATATCCTTCTGCCCAAAAATGTCGATTCCCAAATTTATATTTCAAATTTGCGTGTTTATCAAACATCATTAACGCACTCTTACCTTTTAAATATCCCATAAAACTCGATACGCTTATTCTTGGTGGAATACTGACCAACATATGTACATGGTCCGGCATCAGATGTCCTTCTATAATTTCGACTCCTTTGTAACTGCATAATCGTCGAAATATTTCTCCTAAACTACTGCGATATTGATTATAGATGATTTTTCGTCTATACTTTGGGGTAAACACAATATGGTATTTACACATCCACTTTGTGTGCGATAAACTATGTGCCTTTTGTGCCATACGTTTTCTCCTTTCACTTTACAGTTGGCTTGAACACCACTATTGTATCGCGTTTGGAGTTTTTTTGGTATAATCGTCGTTGCGCACCCGCATAGCGGGTGGTTTATTTGTCACTCACCTTACGGTGCGTGACAGACTAAAGTCACAAATAAAAATGATCGGTGCAGCCCGAAGACCGCACCGACCATATATTTATCTCTCGGCTTCCTGTGAATCTTCTTTCTTTACTATATTTCTTCTACCTTATACTTCTTGATTTTACCAATAACAGATTCCTTTTTCTCCTCCGTTTTAGTCCTTCCAAGATATTCATTCATATTAACTTTCAAATGTCCCAGCTCCTCATATTGTGCTGATAATAAATTATGTTTCTTTGCAATTTCCTCTTGTTTAGCCTGTAATTCTTTTGAATGCTCATTTAATTTTCTGAAAAGATTTTTACCTAATTTTTTCTTCAATCCTTCTAATACAGTATCTTTCAAACGCAGAAATTGCTTAAGAAAAATATCTATTTCCTCATAGGATTTCTGATAGGCTTCTATATCTTTTCGGTTCATCATCATATAAATTTTATCATTCGGATTTTTGCGATAACCCTGATAATGCTCTCTTTTGCTGATACAGATTTGAATATGCTTTACTACTTCTTTTATCCTCTTTTGTTCCTACGAAAGTTTATCAAATTCTTGTTTCAATTCATTTTTTTGAAATGATATTTTTTGAATTCCTTTTTCCAATGCTTCCATAGAGTTAAAACCTTTATCTCTTATTTTTAATAGAATTTTGGTTGCTACTTGCATGTTGGTGTGAACTACCCAATCCTGATTTCCATATTTGGTTTTATCAACCAACTCTCCTATTTCTTTATCTTTATTTCGGATTCTTTCTTTGATTTTTTCTTCTGTGTAATTAGTCCCTATGGTTTTCGCTCTAGTAAATCTCTGCTGATTTTTCTGTTTGAAAGAAATATACTTTCCAAACCTAATTTCATAGCCATATTGTTCCATTATTTTAAGAAAACGTTCCCAGTTTATTGCTTTTTGAATTACTCTATCCATATCAAATTGAAGTCTTGATTTATAACTTTTACCTTTTTTATCTTCATTCCAGTCATACCAATTCACAAATTTTCTTTGCTTGATTTCATTGATTTCTTTTTGCGTTTCCAGGTCGATGACAGATAAATTATGTTCCTTACATAACTTGTCGCTTTGATTTCTGATATTCATATATGAGCCATAATAGGAATGGTATACTTTGCCCTCATCAACATCAATGGAATTAAGTAGGCTAAGCATCCAACGCCTTGCATTATTTCTAATGTAGGTTTTTAGATACTCGCCCCCAAACCGTACGTACACCTCTCGATGTATACGGCTTTCCATTTATTCTTCATTTGAGTTGTTAATTTTTTCAAAACATTCATTACAAACTACTAGCGTTTTTCTGTTAATGCTTTTCATAAAAACATGCCAAGCATGTTCATCAGTTAAATCTTTAAGCTTTTTTACTTGATACACTTTTAGATTATTAGTTTCTTTCCCGCACCATTCACACTTATTATTTTTTAATCTTAAACCTAGCGTTGGTTTCTTAAGATAGAATTTTTGCTTATGAATCACATCAGCATTATCACCTTGGGGAATTTCTTTTCTAGCCAAGCTATCTTTCCAGAGAAAACGAACTTTGTTGTTACCATTTTTATCTGTGTAACTTATACCAAAATCTTTACCAATGTGGTACCTAATAATGATATCCGTTACTTTCGTTCTATATTTGCAAGCCAATGTTTTATACAGACTGTATTCCATAATATATCTAAACTTATGAAGCTTTGAAGAATTATTTGCGAGTCTGTAGTAGTTACAGAATCCTCTAATTTCTCCGTTATATTGTTCCAAAATACTTAAATCTGTTCTTGATGTTAGCTCAGTTCTTTCTTTAGGAAACCATACTTCTTTTCCGTTTAGACTTTTAATTCTTAATGCTCCAAGCTCTGTTAGTTTATTTTGTATTGTTAAAGTTGATAATTCAAGTCTTACATGCCCACCAAAATTTCTTGCTTTTATACCTGTTTTTGTCCTTTTTGTATGATTACTTCCAGGGGTTACTCTGATATCAAAACCTAGAAACTTGGCTCTATCTGTTGATTTTGTTACTAGTGTTTTTTCATCAGATAGTTCGAGGTTTAATTCTAATTTGATAAATTGACCAATGTCTTGTTTTACCTTCTCAGAATTTGCCTTAGAACCTATAATTCTAATAATGAAATCATCAGCATATCTAACGTACTGTATTCTCTTGAAGTTTTCATCCATAGGATTTAAGCAAGGTATATTGAAATATCTTTTGTTAATTTCTTCAATTTCTGATTTGATATCATCGATTTCAATTTCATTGGTTATCTTGCTTAACTTATTTTCAAGTCTTTTTCTTCTATCATAAAGAGCTTTATATTCCTTATTTTGCTTTCTTTTATTACCTTTATCAAAGTTTTCCTTGTAACTTTTCATATACTTGTCAAACTTATCCAAGTAAATATTTGAAAGTATGGGACTTATTATTGACCCTTGGGGCATTCCACTGTAAGTGTTGTGATATTCGTTTTGTTCCATGTATCCGGCTTTAAGAAATTTCCTTATTAATCTTAGGAATCTTTCATCTTCAATACGCTTGGATAGAATGTCTATCATAATATTATGGTCTATATTGTCGAAGAAACCTTTAATGTCTCCTTCAATAAGCCATTTACATCTTACAAATCTATTTTGAATTTGTCTTAAAGCGGTATGACAACTTCTATTATCTCTAAAGCCATGAGATATGTCCTCAAAGCTTTCGTCATAGATAGAATTTAATAACATCCTACATACTTCCTGTACTAATTTATCATCAATACTTGGTATGCCTAAAGGTCTTAATTTCCCGTTTTTCTTTGGAATATACACTCTTTTTGTTGGTGTGGGTGAGTAACTTTCATCTTTTAGTGAATCAATGATTTTGTTAATTCTTTCTAAGCTCATTGCACTTATTGTTTGATTATCTACACCTTTAGTCATATTTCCTGTGTTAGCATAAATATTTTGGTATGCTTGCAAGAATAGGTCTGTATTGTAAAGGTTACGATACAATCTTTTGTAAGTGTAGATTTCTTCTTTTGAATGTTTTCTCAAACTAATCAATACATTGTTGGGATTTCTCATAGTGCCTCTCGCACCTCCTTTCCTCTGAATGGAATGAATAAACTGCCTTCCTTCACCATGTGAGAGTCATTATCTCTCTCGGATTACTACGAAGGCTCCGTTACCATATCAGATATTCAGGTTCTTAAAAACCATAGCATTTTATCGCTTTCTGACTTAGGTAATCTCCATTTAGTATCGAAGTGAAAAGCAATGTTGATTATCGGATATGCTTTTCGCCCTTTCATGCTTATACAAGCGGATTGAGTGTAAAGTTTTGCCTAATGCATTAATCTTCGCTACATAGGTACACTCAACATAACGTATATAGATATCTTTCGTTATGACCACCACAAATGTTCCTCGGACTGGCATTCAATCAGTTTAGACTTTATCCTTATATCAACTTTAGGTCTCGCCATTCAGCTGTGGAATGATATCTATCCAACTTATGACTTTAATAACGTGCTATTGTCCTCTTTGGATTTCTCCTCTAAGTTAGTTATTGACCTTAGATATTAAAACTACTATTCTACCATTTTGCTAAAATAGATTTACTTCGTACCTTATGGACGCACAACTGATATGATTATGAATATGGTCTTTGTCGATATGTGTTGCTAAAACATATTCATATTTCCCGCCTAAAATCTTTTCGCAAAATTCGATTCCCACTTGATGTGCTTCTTCAAAGCTCACTTCTTCCGGAACAAAGGATTGGATTAAATGATGGGCTAAAGTCTTTGTCCTCGACTTAAACTGTTTCTTGGTAAGTTCAAATTCCTTATGAGTATTTTCTCTGCTGCAAAGATGCGTTGTAACATAGATTTCATTATCTGTTTTATCGCCATTGCAAATATAGTCTATGGCTTTTTTTAGTGTTGTTTTAATGGGATGTATCTTTGTAACTGCCATCAGCCTATTACCTTGTTGATGATATAATCGGAAACTTTTTCTCTAAATTCCGCAAGAAATGACAACTCCAGTTCTAATCCAGAATGGATTAATTCAATATCTTTTTTGTAAATTACTCCTGTACTGTTTATATGCTTTGTTATTTGATTTAAGTTTGCTGAATTTCTACTTACAAGAGAAGATAATTCTCTTAATTCTTTTCTAAAAGCTCCTGATATATCAATGCTGATAATCTTTTTTTAAAGATAGCATCTCTATAAAATTCTCGTTTATTCTTAAAATTTGTTAATGCAAATCTTCGATTGAATTCTTTCAGCTCTTCTTCGTTCACCATAAAATGAACAGTACAGTTGTTTTTACGATTAACTGTCTTTGACATTTTTCATCTCTCCTTTCTTTTTCGGGGTCTTAGGGTTCTCCCTAAATATTTCAAATTTGAGTTATCAAATTTCAAGCCTACTTTTTGAGTGTGGTCAAAAAGTATATGCTTGCTATCTACCTATAATTCATACTTTTTATAAATTAGTCTTTAACTTACACAGAAAAAAATGGATGTAAATTCTACTTTTACCCTTTGCACCGTTCATACCGCACGACATTCCCTTACACACGAAACATCAAACGGTACGAACGGTCTGAACAGAATTTTAATAAATTACATCCTCTGAATTATATTTAACTTGATAATTATTATTGTTTTTCCCTCGCTTCATGTAAATGCTTATTCCATTTTTCCTAAGAATATCTTTATTACGATTTAATGTCTTTCCAAACTGCTGAGGACTTTCAATTTCTAAATTGATTCTGGAACAAATATCTACGATTGTTCCTTCAATTTCTTTTAATCTCGGCATAACCTGTACCAATCTTTGAATTGATGGTTCAAGCATTTCTATCGGATCAATCTTATCAAGCTCTAATATCTTCTTTGACGGATGAATCTTAACTTGATATACCTTTGACTCAAAGAGTCTACTTGTAACATCTAAGTTAAATTCCGTATCAAATTCAGATGCTTTATTTATAGCTATAATTGTATCTACTGAACCGGATAATGCCTGTGAACCTATAACTTTTTCACTCACACTTTTGATAGATGAATCCTTTTTTGTGTGGTACATCATAATAAAAGTGCAACCATATTTTTCTATAAGCTAATAATACTTTGCCATAACCTCATAGGTGTCATTGTAATCATTGGCATTATATTTTCTGTCATATTTTATCTTAGAAAAGGTATCTACAATAAATACTTCATAACCCAAATCCCTATCTGCTTTAACGATTCTTTCAAATTCATCAAAGTCTACATAACTTGTTCCCTCGTAGAATTTCATGCTGCTTGAACAAGGTATGCCTAGTCTTCTAATTCTTTCTTGAATTAGCCTTCCAGAAAGTTCGTTACAATAGTAAACAACCTTTGTTTTTCTAACTTTATTTTCAAGAAAATCAATTCCTTCGTTGATACATATACCAAGATTTAATCCCAATGCAGTCTTTCCTTTTTTAGGAGAAGCTACTATCAAAGTAATACTTTTTCTTGCAATGACGTTATCCACTATATACTTATCAGAGGCATCAAACTCAGTATCTATCGTATATGCTTTCAACGAACTGCCTCCCTTGTTTTTCTTTGATAGTTATAATCCCAATAATTCATTCCACCGACTTCCTGTGCCTTTTGAATACTTTGATTTAAGTATTTAATATACGCACCCTCAGTTCTTCTCTTACTCATATCACACCCATTCGATTTAGTGCCGATTTTAAGAATATCTCAAGCATTCAATCTACATTTCCATGTGTAAAGCTATTTAGAATAAGAAGTAATTGAAAATCATCTTTACTTGCATCACCTGTGGAATATTCCCCTCTAAAAAGCTCTCTGCCTTTGCGATTTGTCATATAAATTACCTTTAAAATGTCCTCTATACCAGGAACATCGCTATCTAAATTTTTATAGTAGGATATTCGTTCTCTAATCGTTTCTTTAAGAGCATACTTTTCATAATAAAGATTTAGCTTATACTGTTCATTCTGTATTTCTGTGCAAATTCCTATAACATCGCCTGTCATAGCAATGCATTTATTTGATTTATACATTTCAAAATGATCAATTTGATTATTGATGTTTTTGTGGATTTTGCCCTTAGCAAAGATATGAACTCCATTTCCTGATACAGAAATTTCTTCATATGTTTCTCCAAAATCACTTATTATGTCTTGCACATCCTTAAACCTGTCCTTAACCTTGTCCAAATCAATGCAGATAAATGGATCATCTTCGGTTAGTACAAAAGATAGTCCGTCACAACCACTTCTTTCTAGTCCATCTAAGGCAGTTTCAAAACTTGCCCAGTTTTCTTCTTTATTCCACTCTTTTGATTCACAAGTAATTGGACTGATTGGAATCTTAACCATTTTTATATTTCTGTTTTTATCTTCGTTATGGTAAATCTTGAACCATAACCACTGTTTACATTCTTTTAACTCCTGCGGAATATTGTTAATATATTTTTCTTTGTTTACCATTGCTACCTCCATATTTTTGTTGATAATAAAAATACAACCTGATAAAATATTTTCAAGAGTTGCAATCTTATCAGGCTGCTTCTTGGCTCTATCTATTGCCGTAGGTAGAGTCATTTTTATTTCTATTCACCGTTTCAAACATTTCCAAAATATATGCCAGAAGTTCGAGTTTATTTTCTTCAATATCGCAGTCCAAATTAACATTTTTAAAATATTCTTCAAGCATCTTCAGTTTCGTTTTCAGTTCATCAAACACTCTTATATTTCCAGATACCTCAACTTTATGATTTATGCTCATTTGAATCATATAATCCTGTTTGTTTAATCCTGATAATGCTATTTTCTCTTCCAATAAACTTTTTTCTTCCGGAGACATTCTGAAATTCACTATAATATTTCTTTTTCTATTTTTATCGACTTTCAGTTTTCTACCTTTTGTTTGTAGACTTTCTCTTTTAAATATCTTACTCATCTTAATAAATTTAATTCCTTTCTTTCTCTATCATTTCAATGATTTCCAACTGCTTTGACGGATATAAATGTGCATAGTTTAAGGTTATCGAGATACTTTCATGACCTAATCTTTCTGCAATTACCACAGGAGAAAAAACTTGCTCTATCAAATAAGCAACATGAGAATGTCTTAAATCATGAACTCTAATTCGTTTTACTCCTGATAACTTACAAGCTCTATCCATTTCATGATGTAAATATGATTTTGTAAAATTAAATAGTCTCGCCTTTGAATCCAGATGATAAAACATTCCAAAGAAGTCTGCCATTTCATCACATAGAAATTGTGGTAATTGAATTACTCTATTGCTTTTTTCTGTCTTTGGAGATGTAATGTAATCTTTTCCTTTTAACCTTTGAAATGATTTACTAATAGTTAGAGTTTTCTTCTCAATATCAAAATCGTCTTTTGTAAGTGCAAGCAATTCACCTTCTCTAATACCGCACCAATAAAGTATCTCAAAAGCATAGTATGAGGCAGGTTTGCTCTTAACACTTTCAGCGAATTTTTCATATTCCTCTTTAGTCCAAAATAACATTTCCTGTGCCTTTGATTTTCCCATCTTAGTAGTTTTATGAGCAGGATTACTTGTTAAGCCATAATACTTATTGGCATGATTAAGAATTGCATTTAGTTGATTCTGAATTGTTCTTAAGTAAGTTTGAGAATATTGTTTCCCCTCACCATCTGACTTTTTAAGCAATTCATTTTGCCATTGTAAAATATCCGGAGCTGTTATTTCAGCTATAGATTTTTTAGCAAAGTATGGTATTATTTTCGTTTCTATAATATGAACCTTTGTCAAATAAGTGTTGTATTTAATCCTCGGCTTTAAATCACTCAAATAGATTTCAACAAAGGATTCAAATAACATATTCAAATCTCTTGACTTACTCGATAAAAACTCCCTTTCATATTCCAATGCCTCTCTCTTTGTAGCGAATCCACGTTTTATATGGATTTGTTTTACTCCTTGCCAATCAACATACCTCAAATAAATTTTCCAGGTACCTCTTTCTTTATACTTGCTTGCTGACACAGCACCACCTCCTACACTTCTTTCGATTGTCCATAACAGTTTTCTTCATAAAATTTTCGATTAACCTTGCCTGCAATCACTATCAGATTTGGATTGCCTTTTAACATTCTCTCATTTAATTCTTTTATCATTTTGTATGCCTTAGGTTTTGAAACTCCCCAATCTTTGCTGACTTCTTCAGCATCAACATACATTTTTCTCATATTTTTCCTCCTCTCTCGTTTATTTGAACTTGCGATATATATTAGTATACCGATTTATATAATATAATTAAATAGTTGTTTCTAATTTTTATCAGTTTTTCTCTTTATTTTTAGTATACGATTTGATATAATAAGATATAATAAATATAGGAGATTGTAATATGAATAATAAAACTGTATCGGAACGATTGAAATATCTTCGTTCTATAAATAAAAAAACACAAAAGGAGTTTGCAGAATTTTTAGGAATACCTCAACCGTCAATGTCTGCTTACGAAAATGATAAAAATAATCCTACAATAGATGTGCTGATAGATATTGCCGATAAATGCAAAGTATCTTTAGATTGGCTTGCCGGAAGAAGTGACTATACTTTAGGTCTTTCAAGCATGAGAGATTTTGTATTATTTATGTATGAACTGGCAATGAAAAAAGAAATCGGATTTGAAATAATTGTGGAAGATAAATTCCCCAATAATGACATTGAAACCGATGAAAATAAATGGAATGTTAAGCTTGTGTTCTATGGTAATGATAAAGAACACGCTTTTAATGCTGATGTATGCAATATCCTAAAAGAGTTGTCTGATAACCTGTTTGACTTGGAATCCTACTCCATTACAAAAGAGCAGTTTGATTCTATGAAAAATAAATCTATAGAGTATTATTCTCTACCGCTAACACAGAAAGAATTTGAAGAACTGTCAAGAGATGAGATTCTGAAAAAGAGAATTGAATACTTGAAAGAAAATAATTTGTTATAGCTTTAATAGAATACTGTAATATATACAAAAGTGAGGTATACATATGAGATTTTGCGATTTATTTATCAGTTATAAAATAGGTTTAAAGGACACCAAGAGTACTATCCCTTTTACTAAGCTACCGCTATACCGAAAAGTTTTTCTTGTCATCTTTCTTACCGGAATTATTATCAGTGGCATTTTGCTTATATTTATACAAAATATATTTTCATTTATCCCAATGGGATTAAGTTTAATTTCACTTATCATTTTCGCTATAATTGACTCTAAAAAAGATAATCTTCGTGTCATGCTTGAAAACCATTATATTCCCTATTCTGAAAAGCGAATGAATATGACAATTGAAGTTTTAAAAAAGTATAATATTGACATCAAAAATTTAGATTCTCTTGATATGTTAATTACGGAAGCAAAATATGCACAGATACAATGTGATTTATTATCACAATTTAAAAAACCTTTCAAAACATTGGGGGCAATCATTATTCCTATCGTCGTATTTATTGCCAAGAAAATTAGTGAGACAGCTACAGAAACACAGATGCTTAATATGGCGGTATTAACAATAATCTTAATTTTATTAATTTTTTCACTCATATTTTCTTTCGTACCTATTGTAAAAGATATATTTTGCGAATATAATAGGTATGATGAATTTATATATGACTTAAGACAAATAAAACTTTTCTATTCAAAAAACTAACTACTTAATTACTCTACACTTACACAAAAATGATTTGAAGCTCTTAGTCGTGAAAAGATTCTAAAAAAGAGAATTGAATACTTGAAAGAAAACAATTTACTGTAATAAATAATGCTATGGGAAACTCCCTGTAGCATTTTTAGGCACCACAACTTCTAGTGGGGAATTAAGCAATGAAATCAGACTGAAATTCGTAGACATAATACGAAATTCAGTCTGATTCTTTTAATCGAACGTTCGGAATAATGAGTGTTTAGTCTCTTAGAGTCCAATCGTCTTGATTAATGACATATATCATACGGTTACGACAACGTTGGAAGGAATGCATCCCTTTGGCATTGCGAACTAAATTTTTAATCTGCCATTAGACGATTCGGCAAAAGCATTGGATAACCTAACACCATTAATCACCGTAAAAGAATTACAAATTTCTATCTTCCACCTGCTTAATAATTTTCCAAATTGCACCATTTCAGGGATGCCAGAATTGTAGAAATCGCTAATAAAAGCATCAATCTCAGCGAGTTTTCTATGAGGAAAATCGATGTGAGAATTGAAGAGGATATATTGATCCACTAAGCTATATGCTTTTTCTAAAATGGGATCAATTTGTAATAGTAATTCAAACAACTGTGCTTTATTAATATACCGTTTTAATTTACGATTGTATTGAGGGAGATTATGAAAATCACTTTTACGATTAAAAAGTAGATATTTCCAATTTTTTTAGCAGATAATACTCAATAGAATCAGAATGATACATATCCATGCAGATGTATTGAACTTTTTCTTTGTCTTTAGCAGAGAAAGGTCAAAAAACGGTGTAGGTCTTCTTTTGTTCTAGAAGGAAGGACATCGATTAATTTTTTATTTTCAAAATCATACATGACAGTTAGGTAATTAGAACGAATAGTTAACGATGGAACATAGATTTCATCTAAGCAAAGAACGGAAGGAAATTGAAATTTAGGTGGATGATAATATTTGTCAAAATACCGTTTAACGGTTGTTTCAGACACATGAAAGTTATCAGCGATTGATTTAAACGTCTGATTTTCTTTTTTTAGACTAGTCATAATCGCCTCAATTGTAGGGTAAGATGTAATGAAATTTCTGGGGGGTAATCCCGTACTGTTAGAGAAAGAATGGAGACATTCTTGGCATTTAAAACGTTTAATATTAAGAATGATATTTTTAATATTAGAGTGTTGGTAAGGAATGGTAAAAGATTTTTTATAGAAACCTTTACTATAAACATGAGTAGAATGACAAAAGGGACAAGCTGAATGAGTATTTTTTAACACACAAGAAATAGAGGATGAATCAATGGTGGTAATCGTATCGATTTCTTGAAAGGGCAAATTTAATAAATGAGCAATCAATAATTTATTATCTTCAAAAGTATACATAAAATAACCTCCTGCTGAAAATACGAACGTTCGATATATATCAGTATAGGAGGATATTTTGAATAATCTATAGTTCTACAACTTCTGGTGAGGAATTTGTGTCCCCAACAGAAGTTGTAGTAGCCCCAATCCCCTGGAGAAGTTGTTGTTCTAAAAAAATCACCTAAAGAATTACTCTTCAGGTGATCCATTTCTAAACTTTGCAAGCATTTTGCAAGCACGCCACTCACAAAACAGCTATTTATAAGGCTTTAACGCCTGTTTTTAACTACTCCCACTCAATAATTAACGTATCATATTTGTTTCTTTTATATACTATCAGTATCTATTAAGTTTCTAAAATTGGTCATTTTTATATCTATTTTATGGTTTTTGAGATTTTTAGTATCAAAGCAGTATCAATGATGATACTACAGTACGAATATCTTTCTATTATTAGCACACATTATTCATCCAACATCAATTTGCCTTTTTTAGCTTTATCCTTTAGACGCTTCATCTGCTCTTTTTCTATCTGTTGAATACTTTTCTCCGGAACAGGCAAATCTTCCGGCATAGTACCTCCAATTTTTTCAATAGCACTTCTCACTTCTTTTCCTACTGAATAATGAACCTTTGTTGCAGCTTCTACACCTTCAATTTTGTCCTTCCTTAACTTTTCTTCGGTCTGTGAAATTCTAAATAAATTAGCAATCAATTCGGTGCTTCCCATATAATCCAAAATTTTTTGTCTTGCGGTTAAGCCTTTTCTGTCATGTATATCTTCTACATCTAACCCACCGTACAAACCCATATAGCCTGCATTCTGAAATATAGCAAATTCTTCATTTGTTATAACTCCTGCATCATGTGCTGTTTCTACCAAAAGTTGATTCCACTGTTTAATATCTCCACGAACAACAAGTCTTCTTCTATCTTCATCAAGCTGATTAAAATGGTCAGTTATTTCTTGACGATATGTTTGTATGGCAAAATAGGTTTGTCCAAGTGCAATCACTTCTTTTCTCGGGTCGCCGTTTTGCACAATCAAATAGCAAGCATATCTCGTAAGTTCATAATCTTTTATAGACTTGCTTGTAGCACCAGCTTCCACGATTTTGCTGACCTCAGCAAAATCGTATTCTATTTCATGTCCACTATTCTCACAGGCAATCATTGCTCTATCAATGACCTTTTGAAAGTTTCGCCATTGGGAATAATCCAGTACAGCAGCAAGTTCTCTTGCACTCCAATACTCACTTCCGTCTTTCCGAACATATTTTATATCTTCAAATTTTTTATGTTCTTTTGCTTTTAAATTTGGCATAACTTGTCATCCTCCTAATCAATGGAAGAAATATCTATAATATTTTCTTCACCAAAAAAAACTCTTTCGCTTTCCTTAATATGTCAGAATCATTAGTAGGCATATATATTTTTGATAAAAGCCATGTTCTGAAATTTTGTACATCCAAAACCGAAATATCCTTTAGTTTCTTTCTACCAAACCTTTTTATAACTAAATGGATTGCTGAATGGCGTGTGGAGTAGGTCTGCTCATTTACTTCTGATTGATAAAATGGTAAGTAGGTTGTTTTCATAAATTGCTCATATGTCATGGCATAATTTGAATAGCCATTAGATTATAGATAGTCATTCTAGTCATGTAACTTACAACCAAGAACCTTTTCAACGGCAGTAGACGAGACTCTTCCAAGCCGTCTATTATCGTATAAAGTATACCCTTGTTGTACCATATTCAGCTTTACTTGTCGAATAATTTATAGTAACTAAAAAGCAGAGAACTTTATTCTCTGCTTTTTAGTTTTAAGATTTGAAATCAAGTATAATCTTTTAGAGACAATTTGGAGACAGTTCAAAGGGATCTATCTCATTTTAATACTTTATGCGGCTGTTAAAATGCTGTTGAATCAAGGTTTCTTAGCCTAAGTTAACCTTATCTTTTATTCCCACTCTATCGTAGCTGGCGGCTTGCTTGTAATATCATACACCACTCGGTTTACATGAGCGACTTCGTTTACGATACGGGCACTGATTTTCTGTAAAACATCCCAAGGAATTCGAGCGAAATCGCTAGTCATACCGTCAATTGAAGTAACAGCACGGATACCGATAGTATAATCATAAGTTCTACCATCTCCCATAACACCGACACTTCTAAATCCTGGTAGCACAGTAAAATATTGCCATACATCACGTTCTAAACCGGCATTTGCAATCTCTTCTCGTAAAATAGCATCTGATTCACGAACAATTTCAAGTTTTTCTTCAGTAATTTCACCGATGACACGAATTCCTAATCCTGGACCTGGGAATGGTTGACGCCAAACGATGCTATCTGGCATACCTAAAGCCGTTCCTAAGGCACGAACTTCATCTTTAAATAATGTATTCAATGGTTCGATTAATTCAAATTGCATATCTTCTGGTAAACCACCGACATTATGATGCGATTTAATCGTCTGAGCCGTCTTAGTACCCGACTCGATAATGTCCGTATATAAAGTTCCTTGTGCTAAAAAGTCTACACCCTCTAATTTAGCTGCTTCATCATCGAAAACATACACGAACTCATTACCAATAATTTTACGTTTTTGCTCAGGGTCGCTAACACCACTCAATTTCGACAAGAAACGCTCTTTCGCATCAACACGAATAATATTTAAACCAAATTTACCACCTAAGGCCTCCATAACTTGGTCACTTTCACCTTTTCGCAACAAACCATGGTCGACAAAAATACTCGTTAACTGGTCACCAATCGCTTTTTGTAATAATACCCCAACAACTGAGGAATCTACTCCACCTGATAATCCTAATAATACTTTACGATTTCCGACTTTTTCACGAATTTTTGCAATTTCAATTTCGATAAAGTTTTCCATTGACCAATCGCCTTTTGCCCCACAAATATCAAAAGCAAAATTACGCAACATATCGTAGCCATGCACCGTATGTCTTACTTCTGGGTGAAATTGAACACCATAAATTTGACGTTCAGTATGTTCAAAAGCTGCGAACGGTGTATGCGAATTACTCGCTGTCACCACAAATCCCTCTGGAATTTTTGTAATACGGTCCCCATGACTCATCAGCACATTTTCTTTTTCAGCTAAACCTTTAAACAAACCATGATTGACTTGATGTACGTCAATTTCAGCCGTACCGTATTCACGAGTAGGTGCTGATTCCACCGTCCCACCAAATAAATGGGTCGTTAACTGCATACCATAGCAGACACCCAAAACTGGAATCCCTAGCTCAAAAATAGCAGGGTCAACTGTGAACGCATCTTCTGCATATACACTATGTGGGCCACCTGAAAAGACAACACCGATAACATTTCCCTCTGCTTTAATTTGTTCAGCAGTCGTATCATTCGGTAAAAGTTCACTAAAAACACCTATTTCACGTAAACGGCGTGTAATTAACTGATTATATTGACTTCCAAAATCCAAAACAACAATTTTTTCCATTTGTGTCATTGTTTGCGTCACAAAACATACCTCCAGTAATCTCATTTTTGTAGTTTGCTACACTCTTGCTGTAACGGATACTCCATTGAGCAATTTATTAGCACAACAAGTGCAAGCAACTTTCCACTCTATTTTAATACTTCCGAACATAAATTGCATCAACAAAATGATTGTTCGTCTTATGCATAATCACATCAGCTCGGTCACGTGTCGGTAAAATATGCTCCACTAAGTTGACCAAGTTGATTTCACGCCATATTTTACGGGCATATTGATGTGCTTGATTGCGTGGCCATTGACTCATTTCATGATAATAATTGCTTGAATCGTGTTTCGCCAAATCCATGTGCATATCAAAACGTTCGATATACCATTGACGAATGAGCGACTGTTCAGCGTCAACGTAAATTGATAAATCAAAAAAATCACTCACATAAATTTCTTGGTTTTGTGGTAACTGCAACACATTAATTCCCTCGACAATGAGAATATCTGGCCGATGCAATGTTTCAAATTGATTGGGTACAATATCATAAATCGAATGTGAATAAATCGGATATTGAATCGCAGCATCACCTATTTTCACTTGTTTCATAAATTCGAGCAAACGATTCATGTCATAACTCTCAGGAAATCCTTTACGACGCATTAAATTACGACGTTCCAATTCTTCATTCGGATATAAAAAACCGTCTGTCGTCATATACGCAATCTGTTTTTCTGGATAGAATTTTTCTAATAATTGATGCAATACTCGAGCTGTCGTACTTTTTCCAACTGCGACACTCCCACAAATACCAATCACAAAAGTAGGCATTTTCTTTTCGGTGTTTCCTAATAAAAATGATTGTTTTGCAGCTGAGAATAATTGCTTGTTTTGATACACCATATCAATATAATCAACTAAAGGTCCATAAACTTCTTGCACATCATTGGCAGAAAGACGATCATTTAATGAGACAAGTTTTGAAAGCTGATCTAATTTTGTAACGGATTGTCCTGATTGACGTAATGCTTGCCATTCAGTCCGTGAAAATCGTTTAAAAAGTGGCATCTTCATAACTGTTTTCTTTTCCTTTTCAGTGTGAATTTGATACAATCATTTTACCACAAAAGCAATCAAATATTCGTTATCTTATGTAAGTTTTTTGAAACTTTACACAACATAGTTGAAGAAGTCACTTGTTGTATTTTTCAACTATTGCTTTCATAGCATGGTTTCGGTAAAATAGTATGGAATTAATTAGAATCTTTGCTAATTATAGCTTAAATTAAGCATAATTTATCGACATAACCTGTGTCGTTTATTGATATAACAAAATTAGGGAGGTTTGCACGTGTCTATCGAGAAAATCGACTCGCATGCAATCGATACATTAAAAAAGTCAGCACTAACATCCAAAAACGTAGGTACTGGCCATGCACATAGTAAAATTATTTTAATGGGCGAGCACGCAGTAGTCTATGATTACCCTGCGATTGCCCTACCATTTCCTGCCATTGCCGTTCAAGCAACGGTGACCCTGAATCCAAACCAAGAAAATTATTTAACTTGTCACTATTATACAGGGCCACTCAACCAAGCACCCCAACATTTAGATAATATCCAAACGGCAATTCAATTGACTTTGGATACTTTTCAACTTGGTAATCCAGCATTAAACATTACCATTACCAGTGAAATCCCACAAGAACGTGGTATGGGGTCATCAGCAGCTGTAACAGTCGCAGTAGTACGTGCTATTGCTGATTTATACAATTTAACATTGAGCGATTACCAATTACATTTTATTGTCAATCAAGCCGAAGTGATTGCACATCAATCAACCAGTGGCCTCGACACCTTGATGACTAGCACTTATGCTCCTGTCATCTACCGAAAAAGTCGTGCCCCACATGCTTTTGACTTATCGCTATCTGCCTATCTCGTGGTCGCTGATAGTGGTCAAGCTGGACAAACAAAATCAGCCGTACAACATGTTGCCCTATTGCGTAAACACAAACCACATTTCGTCGACCAAGCGATGCAAGCAATCGGTAACTTTGTCCAACAAGCCTATGATAAAATTGCTCAAGGTAATGCGATTGAGTTAGGAAAATTAATGACCTATAATCACTACTACTTAAACCAACTAGGTGTATCCAACTCACACTTGGATAAAATTGTAAATGCAGCGTGGATGGCAGGTGCTTTAGGTGCAAAATTAACCGGTGGTGGTCGTGGCGGCTGTTTAATCGCCTTGGCTGAAACAAAATCAGCTGCTAAACGTATCGCCAAAGCAATGCGTGATGCCGGTGCTGTTCAAACATGGCACTTAAACTTAGAAACAGGTGCTAATAATTAATACGACGTTTGCGTCATATTTATCGTTTATTTAGAGTGTAACACTTCCCCTTTTTTGACCAACTCAATCAATGGAGACGTGTTACACTTTTTTCACAATCAAAACATGGTGCGAGCGTGGATGCTTTGGCCTGAACCACTGGAGTAAAGGTCGTAGAAGTGCCTACGCACTTCAAGAGTTTTACGAAGTGGACGTCATGACAATCCATGCGAGCCTGAATAAACATGGTGCGACAACGAGCGTTCTGAAATGAACCACTGGAAGAAGTCACTGGCGTGTGAGTGGCACACAAAAGGGACTTCTGAAGTGGACGTCATTTCTGCTCGGTGGAGCCTGAATAGGAGGAATTCATAATGAGTCAAGGAAAATTTCGTGCCCATACCAATATTGCCCTCATTAAATATTGGGGAAAACGCAATGCAGAATTATTTTTACCAGTAACTAGCAGTTTATCACTCACACTTGATGCCTTTTATACCGATACCAAAGTCACATTAAAGCCCGAAGAATTAGTAGATACCTTTTACTTAGACGGACAACTTCAGTCTGAGGCAGCAACAAAAAATGTGACAAAATTCGTTGAGCGTTTTCGTGCTTTGAGTGGAAATTCAGCTGCTGTCCAGGTCGAAAGCTGGAATCATGTTCCGACCGCAGCAGGACTTGCATCTTCTGCATCTGCCTATGCAGCACTCGCTTGTGCTTGCAATCAAGCATTCGGACTAGAACTAGATGCAAAAGCCTTATCAATTATTGCACGTCAAGGTTCAGGTAGTGCTAGTCGTAGTTTATTCGGTGGTTTTGTTGAGTGGCATAAGGGTGACGGCGATGTGTCGGAATCGAGTTATGCTGAACCTATTGATGCAGCAGACTGGGACATTGCGATGCTCGTCATCGTCATCAATCGTCAAGCAAAGAAAATTAGTAGCAGAATCGGCATGGAACAAACAATGGAAACTTCACCTTTTTACGCACTATGGCCACAAGAAGTAGAACATGATTTACAAGAAATAAAACAAGCAATTCAAGCGAAAAACTTTGAAAAAGTCGGACAAATCGCTGAGCACAATGCAATGAAAATGCACGCAACCACACTAGCTGCCAATCCAAGTTTTACTTATTGGGAACCTGAATCATTAAGAGCCATTCAAGTGATTCAATCAATGCGTGAAGATTTAGGATTCCAATGTTATATCACAATGGATGCTGGTCCAAATGTTAAAGTGCTTTGTCCAGCTAGCCAACTAGACGCTTTACGTGGTCAATTACTATCACATTTTGCAGCCGAGCAATTAATTACGGCTTTACCTGGTCCTGCACCTTACGCACTTCCTTTAGATGTGGAGTGATAATGATGAAACAAACGACTGTTCGTGTTCCTGGCAAATTATATATTGCAGGCGAGTATGCCGTCTTGGAATCCGGTGAACCAGCCATTATTGTTGCTGTTGACGCATACTTGTCTTGTTGTCTTAATGAAAATGCAGACTTTCATCAAAGTCGGTGGACTTCGTCCTTATATCCAAATAATTCTTTTTATTATCAACATCAAAATCAGTTGATTCCGAAACAGTGGCAATATGTTTATCAAGCCGTCAAAATGGCAGAAACTTATTTAACTGAATTAGGTATTGCGATTAAGTCTTATGATTTACATTTTGACAGTGAATTGATTTCAAATGAGGGAGCAAAATACGGACTGGGCTCCAGCGGGGCCGTCACCATTGCGACAATTAAAGCAATTTTAACGCATCATCACTGTCCCTTTACACCACTTGAACTCTATAAACTGGCTACACTCGCCTCACTCAAGGTGTCGCAAAAAGGCAGTTTCGGCGATATTGCCGCCTGCGTTTTTGGCGGTTGGGTCTTGTATCGTTCCTTTGACCGTAAATGGCTATTTGAAGAAATGAAACACACTATCTCTTATACATCTCTTATTCAACAAACATGGCCAATGCTCGAAATCAACTCTCTTGCGATTCATTCAGATATTCAATTGATGATTGGTTGGACGCAATCCCCTGCCAGCACAGAGCATCATGTGCAATATTTTGACCAAGCTCGGCAGGCACAAAGTGATGACTATCGCTATTTTATAAAAGAAAGTCGAGCATTAGTAGAAACACTAGCATCAGCCTTAATCCAAGGGGATTTTGCTACAATTAATATAACACTTCAATTACTAAAACAATTGCTAAACCGAATTTCTGCACAATGGCAGCTCGGCATTGAAACATCTGAATTAACTCAATTGATTACGATTGCGAACGCACATTATTTTGCAGCTAAAACATCAGGTGCTGGTGGTGGCGACTGTGGTATCGCAATCGGTCACAAAGCGACTGACATACAAGCATTAATTCATCAATGGCAACAACATAAAATCGTGCCCTTGACGCTTTCAGTCGCACCCAATCAAACTTCGTAGAAAGCGAGGATACTATGTTAAAATCACAACTACCCACTTACTCACAACAACGTAAAGATGACCATGTAGAGCAAGCATTAACCCAGCAACAACAGCATACCCACTCTCAATTTGAGTCTATTCGTTTTGTACATCACTCATTTGCACCACTTGCTATTGAAGATATTTCAATCAGTACTGAATGGGCGAATCATCAACATACACTGCCCTTTTATATTAATGGCATGACAGGCGGATCTGAAAAAACCAAGCACTATAACCAACAATTAGCACAACTAGCTCATCATACAGGTCTTGCAATGGCATCTGGTTCTGTCAGTGGTGCATTAAGCGATTCTTCGGTTGCAGATTCCTTTACAATCATTCGTAAAGAAAATCCTAATGGCTTTGTTATGGCAAATCTCGGTGCACACCACTCCGTTGAAAATGCCAAACGTGCAGTTGATTTACTACAAGCCAATGCCTTACAAATCCATTTAAATGTTCCACAAGAAATTGTCATGCCAGAGGGTGACCGTAATTTTAAATCATGGCTACCAAACATTGAAGCGATTGTTAAATCATTAGACGTCCCTATTATTGTTAAAGAAGTAGGCTTTGGAATGAGCCAAGAAACCATTCAACAATTAATTAATGTAGGTGTCACTACTATTGATATCAGTGGACGTGGTGGCACGAACTTCATCGCCATTGAAAATCATCGTCGTGACCATTTAGATTTCCAATCGCTCATCAATTGGGGGCAAACAACACCTGAAGCATTACTTGAAGCTAGTCCCTACATGGACAAAACGACGATTTTAGCAAGTGGTGGTATTAATGATTTTTCAGATATTATCAAAGCACTAGCACTCGGTGCACAGGCAGTTGGGCTGTCTGGTCGATTCTTGCATATGGTACATACGAATGGCGTTGAAAAATCAATTATTCAAGTAAATGAGTGGACAGAAGCCATTCAACAGATGATGCTACTACTCGGTGCACGCACGATTAAAGACCTACATCAAACTGATTTAGTTCTGCCACCAGAACTAGCTCACTGGGCACAAGCACGTGGGATTGACTGGCAGCAGTTTGCGGTTCGGAGTCAGAAGAAATTATTATAGTGTTGTAAAACCAATAAAACTATCCCACCAAATTTGAAATTTTTAGTGGGATAGTTTATTTATTTTAGTAATTCAGGCAATTGAGCATCAAGCTCATTATATAATTGGAAGAATGATTCATCTATACCATAAATCTCGATGATTAACTGTTTTAAGTCTTGTTCGATAGTTGATAAGATTTTGAACTAGTAATTTCACCCAAAACTTCCCCACGCACAGTGCTGACCAGCAACAGCACCTGTGACAAAAGCTGCCGTAATATTATAGCCACCTGTATAGCCATTAATATCCAATAACTCACCACAAAAATACAAGCCACTCATACGTTTAGACTCCATTGTCGCTGGATTAACTTCTTTTGTAGACACACCCCCACCTGTCACAAATCCTTTTTCAATCGGCTGTGAACCAGTACTCGTGATAGAAAATCCTTTGACCAATTGCCATAGCACATCAACTTGTGCGTGTACCAATTGTTTATAAGCCATTGCGTCTTCTAAGCTAGCTCGTTGAATCACTACTTGAGCCATTCGTTCAGGCATCCATTGTTTTAATATCGTGATAATTTGCTTATCACGTTGCGACTCTGCATGTGCCTCTAATTCTTGTCGTGATAATGCTGGTACTAAATCAATTTGCAGACGAGCCATAGCTTGTTGCTCTTGATGCAGCCATTGATTCACATGACCAGAACAACGTAATATTGCTGGCCCTGAATAACCGAAATGCGTAAAAATCATATCCATTTGATGATACGAAATAACTTTATTGTTGCTATCTAATACACTTACTCCAACATCACGTAATGACACACCACGCAATGACTTATCCATTATCCATTTATCATCTGATAATAAAGGCGATTCAGTCGGATACAATCGCTCAATCGTATGACCAGCTGATTTTGCCCACGCATAACCGTCACCAGTTGCTCCAGTACGTGGATAAGCACGTCCACCAACTGCTAGAATAATTCCATTGGCTTCTATTTTTTTGCCTGATTGCGTAAGTACACCTAACACTTTCTGATTTTCTCGGTCAAAAAATAGTTTATCTACCGGTTCATTCGTCACAATTTCAACACCATTTTCAGCACATACCTTTAATAAAGTCTCTAAAATAGTTCGTGCACTGTCCGTTACTGGAAACATTCGCCCATGGTCTTCTTCTTTTAATGCAACCCCATTTTCTTGAAAAAATGCAACAATATCTTCTTGATCGAATTGATTGAGAGCACTATATAAAAATTTACCATTTCCAGGAATATGTGCAATTAACCGCTCACGAGTTGTCCGATTAGTGACATTACACCGTCCGCCGCCTGATAACAATAGTTTACGACCCAATTTAGGATTTTTTTCTAAAACGAGTACACTCGCACCTTGCTTTGCTGCATGTATCGCAGCCATTAAACCACTCGTCCCTCCACCAACTACAATTACTTGATATTTTTCTTTCATATATTCTCCTCAATCTCTCCTAATCAATAGTATTACACTGCTTTCAATTGCCCCAGCACTACAAATAACTTTTCTTGTGCTTCTTCAAGTGTATAACTCGTCTGTAACAGCCAATAACTCACAAATGCTACAATCCCACCTGAAAAAATATGAATAAAAAGAGAATCCGGAGTCACATTAATTTGTTGACTACCTTGGTGCATGGACATCACCAACATGTCATGAAACGCTTTGGAAAACATCCCCGGTTGACTCATTAATAATTGATAAATAGCAAAACGATGTTGATTAACCGCCAACAAAATATTATCGAGAAACAGACGTTCCTCTGCCTCCGTAATGGTTGCCATATCCTTAATCAATGGAGTACAGGCTTCTTCAATCGACTTTAAAATTTCTTGCATCATACTCTCATATAAATGTTCTTTCGTTTCATAATGTTGATAAAATGCATTGCGTGATATTTGAGCATGTTCACACAATTCTTTTACAGAAATTTTCGCCAATTCTTTATCCTGCAATAACATCAAAAAAGCTTTTTGAATGGCTTTTTCAGTTTTTTCAAACCTTAAATCCTGTTTCAAAATGACACTCCTCTCTATTTTGTCACATAGGTGACATATTGTTCAAAACTGTCCATTGACTGAATTAAAAGACACCTGTAATCTAAGTGTTGTAAATAATATAACAAAAACGAAAGGAGAAAACAAATGCCAAATCGTATTACAGAGATTTTAGGGATTGAAAAGCCGATTATTCAAGGTCCAATGGCATGGCTAACAAATGGCTGCTTTGCAGGTGCAGTTAGTGCTGCCGGTGGACTAGGTGTTCTTGGTATCAGTGCAGGGCAGACGGTTGCTGCAACAACTATCGAAGAAACCATTGAAAATATGCGACGTGAAATACGAATCGCACGTGATATAACTAATAAGCCACTTGGTTTGAATATTTCTCCCAAGCATCCATCAGAAGACCAATTTACCCAACCAATGCTAGACTTAATGGTAGAAGAAAATATTAATGTTGCTGTTATGAATGGTAAATTTTACCCAGAATGGACTGAAAAATTCCACGACAAAGGCATTAAAGTCGTTTATCGTGCCGATACCCCAACAGTTGAAAATACTGAGCAAGCAATACAAGGCGGAGCCGATATTATTGTCGCCACAGGTTTTGATGAAGGTGGAACACTCCCTTCACAAGTCATTGGTACCTTTTCAATTGTTCCAATGATTGTCGATGCTGCTAAAGGACGTGTCCCTGTAATGGCAGCTGGTGGCATTGTCGATGCTAGAACGGCTCGAGCTGCTTTTGCACTTGGAGCTGAAGGCCTCTATGTAGGAACAGCCTTCATGATGTCTGAAGAATCTATTTTAGCAACAAATATCAAACAATTAGCCCTAAATATAAAGGCTTCAGACTTATTACTTTACCGTACAAAACCAGATTTCTATCGCTCATTGCCCGGTGAACTACCTAATCAATTAGCTGAAATGAGTCAAGAAGGTGCAAGTAAAGAAGAAATTTTTGCAGCACAAAATGGTTACAATGGCTTACGAGATGGCATGTTGTTTGGTGATTTATCGAAAGGCTATGCCTCGTTTGGATTAGGTATTTCGATGATTGATAAGATTGAACCAATAGCTGTAATTATGGATAAATTAATGTTAGGAATAAAGGAGTTAATATAAAATGACAAAAAAACAAATGAAAATCGTATTACAAATGGTATCAGGTTATGGTGGCGAATTTAAAACATGGAGATTACCAGAAGCAAAAGCTGATGCTTATACAGATATAGACTACTATGTTGAAATGGCGCAATTAGCTGAAAAAGGTAAACTACATGCCCTATTTATGGCAGATACGCCTGCACTCGTAAATGATTTAACTTATGACACACCAATGCACTCAATGGATCCCCTTATTTTTATGACCTCTGTTGCTCGTGCAACTAAGCATATTGGATTAGTCGGAACATTTTCAACAACCTTTAATGAACCATATAATTTGGCTCGTCATTTAAAAACATTGGATGTCATCAGTCATGGACGTGTCGGTTGGAATACAGTAACGACTTCAACAGCTGCAACAGCAGAAAATTTCGGAACACACTTGATGAGTAGCCGTGATCGTTATGGTCGTGCGCATGAAGTGATTGAAGCCGTTCAAGGACTATGGGGTTCCTGGGGCGAGGGAGCTTATCTACATGATAAAGAGTCTGGTCAGTTTGCCGATATGTCAAAAATTAGTCCAATTCACTACAATGGTGAGTATATTAAAACGGCAGGCCCCCTACCAATTCCTCCGTCAGAGCAAGGTCAACCACCAATTTTTCAAGCTGGTCCAAGCCCTGAAGGTATTCGCTTAGCTGGTCGTTTTGCATCAGGTGTGTATGCTAATCCATTTACAATTGAAGAAGCACGTGACTACCGTAATATTTTACGCGAAAGTGCTGTCGCACATGGTCGCTCTGCTGATGATATCAATATCTTTACTGGATTTATGGTTACTATTGCTGATACTAAAGAAGAAGCCATTGCACGTCGTCGACAAGTGATGAATTTTGATCCACAAGAAACTAAACAACGCTTAAACTACTTATCAGCAATGGTAGGAATTAATTTAAACAGCCTAGATATTGAAAAACCATTGCCACAAGAGGTACGCTCAATGTTACAACCACACTGGCAAGACCCTCGCTCACCACGTGCCGTACAATTATTACAAGAAGGATATTCACCACTTGATACATTGGCTATGGGAGTAATCAACTATCATCCAGTTGTGGTTGGTACAGCAACAGATGTGGCAGACTTCTTACAAGAATGGTTCGAAGCAGGTGCAACAGACGGTTTTTCAATCGTACCTGATTTATCTCATGACGGTGTTCGTGCCTTTGTTGAACAAGTTGTGCCAATTCTTCAAGAACGTGGCATCTTCCATGAAGACTATGAAGGTAATACTTTGCGTGAGAATTTAGGTGTGAGCTATCAGTATGGAGTTCGTGACGAGAAATAAGTTGAAGTAATTTAATCATTAAAATATATTTGCCAGTATTATGTGTAAGTCATTTTCTACACATAATACTGGCTTTTTTCGATTATGTAGGGCATCAAAACAAAATAACATGTCTCTATTGCTTTTGACTGATTAAAATTTATTGCTGCTGAATACTACGGATTGCTTTTTACAACTGTAATTAAAGTTTTGATTTATGTAGCTTTCTTCTAGTTTCATAATTTTTCATCTTAGTTCTATGGCTAATTCTGAACTTTATACTGTCAGAATTCTAGGTAGGCGCTTACAAACATTAGATATAAACAACCAGACTGAATTATTAGTTTAATACAAATTTCAGTCTGGTAATAATTTCACTAAATATCTATTAAGTTCCACTAGATAATGCAGAATCTATTTTATATTAATACACATCTTATTAGATTTCTCCACCAATCCCCTTAAATTTTTCAACCAATGCAACAATTTTCTCGAAAACTTTTTGTTTCATTGTCCGATATTGTGGTTTAAGTGGACTCATCTTAGGTAAAGCCTCATTCAAAGCATTCCCATTTTCACTAGCATATTCATGTTTAAGAGAGGTTTCTATATAACGTCTTGCTGCTATTTCATTCAAATTATCCTCAGCAATCAAATCGGCAACTTCTTCTTGCTGCTTCTTACGTGCAAAGAGGAAAAAGTGCTCAATAATATCCGCTTTGTCTTCAAAATCATCCAAATTACTCGTATGAATAAATTCCACAATCAAATCTTCTTTCGCCCGATGCCCAATGCTAGAACGGATAGTGCGCTTGATTTCTTCAATCAATTCATCTTTGTCAGAAATTTTTTTATTGGTCTCAAAAATCAATTCAAGAATATAATCTAAGTTGATTTCTTGTGATTTCAACAACTCTACCTCAAAGACAATTGAATCCCAATCAACCTTAGAATCATTATCCTGCTTATTACGACGCTCATTATCATACCAAGCCTTTATATCATTATAAGTCGAACGATAGTCTTGAATCTCACGGATACTTGGAACATCTAATTGTAACAATTCTGCCAATGCCTCATCATCAACATGAAAACGATTCTTGAAATTTTCTACCTCTTGTGTATTTGAAATATCCAACTCTTGTAAAGTCTGTAAGCTCATAAAATCATCATAGTTTTTCAGGATATTATCTAAGCGTAGGAATTGACCAAATAAAGCTACAAACTCTTTTTTATCACTCTCTTTGACAATAGCCAATGGATCTGGAAATTTCTCCTGTAACTCTTGAACCACATCTAGATAGCCTTTTTTTCCTTCTCCCGCTTCCGTATAACCATTCATATAATCTTGGTAAGACCGTTCAAGTAATACTTCTGCTGTCTCAGTTTTTCCAAATAACTTAATAGCATCTTTCGTTGCTTGCTCTAAGTCACGAAAAGTTACAATATTTCCAAAAGCCTTAGTAGCGTTATAAATCCGATTTGTGCGTGAAAAGGCTTGAATCAGTCCATGATATCGCAAGTTTTTATCCACAAAGAGTGTATTCAGAGTTGGTGCATCAAATCCTGTCAAAAACATACCGACAACAATAAGCAAATCTACCTCTCCACTCTTAACGCGTTTTGCTAAATCACGGTAATAATTTTGAAAATCATTCCCATCAATAGTAAAACTTGTTCCAAATAAATGATTGTAGTCAGCCACGCAGCCGCTCAAAAACTCCTTACTGCTAACATCAGTCAAATCCGCTGGTGTAAAGGTTTCATCTGCAATCTCACCAACCGACAGTTGCGTTTCATTGGCTGCATAAGAGAAAATAGTCGCAATCTTCAACGGTTTATCTTGATTTTTTTGCTGTACTTGTAACTCTTGATAATAGGCTTTTGCTGCCTCAACGCTAGAAACAGCAAACATTGCATTAAATCCCTTACCATTCTGCCGGTGAGTTTTCTGATTGAAATGCTCTAAAATATAGCTAGAAATTTCTTTAATTCGTGTTGGATGAAGCAAAGCCTTTTTATTTTCAGCAGCTGACAATTTATCTAAATCTTGCTCTTTTTCAAGTGCCTTAAACTGAGGACGGACATCATTATAGTCAACTAGGAATTTTAGAACTTTCTGGTCACGAATAGCGTCGGTAATAACATAAGCATGCAACTCTTGACCAAAAACCGAAGCTGTTGTTTCACTACCCAAAGCATTTTCTACCTTAATCGGTGTCCCTGTAAAACCAAATTGGCAATACTTCTTAAATTTTTGTCTCAAACGCTTCTGTACTTCCCCAAATTGAGAACGGTGACACTCATCAAAGATAAAAACCACTTGCTTATGGTAGACTGAATGTTCTTTCTCACTACTCATAAAATTATTGAGCTTTTGAATCGTAGTAACGATAATTTTATTGTCGTCTTTTTCAATATTACGTTTCAGCCCTGCTGTACTATTTGAACCATTCACCGAGTCAGGAGAAAAGCGTTGATACTCCTTCATTGTCTGATAATCCAAATCTTTCCGATCGACCACAAAGAAGACTTTGTCCACTTCATCCATTTCAGTGGCAAGCCTTGCCGCCTTAAAACTAGTCAGAGTCTTTCCAGAGCCAGTCGTATGCCAAATATAGCCACCTGTCTCGGGTCCGCTTTTTAACTTTGAAGAAATGGCAGAACGAATTTTCCAGATAATACGCTCCGTCGCCGCAATTTGATAAGGTCGCATAATCAGCAAGGTGTCACTCGTATCAAACACAGAATAATTAATCAAAACATTGAGCAAAGTCTGTTGACTTAAAAATGTTGAAGTGAAATCTTTTAAGTCCTTAATAGGTTCATTGTTTTTTAGTGCCCAGTTCATCGTAAAATCAAAGGAATTCTTATCTCGCTTAGTAGTGTTCGCAAAATAGCGAGTATCCGTACCATTTGAGATGACAAACAGCTGGAGATACTTATAAAGCGAATTTTCCTCATTGAAACTTTCCTTACTGTAACGATGAATCTGATTAAAAGCCTCACGAATCGCTACACCTCGCTTTTTTAATTCAATCTGAACCAGTGGTAGACCATTGACCAATATCGTTACATCATAGCGATTATTATGAATGCCCGACTGTTTCATCTGATTGATAACTTGAAGTTTATTACGATTAATGTTTTTCTTATCCCACAGATAGAGGTTCTGGATATGACCGTCGTCAAAGATAAAATCATAAATATGATTATCATGAAGTTTTCTCGTGCGATCAACCAAACTATCACTAGGTTTATTCAGGTATTCTTCTAAAAATCGTTGCCACTCTGCGTCCGAAAATGATACATTATTTAATGCTTCCATCTGAACTTTCAGATTAAGCATCAAATCTTCTGGTGTAGTTAAGTGATTAAGGTACTCATATCCATTTTGCTGCAAATCCAAAATTAACTCTCGCTCCAAATCAGCTTCTGTCTGATAAGAACCTGCCTTTTCATACTTTGTGTATTTTTCTAAGACAATAAAATTATTAGCCTCTAAAATAGGATCCGTATAAACTATCAATCTTGGTCACCCTTATAAAAATGATATCTAGTGATAAAGTCTTCAAAAAGACAAATTAACATCTTTTTTGTGTATTCATTCTATAACTTCTTCTGATGAATGTTTAATATAACTTGAAAAATCAAACATACGTTTCTTATATACGTCTTGCATGCCCTGTCTTTATATTAAAATCTTAATAACTGATCCCTAAAATATTCATACTGTTGCTGTCTTTGGGCAATTTCTAGTGGCAGACCTTGTGTGAGGTCTGAAGTTAATGTATCGAATTTATCAAGAATGGAGACAATACGTTCTTGTTCAGAGAGCATAGGTAAAACAAAACAGTATGTGAGGATAGCCTTCTTATCTCCTCTAGGCATCTTTGAACCCCTAGCATTTTGCATATCAAATTCAAAAAATCTATCATCTGCCAGTATATGATATAAATACCGACTATTTATACAATCCGATACTTGATTTTGAACAACCAAGACATCTGGGCTTGCCCCACCTATATTTGAAGAAAACCAGATTTTCTTCAAATAAGGTCGTATATTTCCAAGTAAAATGTTTTCTTTATTATAAACATTTACTTTTGTATTTTTTGGTAAATAAGTCGCTTCTTCTTTCCCTGCCCTATTTTGCAAAAGATTATCAACACCTACATAATTTTCAGATGTTAACTCATCTGTTGTTATTTTTTCAGTGCTATAATCAGCCACAGCTCCCAACGTTACTCGTATCGGTCCAAACACCCACTGCAAGAACTTAATTAGGTCTTGTCTGTGCTGTGCTGTGCTGTGCTGTGCTGTGCTGTGCTGTGCTGTGCTGTGCTGTGCTGTGCTGTGCTGTGCTGTGCTGTGCTGTGCTGTGCTGTCAGTGTACACGCCTTCAGCGGCAAAGGTCAAGAGCTTATCTCGAAAATATTCGTATTGTTTTTGACGTTGTTCAATCTCTTTTGGGAGACCGATTTTTAAATCATTACAGATTGTATCAAAGTTGTCCAAAACTTGGACGATGCGGGATTGGATGGCTTTATTAGGCAAAGGTATTCTATATTTCTCAGTATCATTACTTGAAATTTGTGGCATTTGCATATTATCAGCAATATTCTGAAAATGTAATTTGTTATGATTGAGATAATGATAAACATAACGTAAATTTATATCTTCATTATCAGAACTATATGACCAAAACTCATTTTTAAAACTAAAAGGTTTTGTATAATATTCAAAATCAATAATACCACGCGACTTCACGATAATAGATGTTTCTGTATGAACATCCTTATCTGGAATATCTCCGTAATTAACATCCGCAAATGTCTTACCACCTGCAAAAATACGAATAGGAGCCCCCTCCTTATGCAAGTCTTTCATTTGTCCAGCTGTAATTTTAGTCCCTCGTCCTTTGACAAGTACCTCCCCCAGCGTCTTCCACTCAACTTCATACACTTCATTTTCAAACGAAAGGAGCTTATCACGGTGATAGGAATATTGCTGTTTACGAAACGTAAGTTCCGTAACATATTCTGTAAATTTGTCAAGTATTTGCACGATTTCTACTTGAATTTTTTTCGGTGGGAGAGGGATTTTGATTTTAGCTAAATTTTTAGGATAAAGTTCTATAACTTTTGTACCCATTACCAAACGTTCTTTTTGCTTAGATGTTTGAAACAATTCTGCCAGTTCTGCTTGTGTCAGCCAAACAGTTCCATTATCTAAGTGTAGCTCAATTTGGGCTTTCCCATCATCCGTATTGTAGATGATCACATCATTGCTCATCAGCTCAACTCCTCGACAATCTTATCAATTTCTGCACGCAAGCGATCAATATTTTTCACTGTTTCAGCGATTTCTCTATTCAAGACATCAATATCAATCTTCTCACGTGTATCTTCTTTTTCTACATAGGTGGAAACAGAAAGATTGTAGTCCGCTTCAGCGATTGCTTTCAAAGGAATTCGAGCAGAAAAGTAGTCCTCAACCGCTTGACTTTCAAAAGTCGTCAAAATTTTAGAGATATTTTCCTCCGTCAAAACATTGTTGTTGGTCTCTTTTTTAAACTCTTTACTCGCATCGATAAAGAAAACATCTGTTATCGGCTTATTTTTCGCCAAAACAAGAATACAAGTTGCAATGGACGTTCCAAAGAAAAGATTATCTGGAAACTGGATAACTGCTTCAACAAAATTTCCGTCTACTAGGTATTTACGAATCTTTTGCTCCGCACCCCCACGATAAAAAATCCCAGGAAATGTTACAATCGCCGCTCTCCCTTTTGAGGATAAATAAGACAAGCTATGCATGATAAAGGCAAAATCCGCCTTACTCTTAGGTGCCAAAATCCCCGCAGGCGCAAAACGATCATCGTTAATCAGCGTTGGATCATCGCTCCCAATCCACTTAATAGAATAAGGTGGGTTTGAAACAATAGCATCAAATGGCTTGTCATTCCCATGCTTAGGATCAAGCAAAGTATTCCCACGCTCAATGCTAAACTTATCATAGTTAATATTGTGGAGAAACATGTTCATCCGTGCTAAGTTATAGGTCGTCATATTGATTTACTGCCCATAAAATCCATCTTCAATAACATGGTCGTCAAACTGTTTCTTCGCTTGCAGAAGCAAAGAGCCCGACCCCTCTCGTGTCAAGCGACTGACACAAAATATGTTGTTTATTTTTAGATAATAAAAGAGGGTGATTTCTCACTCCCTCTTACATCTATTTCCATATGATTTTTTGAACTATACTACCTTCACAGATAACTGACTCAACATACTTTTCCATAAGTTCTCGTGTAAGTTCATTATCTGTTACTACTTCTATTTCATTAGAAGATAGTTTTATCTTTTCTTCAAGCCTGTCAATTTCATTATCTATCTGATTTTTGCTTTCTACAAACTTAACTTTCGTCATTTTTCCAAGCTTATATTTTTCAAAATCAGACATCTTTTTTGCCTGAAGCTTCTCTATCTTCCTCTCTATATCTTTAATACTTATTTTTTCTTTGGGCTTTACTTCTGCTTCACCATACTTCTCTTTAATAAGTGCAAGCACCTGATCCTCTAACTTATCTACTCTTGAGTTTTTATGTGCTACATTATTACACTTACAGATCCTACAATGAAAATACTTGTGTATTCTCATACTTCCATCTGGTCGTTTAAACTTTGATTGAGTAAGTCCAGAATATGATTACAAGTAGGACATCTTGCAAATCCTTGTAATGGCGATTTTGTCCTCCAAGGATAATCTGTATTCTTTCCTTTTAAGAAGCTATTCTTTTCTTTAATTTCTTTAATTTCTTGAACCTTATCAAACTCTTCTCTTGAGATAATAGCTTCATGATAGTCATAAACTCTACCCCATTCTTCTTTAGGATTAAATTTAAAACTCCCAAGAGTCAATACCGACTTTTCTTGCATATTGAAGACATAAGTGCCTGTGTAATTTTCATTAGATAAAATATCTACCACTGTACCATTTGTCCATGTTGGTGCATCTCTTGTATCTGATGACACAATGTTATATTCATAATCCATATTGGTAAGTTCTTTTTTGCGCTCGTTTGGTGTTGGTATATTCTCTTCATTCATAACTGCTGCAATCTTTCTTGATGCAAGTCCTGTAAGGGCTAAGTCATACACCATCCTCACAATCCAAGCTGTTTTTTCATCAATAATGATGTTGTGCTTATCATCTGGATCTTTCATATAACCAAATGGTGGACTCCAGGCAAGAAACTTTCCTTGCTTCTTAAGTTCAGTAGTAACTGTCTTTACTTTCTGCGAAATATCTTTTGTATAGAAGTCATATAACAAACCTTTAAACTGAATATCAAGGTCTGTTCCGTTTCCTTTTTCCTTAGCACTATCGTAGCCATCATTAATCGCAATAAACCTAATACCAAGAAAAGGAAAAATATTCTCCAGATAATCACCAAGCGAAATGTAATCTCTCATAAACCTCGATAAGTCTTTTACAATGATTGCATTGATTTTTCCATTCTTAACTTCTTCAAGCATTCTTTGGAAAGATGGTCTTTTCTCATTTGTTCCTGTATATCCGTCATCAATATATTCTTCTCTTTGGAAGCTTTTAAATTCATCATTTCTATCAAGAAAATCATTCAGGAAATACCTTTGGCTAATGATACTTTCGCTCTCATCTTTCTTCATCTGATCTTCTACAGATAATCTGATATAAAGTGCAATTTTACTCATCCTTTATGCCTCCCATCAAACTATCCATATTAAATTTAAAGATTATTTCAAAGTTATGATTGCCATAGACAATTATCTTCTCTACTAAGCTATGAATTAAATCAGCTGGTAATTTTTCAACTTTTTTTGCTGAAAATACATCCTTAATCCACTTAATAGATATTCTCTTATTTCTTTCAAGGTCTTTTACAACCTTTTCAATCGAAATAACTTCATTATTGATTGTTGCAATATGGCTAAGAGCAATCTCTCTTTTTAGACCATATTCTTCTCTATCAATCTTACCTAAGCTATACTCTTCATAGGCTTTTTGAATTAGAATTTCTTCCTTCACTGTCTTAATTTTGAGTTTTGAAATATCTTCGTTTAGCTTACCTATGCTTTCAGAAAACCTTGCAGACACTCTTTCTATTAGCTTTTCCTTGCTTGTAGCCTTAGTGATAAACTCTGCTACCTTTTCTGACATTGCTTTATCAAGTTCTCTTTCCATGATAAATACTCTTACTTCGTTATCTATCTTTCCTGTGCAAGTATCATTTTGAAAAGAATAATAAAGTCTATCATGGTTTATACCATAAATTATGGTTCTTCGGTAAAGCTCCTTACCTGTTGCATAATCGAAAATCAATCCCTTATATCTATTCTCATAATCTCTTTCAAAATTATGCATTTCTGCACCAAAAGCATTATTCTTTAATCTATCTGCTCGCCCTTGCAACACTTTTTCAAAGTCTTCTTTTGAGATAATAGGTTCATGAGCATTTTCATAAATAATATGCTGGCTTTCATCTACATATTGTTGCTTCATTCCTTTTGCAAGATTTTGTTGCTTAACACCTTGCACTAAAGTTCCTGTGTATGCTCTATTAGTAAGCATTTTTGAAATAGTAGCTTTATTCCACTGTGGATCGCCATCTTGTCTATAAATTCTACCTGTTTTGTAATAGACCATTCCCGTCGCATAACCCTTTGTATTAAAGTGTTTTGCAACCTCATATTGGCTTTTTCCCTCAAGTGTCAATCGGAACATTTCTTCAACGATGAATCTAAAATTCTCATCAACTTCTAATTTCTGTCCCTCTTTTAATTTTACTACCTTATATCCATAAGGCGGAACAGAACCAATAAAGTATCCGTTTCTTGCCCTATTGTGCTTACTTGTCTTTATCTTTACCGAAATATCTTTAGCATACATATCATTGACGATATTCTTTAGAGTTACTTCAAATGATTTCTTAGAATCTAAATCCTTAACAGTATCAACCTTATCATTAACAGAAATAAACCTTACTCCCAAGAACGGAAATACCTTATCTATAAGTCTTCCCATCTCAAGATATTCTCTTCCCAGTCTTGATAAGTCTCTTATGATAATACAATTAATTCTTCTTTCACGAATATCTTGCATCATCTCTTGAAACTGTGGTCTTTCAAAATTTGTTCCACTATATTCATAGTCTGTGTAGATATTTACGACTTTGATGTTTTCCTTTAGAGCATACTCTTTACAACAAAGCATCTGTGTTTCGATAGACGATGATTTCTCACGCCACTCTTCTTTTCTTTCACTGGATAATCTTGTATATACTCCAGCTTTATAAAATACTTTTTGTGCTTGTTCTTCGTTTTTTCTTATATATCTTTTAGAAGTCCTTGCCATTAACAAACACCTCCAACTGCAAGCTTAGGTTCTACTCTTTCTAACTGCTCACCAAATAACTTGCCCATTGATATTAATCTTGTCTTATGTGTATCCTTAGCTTTAGCCTTATCACTATACACAATTGCTTGAAGTAGATTTACTGTTTCAATATTGTTGAAGACAAAGTTAATTGCATTATCCTCTCCTATCTCAATACGATCTATAAAAGACACTAAAGACAATCGATTCAATTCATCGCTTTCAGGATTAGGAACTATCTCAGAAGCGAAACTACCTTTATCGTTTATCTTCATTTTCAATTCATCTACGATATTTTGCTTTGTAATAATTTGTTTCTCAATTTCTCTAATCTTGATAAGATAATTTTTTCTAAATCGTTCAAATTCTTCAGTCGTTATAAGTTCTTCTTCTAAATCCATACAAAGAGATTGTCTAAGTCTTTCATACTTCCTTTTTTCTGCATTTAATGACTCAAAATCAACCTTTAATGTAAACTTTGAAACATCTATTTCGCTAACTTTTTTAAGTAGCTCATTGTACTTAGATAGATATTCATTTAATGCATGAATAGTTGCATGAGTAACATAGTCTTCTTTTACACTATGTCTTGAACACTCTCCAGTATTGTTATATTCAGAGCAAATATAGAAAATCTTGTCTCTTACTTTTCGCCTGATCATAGGACTTCCACAATCTTTACAATAAAGCATACCTGATAATATATATGGCTTATCTTTAGATTGTTTCACATCACGAAGTAGCATTTTATTTGCAAGTGCAAAGATGGATTTTGAGACTATGCTTTTATGAGCATTTTCTATTGCTATCCAGTCTTCTTTTGAAACATCTACTTCATGCTTTGATTTATAATTTAATTTTGTTGTTTTTCCTTGTTCCAGGACACCAATATAAACCTTATTTGAAATAATACGGTTTACCATCTTAGCATCCCATTTTGCTTTTTTCACAACAAAACCAGTATTGAAGTTATCACCATTATTTTCTTTGTGCTTTGATGGTGTGACTGTTCCAATACTGTTTAGAAAGTCGGCAATAACCTTTGAGGAATATCCCTCTATTTTCATATTAAATATTCGCTCAATGATATGAGCTACTTCTGTATCAACTACAAGCTGATGTTTGTTTTTATCATCTTTCTTATATCCAAAAGGAGCAAATGATCCAATAAACTCACCATTCTTTCTTTTCACTTCTTTTGATGATTTCACTTTCATAGAGATGTCTCTACAATAACTGCCATTGATAAAATTTCTAATTGGAAGTATTAAATGTGTATCGCTAATATCCGCATTATCACTATCATAGTTATCATTTACAGATATGAAGCGAATACCTTTTTCAGGAAATATCTTTTGCAGATACTTACCTGACTCAATATAATCTCTGCCGAAACGAGATAAGTCTTTTACCATAATGATAGAAAACTTTCCTTTATTCAGGTCATCAATCATATTCTTAAAATTTGGACGCTCAAAATTAGAACCACTATATCCATCATCTACATATTCAAAAGATAGATCTATGTTCTTTTCTTTAGCGTAAGATTTGATTATTTGTCTTTGATTTGAAATAGAGTTGCTTTCATTACTGTCTCCGTCTTCTCTTGAAAGACGAAGATACATACACGCAGTATTTCACATAACAATCCTCCTAAAATGATATTTTGGCAAATAGTCATTTTGGAAGATTACTTCTACCACCTATATTTTACCGCACCCTATTTCTCTTTGTCAGCCCCTCAAATTCTGACACAGGATTTACATAGATACATCTCAACAATATCCAGTAAATCAAGCTTTTCACTTTCGCTTGTAGAGTAGGTTATTTTCTTAGAATAATCATCGGCTATTTGTTTCTTATCCTTATCTTTCTTAACTTTTTTTCTTATTCATAGTCTTAACCTCACTATTTTTATAATAAGTTTTATGACATTGGTAGGTGCATTGGCTGCTACATTGGAATCTCACCACCGCCCCTTATTAAGACGAGCCGGCTTAAACTATTGAAGTATCATTATCACCATTTGCATCACAGAGATAGATTGCCACATCTATCCTTTATGTATTCCTATTTATCGCTCTTTTTCTTTTATCCTTGGCACTTACCAGTATTCATTTAAACCAAATTTCTTAGCAGAAAAGTCTTGGCGTAGGTCATAATTCTCCACAAATGGATAACGTCCCACCTTGGTCTATTCAGTTGTCAAAGATCAATTAGCTTTCTGCTATGTAGGATTCTTTGCTTAATAACGGAATAGATTTTCTCTTCTACCTCAAAAGCAAAAGGATAAATTCCCCCTACACTTTAATAGTGAAAATTTATCCCTCTTGGTAACCAGATTTATGAATTTTTTTGAAAAAGAAAAGCACCTCCGTAGAGATGCCTTTCAAATAAAGTTTTAGCAATATAATGGTTCTTGAAGTTTGTAGTCATTAAGACAAACATTAAATCCTATCTTCATAGCTTCGTAAACATCAGTCATAGTTCCGCCAAGCAGTAGTATTTCGTTCTCAATATCTTCCTTTGCCCAACCTCTTGAACCATCATTTTCTTTTGCAAACTTGTCCATTACTTTTTTAACAACAAGTTCTAATACCTCTTTTTCAATCATACCTTTTCCTCCTGTTACCCATTTTATTAAGTTTGTATAGGTTAAAAGAATTTATCTTAAATTACAACCCACTTGTAAGAAAAAGGTATTTTAATGTCGATATTAAGTTTTTTTTTGCTGTTTTTTCGTAATGACCTAAATGCTATTTAAAGTCTTTCAGCAATTCTCTTAACTTGTCCAATATCTTATTTCTTCTCTTTATGAGAGCTGGATGAGATATTTTTTCGTTTCAGCCACCGAACGAATAGTCTCATCATTGAAATAAAGTCTATCAATGATTTCTCTTTCTTCATCATTTAATTTTGATAGTGCATCTCGCACTGCCTCAATCATCATCTGTGTCTGAACGATCTTATCTACATCAAAACCCTCATCAACTATACTATCCTCAAAATGTCCATCATGATCAAAAGACGAGAAAAAAAGCAGGTGATTTCTTCTATCCACCTGCTTCAAATATTTTTCATGATTTTTTTCTTGCCAGTAGACTTTATAAATCTCTTCACTAACCTCCACTTTTTTTCCATTCACAAACAAGAAATAATTTTTTCGCATTTTTATCTTCCTCCATTTCTTTGTTTTCTTGTTTAAAACAAATCATAACCACCCGTCTAACGGGTGGTTTGAACAGGGGCTATAAGCCCAAAAAGCCAGCCAGCGCCTAAAGACGCTGGCTTTCACTTTGTTCAAGCCTTATTGCTCTTGACCCGTCACTCGCCTCTCAAAGAGGCGTTTGTATTACTTACCACTATCCCTAAAGGGATTTTCATATTCCTTCACACTCAATTTATCCAAGGCTATATCATGTTTCTCTTGCTCTTGAATATATTTCTTTATCGTGGCTTCGTTTAATCCCACCGTACTCACATAATATCCTTCTGCCCAAAAATGTCGATTCCCAAATTTATATTTCAAATTTGCGTGTTTATCAAACATCATTAACGCACTCTTACCTTTTAAATATCCCATAAAACTCGATACGCTTATTCTTGGTGGAATACTGACCAACATATGTACATGGTCCGGCATCAGATGTCCTTCTATAATTTCGACTCCTTTATAACTACATAATCGTCGAAATATTTCTCCTAAACTACTGCGACATTGATTATAGATGATTTTTCGTCTATACTTTGGGGTAAACACAATGTGGTATTTACACATCCACTTTGTGTGCGATAAACTATGTGCCATGCGTTTTCTCCTTTCACTTTACAGTTGGCTTGAACACCACTATTGTATCGCGTTTGGAGTTTTTTGGTATAACCGTCGTTGCGCACCCGCATAGCGGGTGGTTTATTTGTCACTCACCTTACGGTGCGTGACCGACTAAAGTCACAAAAAAGGAGGACTTCGGCATTTATGCATACCGAATCCTCCATAATGGATGAAAAAATATTAAATTATTTACATGGTAATCCTTATGATTTACTAAATTGAAAATATAAAAAAGGACTTATATTAAGATATGTATCGTATTTAGTTCTTTGTGATACCATCTTTAAAAGTCCTCCTTAACCTTTTGTATTATTTCTATTTTCTAAAAATCAAATATACTAAGTTGTCTAGTTATCTCTCTTTCTTCAAATTCTTTCAAGTAGTCAAAAATAATATCATTATCATGCATTATTTTCTCTTTTTCGCAAAAGTCATGAAAAATCTTCATTAATTTAGAATTATTTTTGCTGTTAGCAATATAGCTATTTCCAAATGTTTTAATATATTTATCTTTAACCCTGGGGAATTTTTTATCTAATGCACAATAGAAATATTCTCTATTCCCTTCTCTTAGGGTGAGACCTATGCCAAAGCAAATTATTCCTTTACTTCTGCTTCCTTGCAATAATTTAAAATGCCCATTAGATTCTCTTCAGTGTCATTGATAAAAGGTAAAATTGGACTTAACCATACAATTGTAGGTATCCCTTCATCTCTTAAAGCAAGCAAGGTCTCAAATCTTTCCTTTGTTGTAGAAACATTTGGTTCAAGCAATTTGCATAGCTTTTCATCATAAGTAGTAAGTGTCATTTGAACAACACACTTAGTCTTTGCATTTATTTCTTTCAATAAATCTAAATCCCTTAACACATTTGATGATTTTGTTATAAGCGTTATGCCGAATCCATATTTGTTCATTAACTCAAGTGCCTGCCTTGTATAATTTAATCTAAGCTCTTCTTTAATGTATGGATCTGTCATAGAACCTAATCCAATCATACATTTTTTGCGTTTTCTTCTTAAAGAATCTTCTAAGAGTTGTAGGGCATTTTCTTTAACTTCTACATCTTCAAATCTATGGTTTATCTGATAGCATTTACTTCTTGAGTCACAATAAATACAACCATGTGTACAGCCTCTGAATAAATTCATTCCATTTTTTGAAGATAATATTCCTTTTACCTTCGTAAAATGCATTCTATCATCTCCATATCTGCTTATTTTTTCTTACAATTTTTTTGATGTGCTTTTAATTTCTTCATCGCCCAATCATAATGGCTTGAAGTAGTGCTTACAAAATATGAACCAAGTACACTTCCTCCTACCCACTTATAGACATCTTTTGAAAACAATTCTTCGTTTGTAAATCTCTCAGCTAATTCTAAAATATCTTTATAGGATTTCTGAAACATTTCTTTTGCATCTTCAAGAGAAGTATTTTGATGTTTTTTCCAAAACTCGACATTCATATCTCCATAAGTTTTCCAATTATATGGAGCTGGAATAAAAGGTTTTGCCACTCCCTTTAAATTTGTATCTACCCAATTCAAAAGAAGTTGGTGCCATTCATATAAATGAATCAAAATATCTCTTAAATTTTTGTCTCTTTTCCAATGAGCCTCTTTCTTTTTTTCATCACTTGAAAAGTCAAAAGGTGTGTTTAATTCTTCGTCAGATAGCTTAGCAATTAATACGTTCAACTTATCATAGTTTTCTTTCGCTGCAATCATTAAATCTTCTTTTGTTCTTGGTCTTGGCATAATATTTCCTCCTACTTTACGCTATATCTCAATATGGTTTTTAAGTTTTCTTCTGATGTTCTATTCTTGTTGCTCAAATAGATTTCTGTATGATAATCAAATTTTCTTAAAAGACCATGTTTTTCCATAAAACTTTCTAGTTTTTCAAATGAATATGGTTCTGTGTCAAAACTTCCAATATGTAAAATCTGTACTGCTTTGCCGCCATCTACATCATCAAAAATGATTTCATCATATAATTTATTCGGTTTTTTCTCTCTAACATTCTTAATAGCTAAATCAAAAATATCTCTTGTAATAAAATCTGGCTGTTTAATCATAATTGCATATTTCAATTTATTTTTATCAAATTGTTCTCCAGAGTTTTTTCTCCAGATGCCTTCGCGTGGAAATACAGCAAAGTCTTTGTAAGAAGAATTATTTTCATCTATATTCGTCTTTTTAAATAACATTTTTATACCATATGCTAATGTAAACAATGCCGAAACTCTATCTGAAAAATCAGCTAAATTGGGATTACTTTCTCCATTTATCATAATGAACTTCTGATTAGGAACATCTATTATCTCCGCTTTTTGCTTCGCTCCATATAAGTATTTTTCTTCTTTTTTCCATTCATATTTCATAGCAAAATTCTCCTTTGTACTGATAAATATATTATACAAAAGTTAACTTGACACCATCTGTCATATTCTATATTTTTTAGCCATAATGTTTATTATGTTTTTAATTTTATCTCGAATTTCTTTCGGTTCTAACACCTCTGCCGCATCTCCATAGGAAAATATATAGTTATATAAATTGTAATCGTTGGGAAGTTCTACTGTAGCATATAAATTTCCATCTTCATCTTCTTCAATAGCACTGGATACTTCATCAAATACTCTAAAAGCCATTTTTCTATCAAATTTTACTTTAACAAATACAGTTTCCTCATACTCCATTTCTTTTTTTAAGACAATACTATCAAAATCATCTTCAAAGGTATTTGGTAAAATTTCAAATTCTTTTATGCGTGACAGCTTAAAATATCTAAAATCATTTCTTGACAAACAAAATGCATACACATACCAATCCCATCCTTTAAATAGGAGTCTTATTGGCTTTACTTTTCTGCTTGTTTCTTTTTTATTACTGGAAAAATATATAAAACGAACAATATTTTTATTGATGATTGCTGATTTTATATCTTTAAATAATTCATCAAAAGATTTACTTCGTTGCCAATTTGTAAAATCAACTTCTATCCAGTTAGTATTTTTCGTTTTAAATAAAGCGGTTAATTTGATTAAAAGTTCATTTTCGTACTCCTTATTTGTCAGTTCTAAACCTTTTAAGGCAATCAAAATCTGTTCTTGCTCGTTCTTAGAAAGAAATGATTTTTTCAATACAAAATCATCCGCTATTTCTATTCCACCACCTTTCCCTTTGGTGGCGTAGATGGAAATTCCGGCACTGCTAAGGACATCAATATCTCTATAAATTGTCCTTATTGATACTTCATATTTTTCCGCAAGTTCATTTGCCGTTACTTTTCCTTTTTCCAGTACATAATACAAAATTTTAAACAATCTATTGTTTTTCATTATTTAACCACTCCTAGTAGTTACTATTATACCATAAATATGACATTTTTTGTCATGTTATAAATGTGTTTTAGATAAAACGCTGACATTAACTTCTATACTTGGTATAATTAAGACACAAACTCATATCTCGCTTAACGCTTGCTTTACAAATCATTCTTATGTAGCAAGCACAGTAAGTGTGTACCCACTTACGAAAAATCGATGAAGCAGCCCCCTCATGGAGTTGCTTCTTTTTTATCAATTTTAGCTTGTTAGGGAGTACCCTAAGACCCCAATTTTTTTGAAAGGAAGTAACAGAAATGGCAAATAGAATTAGAAATGTTCAGCTGAAAATAAACTTAACAGAAGAAGAAAAAGCACTTTTTGAAAAGAAAATGAAAATGGTAAAGTGTAAGACGATGAACCACTTTCTAAGAAAAGTAGTATCTGAATCTGATATTTATGTTGTTGATTTACAGCCCTTTAGGGAAATACAAGGATTGCTTTTTAGGTATGCAAGTAGCGTCAATCAAATTGCTAAACGAGTTAATTCGACTGGTGTTATCTATAGCGATGACATCAAAGATATGCAGTCCCAAATTGAACATCTATCAAAAGAAATATGGCAAATACATTTCCCTACTGCTCAATAAAACTACCAACAAAGGAGATGACATATAAGTGGCAATTACAAAAATTCATCCTATAAAATCTACTCTTAATCTTGCTATCGCCTATATAACAAACGAAGAAAAGACTGACGAAAAAATATTGGTAAGCACAAATAAGTGCTTTGCTTCTACTGCCCATACTGCTTTTATAAAGACTAGAGAAGATAATAAAGTTAATGGAACTGTCCTTGCAAGACATCTCATTCAATCTTTTCTACCGGGAGAAGCCACGCCTGAAATGGCACACCAAATCGGTCTTGAGTTATGCAAAAAGATTCTTAAAGATGAATATGAATTTGTCTTATCGACACATATAGACAAAGGTCATATCCATAACCATATCATCTGTGCGTCCATAAGGTACGAAGTAAATCCATTTTAGCAAAATGGTAGAATAGTAGTTTTAATATCTAAGGTCAATAACTAACTTAGAGGAGAAATCCAAAGAGGACAATAGCACGTTATTAAAGTCATAAGCTGGATAGATATCATTCCACAGCTGAATGGCGAGACCTAAAGTTGATATGAGGATAAAATCTAAACTGATTGAATGCCAGTCCGAGGAACATTTGTGGTGGTCATAACGAAAGATATCTATATACGTTATGTTGAGTGTACCTATGTAGTGAAAATGAATGCATTAGGCAAAACTTTACACTCAATCCGCTTGCATAAGCATGAAAGGACGAAAAGCATATCCGACAATCAACGCTTGCTTTTTACTTCGATACTAAATGGAGATTACCTAAGTCAGAAAGCGATAAAATGCTATGGTTTTAAGAACCTGAATATCTGATATGGTAACGGAGCCTTCGTAGTAATCCGAGAGAGATAATGACTCTTACATGGTGAAGGAAGGCAGTTTATTCATTCAATTCAGAGGAAAGGAAGGTGCGAGAGGCACTATGAGAAATCCCAACAATGTATTGATTAGTTTGAGAAAACATTCAAAAGAAGAAAACTACACTTACAAAAGATTGTATCGTAACCTTTACAATACAGACCTATTCTTGCAAGCATACCAAAATATTTATGCTAACACAGGAAATATGACTAAAGGTGTAGATAATCAAACAATAAGTGCAATGAGCTTAGAAAGAATTAACAAAATCATTGATTCACTAAAAGATGAAAATTACTCACCCACACCAACAAAAAGAATATATATTCCAAAGAAAAACGGAAAATTAAGACCATTAGGCATATCAAGCATTGACGATAAATTAGTACAGGAAGTATGTAGAATGTTATTAAATTATATCTATGATGAAAGCTTTGAGGACACATCTCATGGCTTTAGAGATAATAGAAGTTGTCATACCGCTTTAAGACAAATTCAAAATAGATTCGTAAGATGTAAATGGTTCGTTGAAGGAGACATTAAAGGTTTCTTTGACAATATAGACCATAACATTATGATAGACATTCTATCCAAGCGTATTGACGATGAAAGATTCCTAAGATTAATAAGAAAGTTTCTTAAAGCTGGATACATGGAACAAAACCAATATCACAACACCTACAGTGGAATGCCACAAGGGTCAATAATAAGTCCCATACTTTCAAATATTTACTTGGATAAATTTGACAAGTATATGCAAAATTACAAGGAAAGCTTTGATAAAGGTAATAAAAGAAAGCAAAATAAGGAATATAAAGCTCTCTATGATAGAAGAAAAAGACTTGAAAATAAGTTAAGCAAGACAACCAATAAAATTGAAATAGATGATATTAAATCAGAAATTGAAGAGATAAACAAAAGATATTTCAATATACCTTGCTTAAATCCTATGGATGAAAACTTCAAGAGAATACAATATGTTAGATATGCTGATGATTTCATTATTGGCATTATCGGTTCTAAGGCAGATGCTGAAAAGGTAAAACAAGACATTGGTCAATTTATCAAATCAGAATTAAACCTCGAACTATCTGATGAAAAAACGCTAGTAACAAAATCAACAGATAGAGCCAAGTTCCTAGGTTTTGATATCAGAGTAACTCCTGGAAGTAATCATACAAAGAGGACAAAAGCAGATATAAAAGCAAGAAACTTTGGTGGTCATGTAAGACTTGAGCTATCAACTTCAACAATACAAAATAAGCTAGCAGAGCTTGGAGCATTAAGAATTAAAAATCTAAATGGAAAAGAAGTATGGTTTCCTAAAGAAAGAACTGAGCTAATATCAAGAACAAACTTAAGTATATTAGACCAATATAACGGAGAAATTAGAGGATTCTGCAACTACTACAGAATCGCAAATAATTCTTCAAAGCTCCATAAGTTTAGATACATTATGGAATATAGTCTGTATAAAACATTGGCTTGCAAATATAGGGCAAAGGTAACGGATATTATAACTAGATACCGCACTGATAAAGATTTTGGTATAAGTTATACAGATAAAAATGGTAATAACAAAACTCGTTTACTTTGGAAAGACAACTTGGCTAGAAAAGAATTTCCCCAATGTGATAATGCTGATGTGATTCATAAGCAAAAATTCTATCTTAAGAAACCAACGCTAGGTTTAAGATTAAAAAATAATAAGTGTGAATGGTGCGGGAAAGAAACTAATAATCTAAAAGTGTATCAAGTAAAAAAGCTTAAAGACTTAACTGATGAATATGCTTGGCATGTTTTTATGAAAAGCATTAATAGAAAAACTCTAGTAATTTGTAATGAATGTTTTGAAAAAATTAATAACTCAAATGAAGAATAAATGGAAAGCCGTATACATCGAGAGGTGTACGTACGGTTTGGGGGCGAGTATCTAAAAACCTACATTAGAAATAATGCAAGGCGTTGGATACTTAGCCTACTCAATAATGTGAATATGGTTACAGGCAAGTGCTATCAGTCCAACAAGAAAAGCTATCATCAAATTAGGTATCAAAGTGATAAATTGTGCAAAAAAAACAACCTATCTGTTATTGATGAGTTCTATGAAACTTATAGAAAGAAATACAAGACTAATGGTAAGTCATGGTATGAAAATGACCAATTTAAAAAAGGTACTTCTTGGAAAAGTAAGCTTCAATTTGATATAGACAGAGCTATTAAACAATCCAAAGATTGGGATGATTTTCTAAAGAAAATGACTACCTTCAATTATGAAATTAAGTATGGAAAACACATTGCATTTAAGCAAAAAGACAAAGAAAGGTTTACAAGAGCTAAGACTATTGGAAAAGATTATACTGAGGATAGATTAAAAGAGCGTATCTTAGATAATGCTAATCAAAGAACCTATGCTGTAAAAAACGTGTTGGGAATATTATAGATATAGCAAATAATGAAAAGATACAATCAAGCAAAGGCTATGAGTACTGGGCTACAAAACATAATTTGAAAACTGCAGCCGATACTGTACTTTTGATGCGTGAAAAAGGATTTAAGTCTATCTCCCAGCTTGATGAATTCATTAAGAAAAGTGCATTAAAAAGACAAAATTTACAGGACAAAATCAAAGTCATAGATAAGAAAATTTCAGTTCTATCAAGTACTATGGAACAAGTTCATACCGTAAAAATGTATCGCCAAATCTATCTTGAATATAAGAAAGATCCATCAGATAAGGCTTTTTTTGAAGAACATAAATCAGAAATAACACTCTATGAAAATTCTCTTTCAGACCTAAAAATATCTTACTCAAAACTTCCAAACTCCAGGGATATTTTGAAAGAGCTTGATTCATTGCATGAAAAAAAGAATACCCTAATGCAAGAGTATTCTTCTGCAAAATCCGATATGAAAGAACTGTATCAAATCAGAAAAAATTATGAGAAATATATGGGTAAGGAGATGGAGAGGTAATTCATTCTCCTTTTTGTCCTCTCAAAAAATCTATAACGGCCATTGCAATTTTTTTAGATAGAATTGGCGGAACAGCATTGCCTACCTGTTTAAATGCAGCTGTTCGTGAATGTTCAAAATAAAAATCATCTGGAAACCCTTGTATTCTAGCTGCTTCTCTTACCGTAATTGAACGATTCTGTCTTAAATCTGGATGAATATAGTAATGTCCATCCTTCGCAATATGAGCAACAACTGTATGACTAACAGAGCCATAATCCAAAGCTTTATATCTATCTAAAAAAGATGTTGTATTAGAATGCGTTTGTAGTTCTTCAGGTATATCGATATACCTGAAATTCTTACCTTTTTTCTTAGCTTTTAGTACCAATTTATATATCTTCAAATCATTTTCGTTATGAGGTCTTGCAACATGTTGTGTTAAAATATCATCTTTTTTACGAATATATTTTTCAACAAACTGACTTGAAACATCACAACGATACTTATGAGAACTTCCTCCAGACTTTATACTTGGCAAGTCCTCAAATAATTCTTTTATAGTTGGGGCAGCTTCAACATATTCAGCCAAGCAGTCAAAAAATGAGTTATCGAACACTAAATCTTTCCGATGTCCGACAAGTATTAAACGTTCTCTTTTTTGTACTACACCATAATTACTTGCATCTATTATTTGATAATCTACCTCATATCCGCACTTATCAAATTCGCAAATTATTTTTGGCAAGAGTAACTCTCCTGATAAATCCTTAAAAGAAAGCAACCCTTTAACATTTTCAAAAACAAAGAACTTTGGTTTATATTTATCCAGAAAATCTAAATAATGTTTATACAGATAAATTCTTTTATCAGTAGATTTTTTCGACTTGTTATTAGCTCTACCGATTGTAGAATATGCCTGACACGGTGGTCCACCAATAATACCATCTAACTCATTATTACCTAATCTTTGGTCAATAAATTCAAAAATCGAAGGTATAGTATCTTTACTTATTTCCTTATTCAATATATCTTTAGTTAGATCTCTTGGTATAATCGAGTACAAATCATCTCTCGAGATTTTTCCTTGAATATATTCAAAATATGGAGATAAGTTATTTTCTTTTTTTAAATAGTAATATATGTTTCTTAATTCTAAAGAAGAGCAAGCATCTTTGTCCATTTCTATATGACAAATAAAATTATAATAGTCTTTATACCTAAATCCTTCGGTTAATCCACCCGCTCCTGAAAACACATCTACTATATTTAGCATAACCACACCTCCTTTCTAAAAATTCAAATTATAAATATTTTTTTAATATACTATCAGCATTAAATGTCGGTTGTCCTTGTCTTTGATAATATGAACTAAATCTTGCAATAATATCTCTCTTAAACGAATCTGTAATTGTTCCAATTTTAACTAAATTTCGTTCTGCAAATTCATTATTTTCTCTATCATATTTTAGGCATGTTAACAAACTAAAATCTATAAAACCTCCATCGAAAAACCCTACTTTAGGTAAAAAATGATATCTCATAGATTTTTCATGAGAATTTCTAGACCATGAAGCTATCTTATTTCTATTTCCATTTGAAATCTTTTCTTCCGTTTTTTGTTGCTCAGAACACTTTTGTATGGTTTTATTGAATTCGTCAACACTTTCATAACTTTGAATTTTAGCAAACAAGATATTTTCAGCTTTATCATTAGCTAAATCACAAGCCGGCGTTAATACTATAAATTTTTCATTACTATCATCATCTTTGTAAATATCACAATTACATATCCTGTCAATTGGATTTGGGAACATATACATTTCGATAGGCTCAACATCCAAATAACCATCATTAAACATATATTTATTATTCAACCAACTAGATACATAACGTATTATCACTTTTTCTTGAATTCCCTTATCTAAACCATTAATTTCCTCTTTCTTATTTATAAAACACTCTGGTAATATATTCCAGAAAAAATCTTTAATATGCTTATCTACTTTTCCTCTTGAACCAAATATGCTAAAAATAGAAGTATTGTAGTAATCTATTAACTCCTCAACAACTTCTTCTAATGTTGGTGTCTCTTTAGAACAAGATTTAATAATATTTCGATTTATCTCTTGAGTCATCTTATTAGGAAAACCCGTTCTAACAATTATTGGTATAATTTCCTTACTAATAATGTTTTTCAATAAAACATTCCCAGAATAATTTTCATCTTCTTTATTATTATCATCAGTTTCTAATTTTAAATCTACAATCAAAGCATGAAAGTTCTCTTTATACAATAACAGCATTGCTTTCTCTGGTGTATCAGCAGCTTTATATATTACTGAAAAATTAAATATTTCATCAATTTCGCTACTTAAGCTAAAATCCTCTTTTAACTTATTATAAACTGCTTCTTTATTATCTAGTATAGATAGCTTTGCAATCTGCTTCCCCTCAGCAATTCCAAGAATCTTGCTTGCTTTATTTATGAAATATTTTTTATTAAAGTTCTCAATCGCTTCTTTTAATTGTTGTTCTTGCTCTACATCATCATCTATCAATAAAATTTTAAATTCACTCATACAGCTAACTCCTTAATAAAGTTATTCTAAAGCAAGCTCCTTTAATAGCCTCTATAGCTTCTAACTTTCCATTATTTCTTTGGATAGCTTCTCCTGCTATAGCTAAACCCAAGCCTGTACCATTATCATCTGACACTCTTTTTTTGCCAGAATATCCAGGAGTGAAAAGAATATCATCCTCCAAATCTTCTTTAGATATGCCTGGACCATTATCCAAAATTTCTATGTAGATTTTATCATCATCTCCATAAGACATTATCTCAATTGATTTTAATGGTTCAGAAGAAAATTCCACCCAAAACATTGCATTCTCAACAATATTAGTCAGCGCCATATACAAATCTTCTTCAATGATATTTGTATAAAGATCTTCTACACTGTTATACTGTATTTCAACATCTTTATCTTTAGCAATTTCTTCAAACAATTCAATAACTCCGTTTATTTGTTTCTGAACACTTGTTTTTTTGCACTTACCCCTTTTATTAGAGGATAATGGATCCAAGCGTTTAAAAAAATTACTCATTCTCATAGCTTCATCACTCAGTTTTTTCATTTGATCTGACAATTTATTGTAACTAGATGCTCCAAGTTCTTCACACTTATATAAATTATCTAAATATTCTTTAATTGTAGGAATTCTGTTAGTATACCAAGAAAGAGGTTTTCTTCCTTCATGTAACACAACACTTATCACATTCCCAAGAGTTGTATGCTTCTGATAAATTGCAATAGTTTCTTTAACTTCTAAAAATTCTGTTTCCTTTTCTTTCTCTAAATTCTTTATTTCTTTAGTTAACTCTTTATTTAATAGCGTAATGTGTTCATCAGTCTTCTCAGGCGATTTCATTAAATTTTTATATGCTTTTTCAACCGCTTTTTCCATTTTTTGATTGATATGGCTAAAATCAAAAAGTTTATCTATTGCCTCTGGCTTCTTTTTTGTTGCTTTTTGTCTATACCTAAATCTTTCCTTTTCTAATAAGCTAAGACTCAAATCAGCAATTCTCTGCAGTGTATAAAAATTAGAGTTTTCATACAATCCGTCTCTAGCACTTTTTTCCTTTAGTCCAGACATTTCTTCAGATTCTATACCTATTTTTCCATTAATTTGTTCTGAACCTATTGACATACTAGGATTTTGTACACGCTTAGAGTCTAAATTTAACCAGTCAAAGCCCTTATCTCCATATGGTCTTATTCTAAAATCATTTCTAAAAATACTAATACCAGATTTGTCAATCAACATATTTTTTATTTCTGTTTTAGAAAGATTTGTATTTTGATTTCCATTAACAAAATTCACTATCACTTCTATTCCTGATGGATCTTTATCATAAACCCTATAATCAATACTAATTTCCCCACATGATACAGAACCTTTAGGTAATTCATCTATAAAACTATCTTTAAATTTTTTTTCTTCTTTTGTATAAAAATTTAAATATTCCAATTCATAACTAAAATCAGAATGTATTTTACCAGATAACTTATAATGCCACGCTTCACTGAATTCTAACTGTGAAATTTCTTTGCAAATATTCTTTTTAACATCGCTATAAAAATTTTCATAGCTAACGATTATTTTAAAATCTTTTACATTTGATAATAGCTTTGATAATTCCTTCTCAACTTTTTGTGAATCAATTTCACTTATTTCATCAGCTAACACATTACCATATTCGTTTGTAATAATAAGTTTAGTTCCAGAATCATCCGTGGTTTCAGATGTTGTAATAACAATTGGAATTTCACTCAACTTCTTCTCAGAATTAAATTCATCCCAATCAAAATGAGCCATGGTTTTAATACCATCTTTTATTGTAATTAATTCTAATTTGTTACCCAGTAAAGAAACAGCATACCTGCCGATTCCTTTTCTTCCTTGATAAACCCTTCCTTTTGGACTATTTTTCTTTTTCAGTTTATAGTCCGTTGATGGAACCATCCAAGCATTCAGAACTGTATCTTGACTCATTCCGTGTCCATCATCTTCAACAACAATTTTTAACTCATTCTCATTTTTTAGATATGTTATTTTTACATAGCTTGCATCTGCATCATATGAATTTTTTACAAGCTCCACTAAGGCTGCTGGAAGGTCTTTAATTAAATCTTTACCAATTGACATTATTAGTCTGCCAGTAGGCTCAAAATAACTTTTCATTCTACATCTCTCCTGACCATCTACAATCTATCGATATTATTGTTGTAGGCATACCTATAATTTGTATATCAAACTTCAAACTTGATTCAACCTTAGTCGAAGCATTATGAATTCTGAAACTAAATTGCCAACCACCATCAAGATATAGTTCCAATGTATTCTTACTGCCTGGTTTATATTCCAAGCTAACAATCCTTGTTGGAAGTGTTGATATTGGCAATTCAACGCTTCTTTTACGCTTTTTACCCTGTCTATTCAATGTTCCTCTCAAATTGTAGCTTTGAACTTGAGTTATCTTTTTATTGTCAATCCCAATTACTTTGTAAAAATCAAATTCTCCAAGCAAATACTCAACCATCAATCTAGGAATATCTTTACCAAACAAACAATTTTGTCTCTCCAGTTCCCCTTTAAATGCATTTAATAAAGGAACATATACATCGTCTTCTTTGTTAGGTAATTCACTCCACTTAGAACCCTTTTGTTTTTCAGAATCAAGATATTCAAATATTGGTTTAATATCTGTCCAATATTGTTCAGAACAATCTATTCCATACCACTTTTTCCCAAAATCTAAATTCTTAGATAATCTACTATGTTTTACAGCAAAATGGTTGTGTTTTACGCTAAGACCAATTTCCCATTCAATACCTCGTCTAATAATCAGTACATCTCTTACATCGCCTTCTTTGCCATTGTCATCTGATTGAATTTTCAATTCCAGTTCATCTAATCCATCATCTAAAATCAAAGGTTCAAGTTCAAATATAGTATTTACTCCAGCTAATGCACTAATCTTGTATATAGCTTTTTCAGAATCGGTTAAAGTATTCCATGCACGTTCTGCAGCATAAAAGCTACTGTTTTTTTCTATCTTTGCCGTACGAACTTTTGATATTTCTTCAAACAATGTAGTTAAATAAGAAAACTCATATGCCCTTCCTTGATTATTACTTTTTTCACTCATAGATTCCCTCCGCCTAATTATCTGTGCCTGTTTTTAGGAAACTCAAATTTGAACTAGAATTACGCAAAGCTTCTAAAATTGACTCAGCCATAACATACGCTAAGTTCACAGGAACAGCGTTACCGATCATTTTATATGCATCGTTCAAATTCGTATAATAGAATTTAAAATTATCTGGAAATCCTTGTATTCTTGCACACTCTCTCACGGTTAATCTTCTGTATAGTGCTTCCTTACCAGGTTCAAATATATTTTTATTTTTTTCTACTTTAGGCATAACTGGTGCTTGCGGATGTAGTTGGCACTGTCTTCCAGATGCTTGGACTGTAAATGCCTGTTCATCCCATTGTCTAACTCTATTTCTACTCATAAATATTGGCGAATAAGCACCAATAAAGTATTCATGATTCAAAACTTTGCAGTTATCACCATTTGTCTTATTTTTTTCTAATGCTGGAATTGCCGAATCTTTTAAATCAAATATCGCATCTTTAAAAGTTAACTTTGACTCATATGGTTTAGGTGGTTCAAATTTGATGTTTAAATCCTTCCTAAATCCAACATAGAAAACTCTTTTTCTATCCTGAGGAACACCATAATCACTAGCATTTAACAAATGAATGAAAACATCGTAACCAGCTTCCTCAAATTGAGAAACAATATTTTCAACAGCACTATTATGCCTTTTCGCCATCATGCCCTTAACATTTTCTGCTAAGAAGAACTTCGGCTTTTTATCTTTCAAAATGCGTATGTACTGATAAAATAATTGTCCTCTTGGATCGTCAATTCCTTTTAATGACCCTGCCTCACTCCAAGACTGGCATGGCGGACCTCCTATAATACCATCACATTCAGGAAACATCTCTGAAGGAATACCACAAATATCTCCCTTAATAAGTTTTGTATCGTGATTTTTTTCATATGTTTCCCAAATTGTTTTATCGTATTCATTAGCAGCTACCACATTAAACCCTGCTTTTTCAAAACCCAAGTCTAATCCTCCTGCTCCTGAAAACAAACTAATTAAATTCATTTTATATTTCCTCCGAAGAATCATTAACACATTCTACAATCTCTGAAATATCACATTCCAATACATTACAGATTCTTAGTAACACATCAGTTGTAACATTTTCACCGCTTTTTATTTTGTAGAATGTGCTTTTACTTACTTTTGCTTTTTTCATCAGTTCAGTATTTTTCATATCTTTATCTATCAATTTTTTAAACAATTTTTTATAGCTGAATTTTGACATGACTAACCTCCAGTCATTTTCTTGTTAAAATCATATCATTTCTATTATACCACAAAACTAGTACTTATAGTACACTTTTGTTCTCTTTTCTCGAACCATTTTGCAAAAAAATCGGTGCAGCCCTAAGACCACACCGACATCTTCTATCTCTCCGTTTCCTTTGAAGATTCTTTCTTTTCTACAGGTTTTGCTTTTTCTTCAGCCTTATATTTCTTTATTGCTCCAAGTACTGATTCTTTCTTTTCTTCTTGCTTCTTCATCTGTTCCTTTGCTTTTAAAAGCTTAGACGATAGTATTCTAACATTAGTATGTTTCTTTTCGTTATCGTCAATGGATGATCTCACCTGTCCAAAAAGCTTTACAAAGTCTCCCTGCTTAAAGTTCTTTGGAATATCTCCCTTATCCCCATAAGCTGAGCAATTAGTGTAAATCTTATTTCCCTCATCATCTTTTGACACAACCGAGAAATTAACTACTTTAAAGGCTTCTCCATTCTTATTTTCTCTTTCAATTGTTTCAACCTCACCTACGATATTCCCAACAATATTCACCAGATCATTATCTTCTTTTTCAATTGCTGCACTGTCTTTAATTTGTCCATTTTCTCTAAGTTCGTCAATCAAATAATCAAACTCATCATTAAGTAAACTCATACTGTCATTATCCATATACTCCTGATATAACTTATCCAAGGCAACTTTATCATTGATTCCTTTTTCAAAACTAATTAGTGCCTTAGCAAAATCTTCGTGATTTTCGTTTGCCATTTGTTCAAGTGTATTTCTCATTTCTTTGTAGTTCATAATATTCCTCCATATTTTCTACTAAAATTGAAAAGGAGCTTGAAATAAGCTCCTTAACGTTCATCATGCTCTTTTGATTTATTTTCTTTTATTTCTGTTTGTTTTTCTTCTGACTGATATAACCTAATCTGCCCCAGGATAGATGCTTTTTCAGATACCTTATCTTTGCTTTCTGCCTTTGTATTAAGGTTATCCTCTACATCATAAGTAGTTTCAAAGTAGTCACTATCTCTAAAGTCATTATCGTATCTATCTGGCACACCATCATTGTCCAAATCTTTTGCAAGCGGATCATAGATATTACCATCGCCATCTCTTTCAAGACCTAATGCTTTTTTAAGGTCATTATCATCAATAGATACAAACTCTCCAAAGTCTCCATATTCCATTTCTTGTTTTAGAAATTCCAATGCCTTTTCTTTACTACCAAGGTCTTTGAGATAATCAATCTTTGTAATTTGTTCTCCATCGATATATTGAGTAGCTGTAAAGTCTTTTAAACTAATTTCATATTGAATTTCATGTTTTTCATCTGGTGTAGTTGTATATGCAATTCCAATATGAGCAATATCAGGAAATAAATTATTAAAGTTTTCATAAGTATAACTGTCATCTTCATATTCCCTTTTACAAAAATCTACAATAACTCTTTTTACATCTTCAATTAGTGGATTAGGATTTCCTTCCACTTCTCCCATATCAAGTAGCTTGTTTAATTCTGCAAGTCTTAATACTTTTGTCTTTAGCTCATCTGCTTTTTCAAAAGGCTTTTTCAGTTCCTCTTTGGCATTTTCCAGTTGTTCCTTTGTGATAATGAGTTTTTCTTCAAGACGATTTAACCTTTCAGGCATTTTATCAATAGCATTATCTAGTCTTGTAATATTACCATCTGCACTTGTACCAAGCTCTCCTGAATGGTTTGTAGCACCTCTTAAAGTAAAATTATGTTCATTGGTGAAGAAATTATAGCTTATCTCTAAGTCCATATTTCGGTACTGTCCTATAACCTTACTTTCATTAATTTTTATGCCTTTAATCGCTTCTAAGAGCTTTTCTCTAGCTATCTTTTTATCTCGAATTATCTCACCATTAATCATGATAGAAGTGAATTTATTTTCACCACTTCTTTGTGGTTCAACATTTTCAATATCTTTTTTCACTGCTTCAATTAGCTTTTCAGTCCTTGCTATTTCTTCAGGATATGTCTTTGCAACCTTATCCTCTAATCTGTAACGATTGGACTTATAGTTTGCTTCCAGCATTTTAAGTTTCGTAACCTCATTATCCAAATCCATCTTTTCTTTAATCTTAGGATCACCTGTGGCAAGGGCTTTAATTTCTGCATAATTTAATGAACTTTCGTCCACATCTTCCGCCACACGAACAGGAGTCTTTGAAGTCATTATCTGTGAGATGAATTTCTGCTTGTTTTCTATCGTCTGGTCGAGTAGGTCGGGGATATTACTATCCCTTTCCCCTCTAAGAACCGTGCATGAGAGTTTCCCCTCACACGGCTCAAGTTTTTATAAGCCCTAATTAAAGAGCCAGCGTATTTTCTTTATCATTTATATGCAAATTTCTATGACACCAAGGGTGTACTAATGTTTTAAGGGTAATATTGTTTTGATTTGTTTGATGTACTCTAAAGTCTGTATCAAGAGTTATTTTCTCTCCACAAACAGGGCATATTCCGTTTTGTGTTTTATACAGTCTATTTATAACTGTACGCCCTTTAAGTTCGTTTCGCATTTTTAACTCTTCTCTTTCTTCAAAGTATATTTGCCAATTTTCATCAAATGGATTTGCTTCAGCTTGTATCTTGGTAAATCTCTTAATATTAGTATCTGTAGCATATTTAAGACGAAGATAGTATTTCTCGCCATTTTCCATTCTGTCTCCAGTTGCTACACTGAAAGTCCAAGTTCTATTTCCAATTGTATGGAAATACTTTTTAGCTATCCATTTTCTACTTTTCTTAGGATGTCTACGAACACACCAGTCCCACATGCATTTATATATTTCATAATCAAGTTTTTCAAACGCTTTCATTGAAACATTATATTTCTGATAGTTTATCCAACCTATAATAATTGGATTTAATTTTCTAATCAGAATTTCTTGTTTCATTGACGGATTATCCTTTATGATTTGTCTTATTTTATCAACAATATCCTTGACGTTCTTTTCAGATGGTTTTGTCAGCAACTTATCTTTATACATCCTAATATTAACTCCAAGAAAATCGAAACCATCATTTATGTGTGTTATGAGTGTCTTTTCCTCAGATAGTTCTAAACCTCTTTCTTCTAAAAATTTTACAATGATTGGCTTAACACCATTTTCAAGCAACTCTGCACTTTCTCCCGTAACGATAAAGTCATCTGCATATCTTACAAAATTAACTTTCGGAAAATAAACTTTCTTATTTGCTGTTCTTCTATGGTATTTTTCTTTTATTACTTTTTCTAAACCATCTAATACCATATTAGATATTACAGGTGATATTAGTGAACCTTGTGGGTTTCCAGTTTCTGTAGGAAATAATCTTTGCTTTTCTATATATCCGCACTCAAGCCAAAGTTTCAATACAGACTTATTCATTGGAATATTATTCATTATCCATTCATGGCTAATATTATCAAAACAACCTTTTATATCTCCTTCAAGTACCCATTTTGCAGATTTCTTTTTATTTAGAGATGTAAAGCATTGCTCAATAGCATCTTGCGTACACCTTTTCGCTCTAAATCCATAAGAGTTAAAATCAGCCGTTGTTTCTGCAATCGGTTCAAGTGCAAATTTATATAAAGTTTGCATTGCTCTGTCTGTCATTGTAGGAATGCTAAGAGGTCTCTTTTTACCATTTTTCTTTGGTATATACACTCTTCTAAGAGGTTTAGGTTTATATCCTCTTAAGTTTAACTTTCCTATTGCGTTATACTTTGCCTGTGGTGTTAGCCATAATTCGCCATCAACACCACTTGTTTTCTTGCCTTGGTTTTCAGTTACCCTCTTAATCGCCAAGGCTTTTGCATAAAATGAGGTTGTGAGTAAGTGCTGTAAAGATTTAACCTTTCCGTATTTACTCATTTTCCACGCTTTCACAATACGCATTTGTAGTTTTTTAACATAGCTTTCTGCTACTGAAAAATCTATACTTTCCCAGTCTTTAGCTCTGTTAGTAGTAGCACACATTTTACTGTTCATTTGCTTTCTCCTTTCAAAAATTCTACAAGTTCTCTTGTGATTAAAAACCAAATGGAAGTCTGCACTCTTTCTAGTTAGGGCAAATTTTGAACCCCTATCCACCTCATTACAAGATGGCATTCGCTTTTTCCATTATCCTTTACCTGCACCATTATCAGCATTTCTTACGATTTACCTTGCCTTTTGGCAATAGTACAGGCTTACCATGTTCCACTTAATTAACATTGATAACTTAGGCTCTACCTCTCTGCCGGCAGTCTTCTTGTCCGTGTAATCCCACTGTGGAAAGGATTATCCGACTACACACCATTTTGGTTCAGGCTTGTCAGCAACTTTAGCCTGTTCGCTTTAACGGCATTTATCAGTAGTTCACATATGTTAGCCATATTATCAAGCCTCGCTCCCTAACCGCCTTGTTGCTGGCAGTTTCGGTATTCCCTCACGGTTCAACCTCAAATAGGGCTACTTTAATATCGGCTTACCACACCTAAATGTAGTCGATACTTGGCTCAACTAACGGAATAGTCGGTTTGGTCATTATGCCAAACAGTTAAATTAAGCGACTTCATGTCGCACCCACAAATATGCATCAAAAGTGTTCTCTGTAACATAACGATAGATATTTACCTCCTTATTCTCATTTCCCTGCCTTACAATTCTGCCCGCACGCTGCTCTAAATCTGCAGGACGCCAAGGGACATCGAGGTCATGAAGTGCAATCAGCTTGTTTTGAACATTCGTGCCGGCTCCCATTTTCTGTGTAGAACCGAGTAATATCCTCACATCTCCCTTTCTTACCTTTGCAAAGAGTTCATCCTTTTGCTTGTCTGAGTTAGCTTCATGGATAAAGACGATTTCTTCTTTTGGTATTCCCATTGCAATGAGTTTTTTTCTAATATCATCATAGATATTAAACTCTCCATCACCTTTCGGTGTGGACATATCAGAGAATAGAAGCTGTGTGGATTTGTTCTCTTTTGTCTTATCCCAAATGGCAAACACATTTTTCACGCAGACATTTACCTCGCTGTCAGGATTATCAGGAAGCAAAGGATTGATTAAACGCTGATCTAAGGCAAGTTTTTTACCGTCATTGGTAATTTTAAGCATATTATCTTCATCAGGCTCTACAACCCTATTTCTCACATCATCAGCTCTTTCAGAAAGGCTCTTTAGGATTTCCTTTTGCTCCTCACTCGGCTCTGTTTTAATCACTTCATAGTGTGCTTCAGGTGTAGGAAGATTTAACATATCTGCTGTCTGAATATCTGCAACTTCCTTAAACATTGACATTAGTTCAGGCAAGTTATAGAACTTGGAAAATCTTGTTTTTACCCTGTACCCTGTTCCCTCCGGAGATAATTCAAAAGCAGACTGTGTTTCTCCAAATGTAGAAGCCCAGCTATCAAAATGCTCTAGTCCATTCTTTTTCAGAGTGTCATACTGTAAATATCTTTGCATAGTATAAAGCTCTGTCATTGAATTTGATACGGGCGTGCCTGTCGCAAAAACAATTCCTTTGCCACCAGTCATTTCATCCATGTATCGGCATTTCATAAACATATCGGAGGACTTAAAGGCTTCTGATTGTCCTATACCTGCAACATTTCTCATTTTTGTATAAAGATATAGGTTCTTATAGTTATGTGCTTCATCAACAATCAACTTATCCACTCCCAGCTCTTCGAAAGTAATAACATCATCTTTTTTGAAATCATCATTTAACTTTTCAAGTCTTGTTTCTAATTTCTTTCTAGTCTTTTGAAGCTCTTTTACTGTAAAGTTTTGATTTCTGTCATGCTTGTACTCTTCTACATAATTGATAATCTCATCAATCTGGTCTTGAATATGCTTTTGTTGATATTCCTTAGACATTGGAATTTTTTCAAACTGACTATGACCAATAATAACTGCATCATATTCTCCTGTTGCAATCTTCCCGATAAATCTCTTTCGATTCTTTGGTTCAAAGTCTTTCTTATCAGCCACCATAATATTAGCTGATGGGTATAGCTGCATAAATTCACGACCAATTTGCCCAGTAAGATGATTTGGCACAACAAATAATGACTTAGTACACATTCCAAGTTTCTTTGCTTCCATAGAACTTGCCACCATTTCAAAAATCTTGCCGGCTCCCACTACATGGGTAAGCAAGCTATTACCACCATAAAGTATTCTTGCAATTGCGTTCTTTTGATGTGGACGAAGCGAAATATCTGTACTCATTCCATCAAAGCTTAAATTTGATCCGTCGTATTCTCGATTACGAATAGAATTAAATTTTTCATTATAGGCTTTTACAAGTCTATTTCTTCTATCCTGATTGTTAAATATCCAGTTTTTAAACTCTTCTTTTATAAGTTCTTGTTTCTGTCCTGCAAGCATAGTTTCTTTTTTATTTAGTACCGAAGTCTTTGAACCATCTTGATTGAGAATTTGGTCAAATACCTTTGTTTCCTTTAGGGTTAGAGCGTCTTCAATAAGCTTATAGGCACTTACTCTGCTTGTACCATAAGTCATTTCTGCGAGGTCATTTCCCCTGTCTTTGCTCTTACCCTCAACATTCCATTCACTGGTTAAATGTGAAAATTTAACTTTAATATCCCATCTTGCATATCCTGGAGTCTTTAATGTTTCAAATATGAATCTTTCAATATCTTTAGGTGGAATCCAAGTTGCACCAAGCCTTACATTGATTTCACTGGCTTCAAGTTCTTTTGGCATTACTCTTTGAAGTTCTGCTTTTTGATATTCCAGTCTGCTTAATTCGTTTACAAGTGTTTCCCTTTCGTTTTCACTTTCTTCTGGAAGCATTCGTTCTGCTTGTCGTAACCTGTTGATATAACTATCTACAATACCTATTTTTTCTCTAATATTTCCACTTAAGTATTCCTCTTTCGTTACATATGTATACTTAAAGGAGTTAGTCTCATCACTACAAGCAAATGGTAAATCACCATCTTCCAAGTCAAAAGAAAGCTTCTTATTAAAACTAACATTCTCTTCCCTAATGTTTAAAAAGATTTCTCCTCTAAGTTTTTCTATAAGTGTATTCCTATCCTTATCTGTAAGACTTTCCATATAATCAAAATCTACATAACCTTTTTGAGAAATGGATAGCACCAAGGCTTCAAGTGAAGTATCTACATGATCTATTACTTTTGCCTTTGTAATGGTTCTTTTCGAAAATATATCTCCCTTTGCTTTAAAGTTTTCTTCTTCATCAAGTATCTCGATAGAAGATACCAAAGAAAAATTACTATCTTCTCTTAAGGCTCTGGTATTACTTAAGTTATTTACAAAACCATGTTTCTTAGAAAAACTGTCATAAACTGCGTTTAATTTTCCCTGAGACTCTTTAATTTCAGCTTCACTAAAGTCTTCTTTTTGCTTATATATTACATCCTTTAGTGCGTCATTTAATTCAAGATAATCTTTAATCTTTTCCTTGTTTTTGTCTGATACTTCTTTCTTAATAAAAAGTGAATTTTCCCTGTAATATACCTCATCATCTACGATTGTGTAGGAAAAGTTTTTTACATCATCTGTTGCTGGGATTGATGTTACTTCATCATCTAATAATTCTATCTCTTCATACTTCGCATCTTTTGATATTCTTTCGCCTGCAGCTCCAATACGATCTTTTAGAGAAGACATATTTATTTCATAAGGTAAAAATGCTATTGGCTCACAAATAAGAGTTTTTCCAAATCTTCCGCTTACCTCTCTCATGTTTCCAAGGACTTGTTCTGGATGGTCTACAAAATATTTATTATATACAATACCATTTCCATCTTCTGCTAAATGAACCCAGTCATCATCACGCTCAAGTACACTATCTCTTTTCTTCAGGAATATAATATCTGATGTTACTTCTGTGCCGGCAACCCCCTTAAAGGTATCGTTAGGAAGTCTTATTGCACCTAAAAACTCTGCTCTTGCATTTATATATTTACGAATGCTTTCGTCTTTCTTATCCATTGTTCCAGATGATGTAATGAAAGCTATAACACCACCATTTCTCACCTTATCAATAGATTTAGCAAAGAAATAGTCATGAATTAGAAAGTTATTACGATTATATTCCCTATCATTAACCTTAAATTCACCAAACGGAACATTACCGATTGCCACATCAAAAAAGTTATTTGAAAAACTTGTCTCTTCAAACCCTTTAACTTGCACATCACTTTCAGGATAAAGAAACTTTGCAATTCTACCACTAACAGAATCAAGCTCAACTCCATAAAACTTCGACTTGTTCATTTCATCTGGAAGATTACCGATAAAATTCCCAACTCCCATCGATGGTTCTAAGATATTTCCACTCTTAAATCCCATTTCTAAAAGCGTCCTATATACTCCATCAATTACAATTTTAGGCGTATAAAAAGCTGTTAAGGTAGATTCCTTAGCAACCTCATATTCTGATGATGATAAATTTTCTTTTAAGAAAGCTCTTGCTTCTTTCCATTGTCCGCCTTTACTTTCATCAAAGATATCAGCCAGTCCACCCCACCCAACATATTTAGCTAAAGTTTCCTGTGCTGTAATATCTAAATCCCCTTCACCTTTTTCTATCCTGTTAAGCATTGAAATGGCTTCAAGATTATTATTTAACCTTTCACTTGGAGTAAGTTTATCAGGGAAAATATCTTTTGTAATTTTGAAATTTGATACTTTCTCCGGTTTCTTTTCCTTAAGTCCAAAAAGTCTTTCTAAGTCATTTTCTAACCTATAAGGAATAACTTCTGAACCCGTAATCATTCCTACAAGATACTCAACATTATCCTTTATTGTAACAGTCTTAAGACCACCGCCCATCTCGTCAAAGCGAGTTATAGTGTAGTCTTTATCTTTATAGTGAACTTCGTCTCCAACAAGTAGCTTAGGTCTATCAAAACTAATCTTTTCTAATAACTCTTTATCATCTGCAAAACTTACTATAGGCATCATATGATTGCCATTTCTTAGAGGAGTAAGTCTTAAGTCATTCTTTTTTAGAATCTCATTAAAGCTCACTTCATCATCAATCTTATATGCCTCATGATCCATATAGACAGTTTTCCCAATAGATAAGTCTAATGATTTTTCTTTATCTTCTTCTGTATTAAGGTAATCAAAAAGTGTCTCTTGTTTTGCTTCAACTTGAGTAGCTTCTACAACATAATCAGCAATCTTATATACTTCATATTTTCCAATATCAATTAACGTATCAACCTTTGTGCTTTCCTTAAAATCTACTCCTCGATTAAGTGAATAATCCACTCCATCAACTTCTACTTTTCTTCCAGTATCTTCAAGGCTAATTCCTAAGCTATCTTGTTTACTTGCAAGTATAAATTCATTGCCGACTTTAACTGCTACTTTCTCATTTTGATTGTTATATGCGTAGTCTTTAAGGCTATCAACAAACTCGCTCATCGTAACAAAATCAATATTATCCTTAAATTCTTCAATCTGGCTTATGCTTACTTCATCATTTATAAGATAACCTTTAAGTACATTAAACTTAGCAAGTTCAATGTCTAACTCTTTCAGATATTTTATCTTTTCTGATGTAACACCATCCAAGCCTTTGTTCCAATCATCAATAAGCCATTTTAAATGTTCCATCTTCCATACAGGAAGTTTAGAATCTGCAATCTCAGTAATTTCATTTCCATAAAAGTCATACTCCTTTATGGCACTTATAATCTGCTCTAATTGTTCAAAATTAAAATCACCAATTTCAATGTTTGTACCTTGAAGTGCTTCTTCTAACTTACTTGTAGCAAGTCTACTAATTGCAACATCTCTTTCTACTTCGTATTCTTCCATAATAGAGCCAACTTCTTCAGCAAAATTAGGACTTAATTCTTCTTCAAATTCATTTATTACTTCATTGCTAGCTTCTTTAGAAATTACATCATCTTCAAAACTGAGTTCCCCATTAAAGACCATTTGAAGCTCATGTTCATCCATCTGCTTTTTTAATTCTCTATCTTTAAGCTCTCTAAAAGTCTTTGGGAAATCTTCTAAAATAAGTCTTTGAGCATTTAGTTCCTCAAGCTCATGAATATTAAAATATCCCCACTCAGGTTCAATTCCTAAAACAAGACCAAATGCATCTCCTGTTTCCATATCATACTCCGTCATATACCATGTCCAGTTGCTTCTAAATGGAATGATATATGCTGCATGAACCTGAGTATCTGCTAGATTAGTATGCTCTTGGTCATAAAGTTTTGGAACACGTTCAAGCATTTCATCAGTCATTAAATTGTATGGATCTTCTTTAGAATAGAAAAAGGAAGCTTTTTCTGCTCCCTCGTTTGTTTTCTCAATGCTATTTTCTAAGCTTCCACTATTTCCTTGATTGTCATCTCTTTCAAAGCTGAGAACATCGCCTTGTATTCTGGACTCGTTTCGCTCTCTATTTTCCAAGCTTCTATCATCTTCGGCTTCTCTTTTCTCATAAAGTCTATGGCTCTCTTTTGAACTTCCATCAAGTGTTTCACTAGGCTCTTCTCTTTGTAAAGGTCTATTAGCATTTGATAGTATTTCTCTTCGCTGCTCTCTGTTAGAAAGTCCAATCTCATCACTGCGTAAATTGGATTCGGAAATTCTTCCATGAATTTCTTCTCTTCCTCCAGTTTGTTCAAAGTCTTCTCCTTGATTATCGAAATTATCTCGTCCGTATTCTCCAACCCTGAAAATTCGGTTTCCATCATTATCATCTCTTTCGTCATTTGATCGAATAGCATTCTCCATACCTCCTAATTCATTATTATTTTCGTTAAGCTTATTATAATCGGCACCTATACTCTTTGTCAGGTCTCTACCCACAGATAAATTTCTTGTTCTTATCATTGTAGCTTCGATAATATTGCCACAAGCATTGGAAATACAATTACCAACACTCATTAAAGAAATTCTATCTAGGTGCTTAAAATTTTCTTGCAAGTTATCCATTGGAATAGGATAATCCAGGTTAAATCTATTAGAAATTGCAAAGCTAATAGAATTTCTCATAAAGTTTACAAATGAGTTTCTATCTTCATCAGCAATCCTCAGATTATTCGCAAGCTCATATATGCTTTCATCGGCGTATATTCTGCTAAGAGAATATAGGTTTTCCAATAGGCTATCACTTGAATCATATCCTTGTAGCTCAATCATGTCCTTTAATGTATTCTCATGCTTCTCTCTATCAAAAGACCATAGTTCCACTTCATTCACATTTCTATCCATCGATACCGTCTGACTAATATCGAAGATATAGCCTACCTTTTGGAAAGCATTACTGTCATTTAGAATAGGTATCCCTTTTTGCCCTCTCATAACAGTTCGATTAAATCTTTCCCTCCACATATCAAAGCTTGCACAAGCTGTTGCATTAGGATTTTTATCATAGATACTAAGTTGACCTAAAAAGTCATATCTTTGATTATTTCCAATGACCTTTAAGAGCTTTAGATATTCTCTTTCACTATCTAAAACATTTCTTTTTACAAGTTCAATTATGTTGTAAAAATCATTCGGTCTCATTTTTACCTCCTAGTTCTTCAAAATTTCTTTTAATATTGCTTCTAACACGTTCACGACAATGCTATTTCCAGCTTGTTTATACAGTATTGACGATAATTTACCTTTTCTTCCTGGATATATAGCTTTAAGTTTATTAAAGTCTTCATCATCAAAACCCATAAGTCTAAAGCATTCTCGCTCTGTTAAATATCTATATTTACCATTACCTAGATCAATAATTCCTGAATTTGGAATACGCACTTGCTTGGTGGAAATTGTGTAGGCAAACTTATCTATCACTTTAAGTCTTCCTCTAAAATTATTATTCTTAGGATCTCCTCTTATATGTCGAAGCATTGACTCTTGCCTTACTTCATAAAGATTTGAAGCGTCTTTCTCAAGAAATTCAGATATATTCCTTGTTTGTATTTTTTCGAGTTTGCCAAAATTAAAATGATTAGTTCCCAAGATGCTCACAACAAAGATACGCTCTCTTTTCTGTGGTATTCCAAATTCTATGCTTTACAGTGGAAACATATTGATTTTGAAAAATCGCAAATTCAATTGATTCAAGCTTTGGATAGATATGGAGAAATAAAATCAACAAAAGGAAATAAAAAAACAATATTCTCTGTTTCAAGCGACCTACTTCAACTACTCAAACGCTGGAAAGAACAACAAAAACAAGAACTTTTTAAATTTGGAATCATCAGTAATCCAGAACAATTTGTATTTACATATTATAGATACAAAGGAAAATATTAATAAACCCCTACATTCTGATTACTTAAACAACAAAATGAAAACAGTAAGAACAAGACATAAAGAACTTACTCACGCAACACCTCATAAACTCCGACATACTGGTGCTACTTTAGCAAAACAAGCTGGTATGAGTTTAGAAGCAATCTCTGAAGCTTTGACACATAGTGATACATCAACAACACAAATCTATGTCAATACTTCAAATGTTATTCCTATGGCTATTGGAGAATACGCATTAAATTCTATAAAACAATAAGGTAAATTTTAAGGTGAACTTTTACAAAAAACAACAAAAAAAGCACCCATGAGGTAAACTCTTGAGTGCTTGAAACGTTGATACACCAACGATATTAACGTTTTGAGAATTGAGAAGCTTTACGAGCTTTCTTAAGACCTGGTTTCTTACGTTCAACCATACGAGGGTCACGTGTTAATAATCCAGCTGCTTTTAAAGCAGGACGGAAATCAGGATCTACTGTTAATAATGCACGTGCAATACCGTGACGGATTGCACCAGCTTGACCAGAGAATCCACCACCGTTTGCGTTAACTAATACATCGTATGAACCTAATGTTTCAGTTACAGCAAATGGTTGTTTCATAACTTCGTGTAAGTGAGGGAATGGGATGTATTCATCTAATGCTTTACCATTGATTGTGATAACACCAGTTCCTGGCACTAAGCGTACACGAGCTACTGAGTTTTTACGACGACCTGTACCTAAATATTGTGCTTTAGCCAATTGCTTTCCCTCCTTAAATTAATGTAGTAATGTCTAATGCTTTAGGTTGTTGAGCAGCATGATTGTGTTCAGCACCAGCATAAACATGTAATTTTGTAAATTGTTTACGACCTAAACGAGTATCAGGTAACATACCTTTTACAGATAACTCTACTAATTTACGAGAGTTTTTAGCACGTAAATCACCAGCAGAAATAGATTTTAATCCACCTGGGTAACCTGAGTGACGGTGATAAATTTTATCAGACGCTTTTTTACCTGTTAATGCTACTTTATCCGCATTGATTACGACTACGAAATCACCTGTATCTACGTGAGGTGTGAAAGTCGGTTTGTTTTTACCACGTAAAATTGAAGCAACGACAGCAGAGAGACGACCTAAAGGCACATCTGTAGCATCTACTAATACCCAGTTACGTTCAACTTCGTTCTTTTTAGCCATATATGTTTGACGCACGATTGTTTCCTCCATTAATAAATCTAGTTGTTTGACAATTACTATTGAGTTTCCGGGGCTCATAGTGGGGCAAACAATACCGTCTATTATCTTACCGTCAACAAGCTCTAAAGTCAAGTCTTTTCAAACGTATTTTTCAAAAAAATCATGTGAAATTTGCACCGGAAAACGAGTACGTTTTCACTTAATCCCCACTAAACATAAAAAAGATGCGTACCAATTAGCACACATCTCATAAATACATTTAACATCAAAGTGTCTAAGTACTTTCAAACAAGCACGACCGTCCTCGCACAATGCATTACTCTACTTCCATTGACACTAACTCATTCACTGCATCTTGCATTTTAGCTAAATGTCCCTCATCTGTCACGACAATAAGTAAATCACCTGCTTGAATACGCAAATTCCCTTTAGTAACAAATTCTTTTTCGCCTCGACGAATAGTAGCAATAATAATATCTTTAGGCCACATTACTTCTTTAATCATCAGCCCAACTAATTTACTTTCGACTGGAACTGGGACTTCAAAAACAGTTCGTCTGCCTGTATGCTCACTATCTTCATCATGGCTCATCTTCTCAGCTAGCACTTCATAAATCGGTGCCATTTTCAAAAATTCTGCCGTTAAATACGCACTCAGTACACATACCCCTAATGGCATCAACTGATTCAAGCCACCTACCATTTCAGTGACCAACAATAAGGAAGTCAAAGGTGCTTTTCCGATTGCCGCAAAATACCCTGCCATCGCATAAATAACAAAACTTGAATAATAAACTTCTGGCACATGTAAAACACTCACTGCCATTTCACCAAATAAACTACCTATAATCGCACCTAATGATAATATCGGCAAAAAGATGCCACCTGGTAACCCTGTACCGTATGACATCATCGCTAAAATAAAGCGACAACTAAATAATCCAAATAAAAATATAATTTCTGGTTGTTTTTCAACTAAGTCAAGTACCAGCTCGCCACCACCAAATAATAAATCTTGGCTGTAAAGACCGACTGGAATCATAATTAAAAAGCCGATAACACTATAAAAGTGCTTAGGTACGCTTGGAAATAATGTGCCATAAATTTTAGGCAGTGCAAAGATACCTTGTTGATATAACCAACCTAAAAGCCCTAGCACCACACCGAGTATTACGATAACCCAATATAAATGAACAGGAAAAACCTCATAATTACCTAAGTTTAACGACGGGGTAAGCCCAAAAAATTGTAACGACACAAAATTAGACACTAATCCTGCTGTTAAGGTAGTCAGTACCACATTACGACTGAAATTATGATGAACTTCTTCTAAAACAAACATTAAGCCGGCAATCGGTGCATTAAAAGCCGCTGCTAAACCAGCCCCAGCCCCAGCAGAAATTAAAATATTTTCCTGTACCTTATTACTCTTTAAAGTGGCAGCAACACCATGTCCCACTGCTGCACCCAATTGAATTGACGGCCCTTCACGTCCTAAAATTAATCCTGAACCAATCGCAAGTGTCCCACCGACAAATTTTTTCCACAAAATTCGCCACCAGTTCATCGACAACTTACCTTGTAATTGTAATTCGACTTGTGGTATCCCACTTCCCTTAATATGTGGTTCTGATTTCACAATTAAGCCTAAAATTATTGCTAATGCTATCGATACGAGTACCCAAAGTAGTAGCCACCATGGTTGATGCCAATGTTGATTAAGAAAATGAATAACATCAAGCACTACATCAATCCATTGCGTAATCAGCCAGCGAAACGTACTGACCACAAAACCAGCACATACCCCTACGATAACACCAGTGATAATATATTTACTCTTTCGACTCACTACCGAAACATCTTGCTGTTTCTTCATCATTCATCTGTCATCTCTTCCTATTTTGAATTAATGCCGACAGTCCAATACCAGACTGCCTATTATCATTATAACAATTGCAAATCGTCACCTTTTTCAAAAGGATTTTGCTCATTGATATGGTCATAGAAGAAAATCCCTTTTAAGTGATCCAATTCATGTTGTACAACAATCGCTTCATAATCACGCAAACGCAATTCATGATGCTCACCATTGATGTCTTGATAACTTACAGTAATACGTTTTGGACGGGGTACATAACCTGGGACATCACGATTTACCGATAGGCACCCCTCTCCGTCACGCAAAGCCACTTTTTGCACTGAATGACGAGTGATTTTAGGATTAAAGATAACATCACTCAGTAGAACACCTACTTCATTACCGTCTTCATCATATTCAAGTAAATGAACGGCAAAAATTTGTTTACTTAGATTGATTTGGGGTGCTGCTAAACCAACCCCTGCACGTAAGCCATATTGTTCAGCAATTTCATCATCTTGACTATTAACTAAAAATTCATGCATCAAACGTGCTGTTTCTTTTAATTCATCTGACAGTGGAAACTCTACCGGCTCAGCTACTTGACGCAGCGTTGGGTGTCCTTCCTCAATAATATCTTTCATTGTTAACATTAATTTTATTACTCCTTATATTTCATACCACTATACTTATACTTCTTCATTACTTTGACGGCGGAATCCTTTTAACACATATAATTGTCGTTCTTCATCAAATTCAACCGATTCAACCAATGTTTTTTGACGATACAGAGCCAGTAATTCTGACTCATACGGCTGAATATCTACTGTAAATGATTCACTAAGCGTAACAATTTCTTGCCAAATCGCTTGTTTCAATTGTTCAATGCCGTCCTTATCCAATGCTGATACTAAAACATTCGGAAACAAGGTCGGTGCAAAAGAACCCTCGATCTTATCTTTTTTATTATAAACGGTCAAAATCGGTAAATGTTCCATTTCCAATTCTTTAATCAAATTCATTACCGTTTGTTCTTGCATCATTCGGTCTGGGCTTGACGCATCGACCACATGCAATAATAAGTCAACATAACGCATTTCTTCTAAGGTCGACTTAAATGCTTGAATTAATGAAGTCGGCAATTCTTCAATAAATCCTACCGTATCCGTCAATGTAAAGGCATCATGACCATTTATCGTCAATTGACGTGTCAAAGGGTCTAAAGTCGCAAATAGTTGATCTTGCACATAAGTATCACTCAAGGTCAACTCACGTAACAAAGTCGATTTCCCAGCATTAGTATAGCCTACTAATCCGATATTAAACTCACGTCCACTGCGACGACGCAAACGAGTTCGTTCTCGATGCTCTGATAATTGTGCCAGTTCCTTTTTAATCGTTGTCATTAAACTGCGAATATGGCGACGGTCACTTTCTAATTTCGTTTCACCAGGCCCACGCGTTCCGATACCAGCACCTAGACGAGATAAATGTTTCCCTTGTCCATGCAGTCGTGGTAACAAATAATCGTACTGTGCTAGTTCCACTTGCAACTTACCTTCACGACTTCTCGCACGCATCGCAAAAATATCTAAAATCAACTGCACTCGGTCAATCACTCGCACACCAAGTTCTGACTCTAAATACCGATTTGAACTGGGCGATAATTCATTGAGCGAGATAACCAAATCAATATCTTCTTTCACCACTTGGTCTTTAATTTCCAATAATTTACCACTGCCGACCGATGATTTTGAATCTTGACGACTCAACTTTTGCGTCATCATTTTCACCGGTATCCCACCAACCGTTTCGGTTAAGGACGCCATTTCTTTCATTAATACTTGAAATTTCTCATCAGTATATCGATCAGTATGCACACCCATTATTAACACACGTTCTGGCTGTAATTCTGTTTCAATCATGCTTTGCTCTCCTTTCTTCATTATTTTTTAAATGTTGTTGTACCAATTCAAACGCATCATCGCCACCATTCAATGACTCTAACCAGTGGGTATCAGTGAATCGATTGCGAAACCATGTTAATTGACGCTTAGCGTAACGGCGAGAATTTTGTTGAATCATCGCAACGACTGCCTCTTTCGACAGCGTCCCCTCAAAATACGGCCACCATTCCTTATAACCAATCCCTTTTGCTCCATTGATTAATTCACCTTGATAACGTTGATACAATTGATATACTTCCTGCTCTAAACCGTCAGCTATCATCATTTCGACACGGCGATTAATTCGCTCATATAATAAATCACGTGGCATATCCAATATTAAAATACTGGCATCGAACACTGACTCTTGTAATTGATGTCGGTCTTGTGCAGAAAATAATTGTCCAGTAGTTTCAATAACTTCTAAAGCTCGCAACACACGTCTTTGATTTTGATACGGTATTTTTTCAGCTGCAACAGGGTCTTTTTCATTAAGCAATTGCCAAAATGCTTGCTCGTCCATTGTTTGCGACAATTGCATCAGTTCAGCTTTCACAGCTTGATGCTGACTATTATCGCCACCAAACTCTAAGTCATACAATAACCCCTCTAAATATAGGCCCGTCCCACCAACTAATATCGGTAATTTACCACGTTGGTAAATGTCGACAATTGCTTGTGTCGCTAATTGTTTAAAACGACTAGCATCAAATACCTCATGTGGCTCAAATAAATCCAATAAATGATGTGGAATCCCGTCACGTTCAGCAACAGTCGCCTTACCTGTTCCAATATCGAGTGTTCGGTAAACTTGTAGACTATCCCCATTAATAATCTCACCATTAAATTGTTTCGCCAGCTGTATACTTAAAGCTGTTTTTCCCACAGCTGTGGGGCCACCAATCACAATTAATGGTATCTCTCGGTAATTCAATAGCCACACCCCTTTCATCATTTCTATTTAAGTTCGAGCCAGCATGACACAATCAAACCTTAACGATTTTTTATCGCACGGTCAATATCTCGTTTTGCTTGTTTTTCTTTCAAAGCATGACGCTTATCGTATTTATTTTTACCTCGAGCCAAGCCGATTAATAATTTCGCACGTCCACGAACCAAATACACTTTCAATGGCACAATCGTCATGCTGCTCAACTTCACTTCATTCGCCAGTTTTAAAATTTCACTTTTATGCAATAATAATTTTCGATCACGCAATGGATCATGATTGAAAATATTGCCATGGTCATAAGGACTAATATGGGCATTTTTTAACCATGCTTCCCCTTGATGAATCGAAATATATCCGTCTTGCAAATTCATTTTTCCTTTACGCACTGATTTAATTTCAGTACCTGTTAGCACTAATCCTGATTCAAATGTATCAATGATTTCATAATCATGGCGTGCTTTTCGATTCTGCGCTAATGGTTTATCTTTTCCTTGTGACATTTATTCACCTACTTCTATTTGCGTTTTCCTTTTTTAAACACTTTACGGGACGGTTTCGCTTTCCCTTTAGCTTTTTTATGCTTCTCTTTTACAAAATTCGCTGCTTCTTGATTGCGACCTTTTTTCTTTTTCTTCTTAGAATCCAATTCAATCGGACGCAAATCCGTCATCGGTACAGCGTCAATTAATTTGAAATCAATCGTACGGTCGCTAACATTAACTTGGTCTACTTCAATCGTCACTTGCTGTCCAATACGGTAAATATTTCCTTTAGAACGTCCAATCAATACTAAATGCTGTGCATTATACTCATAATAGTCATCAGTTAATGCTTTAATCGGAATTAATCCCTCAACTGTATTCGGTAAACCGACAAACATACCGAATGAAGTAATCGACGTAATTCGCCCATCGAAATGCTGACCGACTTTATCCAACATATATTCTGTTTTCTTAATTGCATCAGTTTCACGCTCTGCCTCAACGGCACGACGCTCTCGTTTCGACGAATGTTCTGCAATTTCAACTAATTGTTCATTCAACTGTTCTTTTTGACGTTCATTTGGTTCACTCGTCAAATAACGGCGAATCAAGCGATGAACTATCAAGTCTGGATAACGGCGAATCGGTGATGTAAAATGCGTATAATCTTCAGCTGCCAAGCCGTAATGCCCAAGTGGTGCTTCACTATATTTAGCTTGCTGCATACTGCGTAACATCATCGTTGATACAACTGGTTCGTACGGTTGCCCTTTAATCGCTTTTAATGCCAATTGCAATTGTTTCGGTTCAATATTCGCAACATTACCACGCAATACCATACCAAAAGATGTCACAAATTCTGCAAAACGCATCATCTTTTCTTCTTTCGGTTGCTCATGCACACGATAAATAAATGGTAAATCACGCTTAGTAAATTCTAATGCCACTGTTTCATTCGCCGATAACATAAACGATTCAATCAGACGCTCTGCTACATGACGTTCTCGCAACTGAATTTCCAATGGATGACCTGATTCATCCACAATAATTTTTGCTTCTGGTGCATCAAAATCCAATGCACCACGACGTTGACGTTTTGCCTCTAAAATAGCATGCAACTCAGCCATTTCCTCTACCATATCAACAATCTCATTATACTCACGGTTTAAAACATCATCGCCTGCTAGCATCTTATTCACATTATCATAAGTCATGCGATAAGACGAATGAATTACGCTCGGATAAATCGCATAATCCATTATCGTTCCATAAGCATCAATCGTCATCTCACAAGTTAGCGTCAACCTGTCTTCATTCGCATGTAAGGAACAAATACCATTCGATAAACGTTGTGGTAACATCGGCACTACTCGGTCAGTTAAATATACACTCGTCCCACGTTCAAATGCCTCTCTATCTAAGGCACTCCCCTCACTCACATAATGCGACACATCAGCGATATGCACTCCTAATTGATAAGTGCCGTCTGCATTTTTCTCTAAAGAAATCGCATCATCTAAATCTTTGGCATCAGCACCGTCAATGGTAATAATCAAACGGTCACGCAAATCACGACGCCCTACCATGTCTTCTGCTTGAATCGACATCGGTACTGCATCCGCTTCTTTTAGCACATTTTCTGGAAATTCATGAGGAATATTAAATTGATAGAGTACTGCTAAAATATCGACACCTGGTGCATCCTTATGCCCAACTTCTTTAGCGACATAACCTAATAAATGATTTGGATTCTCAGCTGACGGATACTCTTTAATCTTCACAATACAAATCGAATGGTCAACTGGGTGCAGTCCCTCTGGTAACACAAAAATTTTCACTTGGTCACTAAAATCACCTTGTGGTAGAATATACCCTAAAAAGCCAGTCGCCTCACGCTCTAATTGGTTATAGGCAAAAAATTCTCCCACCATTTGCGTGGCTGCACGTTCAATGACACGCTGGACAATCGCCTCAGAGCCTTTACCAGTTTGTGGATTGACATGTTTCACGACCAATGCCTCAACCGTATCACCATGCATCGCATCCGCTGAACTGCCAGGTGGCACAAATAAATCTGCCTCGCCCTCTTCATACGTAATAAAACCAAAACCTTTACTATTGGCTCTAAACGTTCCAATAACGGTCTTAGCCGGTTGTTTGATAACTCGGAATTTATAACCTTTTACTAATTCCACTTCACCAACACGTTCTAAAAAAGCCATTGCTTTTACTAATTTTTTATATTTTTTAATACCTGTCAAAGATAAGATTGACGCCAACTCGTCCATACTATATGACTTATCCGAGTGTTGACTTAAAAAATCTAAGACATCTTGTTCAAATTTTGTTAATGACATTCTATTGCCTCCTCTCTACTTTCCTTATTTTCTATTCATTTCATTTTCAACAACTACCAATTTATTCTTCGATACCAATAAATTGGAGAATACTCGCTTCAAACGCTTGACGATTACGATTGGTCGTAATGACATGCGTATTTTCTGGAAACCAATGGAAATCCACATCTGCATGAATCAATGCCTCTTTGACCAAATACGCATCTTCAGCTTCTATCATTTCATCTTGTTCAGATTGTGCAATATAAAAACGACTGGTAATATCTTGTAAATCCATTTGATAACTGGTCGTAAAGTAATAAATTTCAGCCACCTGTTGCTTATGACGTTCTAAAATATCCTCTTTCTTCTGGGCATACTCTGCTTGCAGCCCTAATCTATCATATAAAGCTACCACATATTTTTCGAAAAAATACGCGATATCCAATGGTTTGGAAATGTAAACTGGCGAATTAATAATCCCACCTGCTAAATTTTCATCATGATGCTCCGTCAATAATCGCGTAGCAAAAATCCCACCTAATGATAATCCAAACACATACACATGCTCATAATGACGTGCTTGCATCCATGCCAATGCTTCTTGTGCTTGAAGCCACCAATCTTCTGGATGAGCCTCTAATATATCATAAATATCATTCGTAGCATGCCCTTCAAATGTCGGACATAATACTTCAACACCTAAACGCTGCAAGCGACGTGCTAATACATTAAAATCATTCGGCGACCCTGTATAAGAGTGAAATAAAATTACACCAATGGTCGCATCATTCGCATCATAAAATTTATAATTCTCCATCCCAAACTCCCGTCTTATTTGTTGCGACGAACATAATGTCGCTATGCTTAGTGAAATTCCGCTTATGTAAATATAAATAAACACATATTTACACACATCCGATAGTGCGATTGTGAAACAATCCCAAAAATTCTGATTGAGCGAGATTATTCTATCATCAGCCAATGCTATGAATTTTGTTGCTAACGGTTTGTTAGTAAATATGTGTTCGTTCGACTCACTCTAAACTGCCTATTTTTGTGCTGATAAATAAGCTAAAGCAATTGCGATTACGAAAAAGGCAATACCTAAAAAACTTGTTGCACGAATTAAAAAGGCTTCAAAACCACGAGCCTTTTGACGACCTTGTGGTTGATCTGCACCACCGCCTGTTAAAGTACTCGCTGCATTACTTTTTGACGGTTGCATAATTACAATTAAAATAAGTAAAATCGACACTACGACAAGTGCAATTAATAAAGCATTATACACAGGGTTTTCCTCCTCTACAAAGTTTCCACTAACTATATTACCATATCTTTGGTAAAAATACTATTCTTTCAAGAAAATAAATTAGGCAAGTGCCCAACTTACGGTTACCTAATTGACTGCTCGCCACCGATAAATCTTCGCAAAAAAAGACTTGCAATCAATCCAAGCCTTTTAACTATCTTATGAATCAGTCGGTACTGTCTTCGGTAATTTAAATGCTGAAATCATTGCATCTGACGCTTTATTGATTGCAACTTTTTCTTTTAATGACGCTTGAACTACAATACGGTCTTGTAAGGTAGAATCACACGTAATCAACGTTAAAATCGCATTATCTGTCGGATAGGTTACTTCAACAGCTGTCGGTGGCACAGTTTGGATATTATCAATTTCATAAACATATACATACTCTAAGTCCGTCAAATAAACCGTATCCCCATACTCCACACGTAATAATGGCGCAAACAATAAATCTTTATGGATAGAGTGATGACTCGCTAACGAATAATTTGACACACCCATTTCTTGGTCGGCATATAATGTACCGGCACCTAAATACATTCCTGCTTCTGATACCCCTTTATAAATCGGTAAATTCATATTCACTGACGGAATTGCAATCCCACCAATAGTAGGTAAATCATCCGGATTCACATTTTGACGAATTACATCATAAGCTGATAAAGAAGAAATATCCTCCCAGTTATATGTTACATTCGCTTTTTTATTTTCACGCACTTGCTCAACCGTTAAATTATGGATTGCATTTTGTGTTTGCCCTTTTTGAATCATGTAGTTTTTAATTGGATCTAATGCAAATAATCCTAATGCAATCACAATTAAAATAATACCGAGTGCTGTACGAAAACCACCACCACGTCTTCTTCTACGCTGTTTACGTCTTCTCTTACCGTGCAACTCTTGACGTGTTTTTGCTGACATTTATAATCCTCCTATATTTTAGCACTGCATTTTTAACTTCGACCATGCCAAATTATAATTATTATCAATATTATATAGTATCTGTAAAAAAATAACAGTATTTTGCTTTCAAATTTAATCTTTTCTTATGATTTATGCACTCAATATATAAAAACAAGTGCACCAGAATCAACCTGTTGCACTCGTTTAATATTGATTAATTATGCTTCAACGTAAGCGACAAACTCACTCACAAACGCATCAAATACTTCTTGTTGCTCTGGTTCTAATGCTAATGTACCAGTTGCCCAAGCTTCACCTGGAATTTTAATTCCTAATCCTTCGCTTTCCATTGGTGCAGTACGAACATATGGTAATAAGAAATTCAATGCGCCACGAACAAATTTACCAAAAGTTGAATTAGCTGCACTAGCCACTGCAACTTTTTTACCTGCTAATACCGTTGGTGTTTCATTATCAAACGCAACAACAGGACGGCTCAACCAGTCAATTAAGTTTTTCAAACGAGCTGGGTATGAACCATTGTACTCAGGTGATACAAATAATAAAGCATCAGCTGCTGCCACTGCTCCACGAACACCCTCAATCGATGCAGGTGCAGGATATTCTGTATTTTGGCTTAATAATGGCACTTCACTATAATCATAAACAGCTGCTTCTAACCCTTTAGCGTTTAATGCTGCCACTAATTGTTCTGCTAATTGAGCGTTAAATGAACCTTGACGGTCTGAACCTGAAAATACTAATACTTTTTTTGACATAATCATTACTCCTCTTAAATTAAATACTTTTGAATTTTTTTAGCAACTGAATGAGTTGTTTTCGTTCTTCTTCGGTATAGATACCAAACAAATCATCTAATTCTTCTCGATGTCTTGGCAACACTTGTTCAAATATTTCACGCCCTTTATCCGTAATATGAAATACCGATTTACGCTTATCTTTCTCAGCAGACTGCCGAACAATTAAGCCATCTCGTTCCATATTTTTCAAAACAACGGTCATATTACCAGATGTCGCTAACATCTTATCTTTTAAATCACAGATAGCCATATCACCAATTGAATAGAGAATATCTAAAATACTAAACTGAATCCGTGTTATTCCATACTCACGAAACACTTTCCCTGAATTTAATTCAATCGTGCGAGCAGCTTGTCGAAAGACAATATTGGCATGCACACATGAATTGCGTGGAACACTAATATCCATGATACCCTCCTTGTTATGTGATGAAATAGAATTGTTGCTCATCACCCCAAAACAACTACTAATTAGTAACAAATAGAATTGTATTACTAATTAGTAGTAATGTCAATCGCTTTAGCTATAAAATATTTTTATTAGAAACCAAACTGAAAAAATACCCTACATAGCCAAATTCAACTATGTAGGACACCTATATTATTCACGCTCTGAACGCCATAATTGATATGAACGTTTAAATGTTTGAATCAGACCTTTGTCACTGGTCACTAACACATTACTCTTATAGAAAATAGTAGAAACAGATAAACATAGCACCATAAAGATTAACGAGATGATAATTGATAATACAATTTCAAACGGACTAACCGTTTCGGCAGCAATTCTAAATGGCATAACAAATGGTGTGAAGAACGGAATTTGAGAACCGATACGCACAATCGGATTATTGGTTGATGACAAAGCATACATTCCAATATAAAAACCAACGACACCCACTAAGACTAATGGCCCAATCATTTTACTGATATCTTCTATACGGGATACTAAAGAACCTAAAAAGCCTGCAATTGATGTATAAGTCAAAATACCCATTAAAGCAAAGAGTGCTCCAAGTGCAATATCATTCGAAAAACGAGAGCCTAATGCCACATAATTATCAATTAATTCGATTGGAATATAAGCAGACGCAACTTTACGAATTACTAAATTCGCAATTAAAAATAGCACCAAATAAATAGCCACTTGCGTCAAAATAACTAAACCGACACCAATCATCTTACCTAAGAAATGCTTCGTTGCAGAAATACTTGATAGTACAATCTCCATAATGCGTGAACCTTTTTCTGTCGCAATCTCTTGGGAAATAATGGATATATACGTCATAATAAACATATACACCACAAAACAGACACCAAATGCGATACCAATGCGAATATTCTTTTCAGATGAATCCAACTCGTCTACTTTCACATTACCATTTTCATCAAAACTAACATTTGTCGTATTGACCTCAATATGCATACTATTGATTGACGCTAACTTCGCTGCATCAATGCCCTCTGCTACCAAGCGTTTATTGACTGCATAAGCTTCAAGAACTACTTTGAATTTATCGACTTCAATATCTTTTCCTAATTTATCTCGATAAAAAGTCGCACTTAATGGCTCAGCCGTTTCATCAATTACTAGATAACCATCAATTTCTTTCGCATTCAACGCAGCAGCTGCTTGAGCATCTGTTTCGAATGAATGAAATTCATTACCAGTATCTGCCTCTGTTAATACTTGTTGAATTTCAGCAGAAGGATGAACTAAACCAATTTGACCTACACTATCATGTACCTTCGACATCCCTACAAAATAGCCAATCGCACCCATTACTACAAACATTAAAATCGGACCGAAAACCATTGCCAAGAAAGCACCAGACAATACATTTTTACGGTACACTTCTTTAATTACAATCCACATTTTACTCATTTGATTCACCAGCTTTCATTTTGAAGATTTCTTCAAGACTCGGTGCTTGTTGATAGAACACAGGTAAATATTCACCCTTAGCAACCTCATCAAAAATACCTTTACCAAATGACTCATCTTCTAACTGCAACATATATTGGTGACCTGAGTACGCTTGTACTGCTGCCACACCTGGTAACATCGCCAAACGTTCTTGCGTCCATTCAGTTGTTTCAATCAATAATTTCGTCTTACCAAATTGACCACGTACTTCGTCCAATGTTCCGTAAAGCACTTGCTTACCATTATGAATCATCACTAATTTATCGCAAATTTCTTCCACATTATTCATATTATGACTTGAGAAAATGATACAACTACCTTTGTCACGCAGTGCGAGTATACCTTTTTTCAAGAAATCTGCATTCACAGGGTCTAGCCCACTGAAAGGCTCATCTAAAATCACTAATTTTGGTTCATGAATCAATGTCGCAATCAACTGCACTTTTTGCTGATTCCCTTTTGAAAGTGACTTAATTTTATCTGTACGCTTACCTTTTACATTGAAACGAATCAGCCACTCATCAATTTTTGTCGCAATTTCAGATTTTTTCATTCCTCGTAATTGTGCAAAGTACATGATTTGTTGTTCAATTGTCATCTTTTCATACAGACCACGTTCTTCTGGTAAATAGCCTACGACATCATAGACCGAATCCGTCAAAGGTTTGTGATTCCACAATACCTCGCCCTTATTTTCAGGTGTTAAAAAATCAAGAATCATTCGGAAAATCGTCGTTTTCCCCGAACCATTCTGTCCGATAATACCTAAAATCGAGCCGGGCTCAATTGTAAATGACACGTCATCTACTGCTAAAAAAGAACCAAAAGTCTTTACTAAGTGTTTTACTTCTAACATAATATCACTCCTTGCACTATGTTTTGTCTATTATTATATACCTTACTCAATCGCATGTCTATTTAAAACATCTAAATATTACCATTATTTTAAGTCAATCGTATAACATTTTCACTAATAATTTTCCCCACCTAGCAACTCACTCTTGATACGACAAAAAGCATCGGTCACAATCACAACCAACGCTTTTATACCTATATTAAAATACAATTACAGGTGTCCCATACTCCACATATTCATAAATAATCGCCACTTGATCCAATGGGGTATTAATACAACCGAGTGAACCAGAGTAAAGATAAGTATCCCCACCAAACGAATATTGCCAGTTTGCATCATGAATACCTTGTGATTGATAGTCAAAACGCATCCAATACGATACTGGTGCAGAATACGGTCTTGTTTGTCCTGGAGCAATTCCAACCAAATTAGTATTCGTCAACATTTCAATAATAGCATTCGCACCTGGGGCAGTCGGTGTACTTAATTTACCGGATACAATATTCGTAGAAACAATGACTTCTCCTTTGTAGTATAGATACATCATTTGATTTTCTAAGTCAACTTCCACATAAGTATCGCCAATATCATTTGCTTCACCCAAATGAGTTCCAATACCAGTAAATGCTGCCTTGCGTGTCACATCTTTACCTGCTCTTAAATCTCGAATAATATTTTGAGTTTCTGTTTCAACATCAATTGACCACCCTAAAATACCAGCTGGTACCGTAACCTCACCACGCAATGTACTTTGAAATTGACGAGTCTTGCCTTCCGTTGAATATTTTTCATTCAAATCTTCAAGATAAGCAGCCACTTCTTCTTCATCTACCGTCACCTTATTATCAGCATCGAAATGCACCCATTGCTCAATTAATTCTTTCGGAATCGTAATCGCTTCTCCGGCTATTTTTAAAGTAATATTAAGACCCAATATTTTTTGAATATAATCCATTGTATCTTTAACAACCGCACTTGACTCTTCAATTTCTGGGTGTGCATAGACATCTTCCAATGCCACTTTCATTGTCTTATTTTCTAAACTCTCTAACATTGCTGTTCCAAGACGTTCATAATCCACTTGAGTTCCAATCACACCAGGCTGCACATAATAACCCTTTTCCTTATCATATTCAATTGACGCATTTGTAGCCGGTGTACGTGTAGCATTATCAATGCCAAGTGCTGACGCAGCATTTTGTACTAACTCTTTATTAACGGCCACACGATTTGAAAATACGTGCTCAACTTTAGTGCCATTAAATAGATTAACAATCCATGTACTTGGGTCTTGTGTTTGGTAGACAGTTTCTAATGCTTCTTTTGCATCAAATTGATACCCTAAATCAGCTAACGAAATCTTACCTAATTCTTTTCCCTTTTCAACTAATGTTACGGATTGTTTACTGACATCTTGTGCAATTTTTTCTTGTGCTTCATCGACTGTTAAATTACCGATTGAAACTGGGCCGTAACTCGTATTAGGCGTAAATTTTTCAGCATAATAGCCAATCCCACCCATATAGGCAGCTCCCAAACTAAGCAAAGTTCCTAATGTAATCCCAATCGCTTTTTTCACTCTAAACCACCCTCACTTCTATTCTTATTATTAAGAATACCATAATGTTTTCTCCTTTGCAGAAAAAAATTATGAATTTTTTATGAAATTCTTATACTTTTTCTTTGAAACATTTAACAACTAACACTATTTATTTTATCTGTTCAAGCACAACGCATTTACTATCACAATATTAATGACATAAAAACACTAAAACTAAATTATATGTACACGTTTTCTTTGTTTTGTCAACAATATTTTTATGCAAAATTTGCATACTAATTTTCTTTAAAAATATATTGACGCTAATTATAATAAAGGTAGTTGCAACGAATAAATTTTAAAGGAGTGATTCGCTATCCCAAATGATTATCTAACTATTATAAATTTTGTTCTGTCGTTATCACTCGATTTTCATATAGCTCAAGGTAAGGATACAGTGCCGTATTATTCTTCATTTTAGCGATATAGTCTGCTTTAGATAGATACTCACGTGCTGCTTCCACTTTACCTAAGCCTAAATATGCATCAGTAATCACTAAATATAAGTCATCTACAAGGAATATACTATCTTTACTCATCGCAAAGCTAACAGCAATTTTAGCTTGTAAGACAGCTTCCTCATAATCTTTTAAATGACAAGTATTGAGTGCTTGCGTATATAATATCTTTTGCTTATTTTTTACTGAAACTTGCGTTGATTCAAAGAATGGTTTTGCAGCAATTAATACTTCTTGTGCCTTTTCATAAGCGGCCATTTGGATATATTGGTTTGCTAGTGAATTGAACACTTTAATTTTTAAATCAATAGAAGATGTATCTTGTTCTAGTGCTTCCAATGATTTTTCAAGGTAGTCAATAGATTCTTGCACATCTTTGTACACTGTTTCTGAAATGACCGCTTTAATCCAATAATAATAGGCAGGGTCTAAACTATCCCGCATAATCTCATCACCTGTTTCATTAAAGTATTGAGATAAAGCAAAATAATCACGTTTTTCAGTAAAGTAATTAATCATTTGCATTTTAGACAAATTAACATCTACATTTTCATCAATTAAATCCATAACTGTTGTATTCAAACGTTTTGCGATTTTAATCAATGTATCAATGTCAGGTGACACTTGCCCCGATTCAATTCGAGAAATCATTCCTTGGCTACAAATGTCAACAGCCAAGTCTAATTGGTTCAAACCTTGAGTCACACGATACTGTCTAATTTTGCGTGCATAAACATTCATAAAACCCCTCCAAATATCAAATAAAATGTTATATCTATTATATAATATGATAATAGATTGTTCAATTAATATTTATAGACAGGTAGAATCGTTTATGCTGAAAATCATATTTGTAAGAAAATCAAATTATTAAAGGAGAGAATTTATCATGAAAAAATTTGTCGCTTTATTATCTATTGTTACTGCATTAGCTGCCGTTGTATCACCTTTGGGATTAGAAGACACTGGACAAAAACCACCGATTATTTATGTTACTCAATAGAATAAAATAGTAATACCCCACCCGATTAACTGGGTGGGGTATTATAGAGGGCAGAAGATTTTCAATGCTTACTGATTGCATAGAAACTCGTATCTTCTAATAATTAACATTTATTTCGAATCATTCAACTCTCTCAATCGTTCTCGTCTCAACTTCAACATTTCTTCTTCAACCTTACTCCATTTACCAAACAGGCATTCTTTAAGAACTTTTGCTGTTGAACAATCATCCACTTCCGAATCATAGACGCCACTTCTATCTCTTTGATAAATTTGAATACGCTCAAAAAGATTTTCCACTTCTAATTTTTCAAGATTTTCAATCAAGTGTTCAACTATTCCGTCATGGTATGCTTTTGATGTCGCTCTAGCTTGAGTAGGATTCAAGGCATAAAGCTCCTCATAGCGAATTAACGTGCTGAGATAAGACAATTCTGGCTTAGTCGCAATTAAAGATAATAAGACTCGGTAGCCTTTCGATTTCAATAATTGAGCTGTCTTTCTAGGAACTTCCGTTGTTCTTAGCGTACCTTCAATTAACAAATGATAGCCACGTTGACTTAGTTCATCTACTAAACACTCTACCATTTTCCCGGCAAATTTCTTTGTATATTCAACGCTATCTTTGCCATATTTGTCTTGCAAGGCAAGGTAATTAGGGTGTAAAAAACGATAACTATCCCCGTCAATAATGATGATATTTCCTTGAAATTCCTTTTGTTTAATCCGATGTATCGTTGTCTTTCCCGCTCCACTTTGTCCACCAAGTAAAATAGCTTGCGGTTCTTTTGACGGTAATTTACCACGAGTTAAAGAACGAATAGTTCGTTTTAAAGCTAAATCAAAATTTATTTGACTAAAATCTTTTATAGCCATTATGCTACCACCTGATGATTCGTAAGACTCAGCATTCGCTCAATACCATCTGGAGACAGCAAAACGACACCAATTAGATACTGAGCGTTATATAGCTTATTTATTAGAGCACCTGCCCAATTAACCATTATTCGAAAAAAATAAGGCTCTGGAGGTTATTTGCCATGGAATGAAACCATGCAGCAGATGTTTCCATTACCTTATGTAAAAATGAAAGAATCATGCCCCAAACGAACTCCCATAATTGACATGAATAATATTCAATCAATTGTGAAAGTTTCAATATACCTGGTTATTGTACGCTTACGATATGTTAAGAAAAATAAACATTTTAAGTATTTTTCTAAAGATTTTTTCAAATCGCTTTCTAACAAAGTCGATCCACCACTTTAAAGCTACATCTTTACGAAATACAATTAATAACAACAGTACTAAGCTACTACCTATTACAATAGCCATTTGGATCCAACCCATTAAATTAGAAGCAAACCATTTTTGCGGAGCTAAGAAATATAATCCAAAAAGAGTAACAAAATATACAATCCACTGTAGAATATTTATCCAAATATACTCCTTCATCGACCTTTTCAATCCATATTTAAAAATTATATATGGTTCAAACCAACTATTCGTCAACACATTCGAGCAAATTGTACCCAACAAAATTCCACTTATCCCCCATTTAAAAACTACGAGAAACAGTAAAGAAATCACTAAGTTTAACACAGCTTCTACTATTGGTTTATGACGAGACTCCCAATATAACCCATACGCATTATATAATATGAATCCTGAATAACGATAGGTTTGCAAAAATATGTATATACTTAATAATAGTACTATTTGAGTAGACAGCAAGTAGTCTTGTCCAATCCACAATACAATAAATGGGTTGATTAAGATGAAGATAAGCAGTGAAACTAAATATGAACTAATAAAATTAACAAATTGATAACGCTTATACACTTCATATACCTTAGCTGAATTAGTGGTATGAACTAAATTTCCAACAGATGCAGATTGTGAAACCATTATTTGAGATAACAGAAGATTAAAAGCATTGGTAATCAACGTATAATTAGAGTAAATCCCTACTGTCGTCACACTAATAAAGGAAGAAATTAAAATATTATCTGTACTAAATACAATGACAGTCGCAATATTTCCAATGATGTTCCCCAACACATTTTTCTTCAATAATGCTTTTTCTTCTTGAGTTATTAGTTCAGGTACTATGTCTTTTAAAGGATGACGTTTATTGGTTACAAAGGCAACCAATAGATTCGACAGAATCGTTGAACAAATGGTTAAGATAAGTACCAAAATATATTGATGTGTCCACCACATAATCACCCATTGACAGATTGTCGTTACAACATACAACCCAAAATCTAACCACAAAACAATGTAATTTTCTTGATGAGCATTCAAAAGACTTCTTTTATAAGAAAATAATAGATAGCCTATGACTGAGTTAATTAAAAATAGAATATAAATCACTGTTTCTTCAAAGCTTAATTGGCTAACTTGTAAGATAACTGGTAAAAAGTGGGAAACAATTAATCCCAGCCCAAAAATAATCAACGCAATGAATCGATAAGCTTTACTATATAAATTCATATACGCTATTATCTTTCCGTTGTTATTTTCTGCAATCGGTTTATACAGAGCAAAGACGATCGAGGCTCCCAACCCTAACTCTGCGACAGATAGCATTCCAAGAATATTAGAAAATATACCATTCAACCCAAGGTAATAAATCCCTAGTAGTTTGATGAATAAACTACGGTTTACAAATTGCACTAATAATTTCAAAGGAAAAAGAACGAGGCTAGAAGCTGAATTATACAATGCGTTTTGGGTTCTAGTTTTCGTTGTCATATTGTTTCTTTATATCTTCCCAATTTAACTTTTCTACTTGATACCATTCATCTGCATAAGGAACCGTAAATTCATTCTTCAAAAAATCTTCAAATGTGATATGCCCTTTTAGCAATAATTTTAATCCGCGTTTTCTTCCAATTTTTCTTTGCGAAAAAGGCTTTGCAGCAGTCGTATAGTGAATAATTAAGCGGCGTTCCCATGACTTATCTTTCCGAATTACTGGATAAGATGCGGCAATTTGATAGTTATAAGTTTCATCCACTTCTAGCCATTCATCTCTAAAAAGAAAATTTAAGACACTCTGATCTGCATCTGTTAATGAAACATTAGGATCTGAATGCAGTTTTAACGCTTGATTCAACACCTTTTTTTCTCGCCATTTTTTATTATTGACAAGCATAACTCCTGCATTAAATTCTTTTCTTTGATGCATATAAGCTACAATTGGGTCTGCTGCTGCTGCTATAGCATAACCTGTAATATTTGTATCATAGAAAGCACGTAAATCTCCAGTTACTACAATATCCGCATCAAGATACAAAACCTTATCTTCTTCTACCAATTCTGAAATATGATAACGATAAAAGGTTGCCTCTGTTACATAATGATAAGTATACAACTGTTCATATGCTTGAGAATGAATCACTCTATTATGAATCACACTATCAAAAGATCTCAACTCATTATTTAAATGGTCAAACCATTCCTGAGGATAATTTTTATTCAACAGGAAAAACTGTACATCTCGATGATATTTTAAGATAGACTTAATCGTTACTTCTACCTGCTCGTGCATACGGTAATCTACTGCCATCGCAATATTCATCCGATATTTTTTATCTTTTTGCATCCTTTTCCTTCTTTCTAAACTTAGTCATCTTTCACATGCCAAATCTTACACATCTTCATTTATTCCGATTTTCGATAAAATCTTCCCACTTCAATTGACTCAATTGATGCCATTCTTGTTCAAAGGGTAATGTATCTCTATTTTTTATTGCAATTCTCAATGGGTATCTCATCTCTCTTCCACTTAGATATGCATACAAGATTCTACACACACGCCCAACCTTTGATTTGATTGTCGTATCATAGGAAGCCCATGGTTTGATTGCTGTTAAATAATGAATCACAACTGTATCAGTAGGAACAGTATAGCGTTTTGCTACCATAGATTCTCCAAGTATTTGCATATTATATCTATCTGGTATTTCCAGCCACTCATTTTTAAACAACTCATTCAAAACATCTTGGTCAGCAAATTTCAAAGTCTCATCTGACTTTTCATGAATATCTAGTGCTCTATGTAAAACATTTTTTTCACGCCATTTACGATTATTAATTAAAAGTACTCCCGCATTAAAAACATTTTTTAAACCAGAATCTCTAACCGCTGCTAAGCTAATATGTTCAATATCCAAATCATATAAATTAGATAAAGCATTCACTATCAATGTATCAGAATCCAAATACAAAACCTTATCTTCTTCAATCAATTCTGGTATATGATACCGATAAAAGGTTGCCTCAGAAATATGCTCAAACGTTCTATAATTCAGATATGAACTAGATGTAATTTTCTTATCTTCAATACAGGAATCAAATGCAGCCAGTTTTTCATTGATGTACAAAAACCATTTTTTTGGATAATCCTTATTGATTAAAAAAAAATGAACTTTTGTATGAAACTTTAAAATTGATTTCATCACTGTCTCGACTTGAACTTTGTAGCCGTAGTCAGCAGCCAGAACAATATTCATTGTATCATTTTGTTTTTTTGACATATTTTCATCCTCGTAGTATATAATATTAAAGAGATTGATAACACTCCTACTAATCTCTTTTACTTTTTGTCTACACAATACTTAAATGATATTTAAGTATTGGAGTCCCCTTTATCTAATTTTTATGTAATATGTTTTTTTCTGGAAAACATCACAATAATTATAAAAAAACAATCAATATCAGATTAAAAGTATAATTATTATTTTTAAACACTTTGGTAAGTAAATGCTCCATTATATCATTTAAAATATTTCCAATTCTTTCTTATACTCAGAACACAAGTTAATCATTTTTATGTAAGCAACAAATAAGCTCTCATTCATACTGTATCTTATCATACCAGTTATGAAATCTTATTTTTGTATTAAGTAGTCTACCTTATTTAATCTTAACAAAAAGCATAATATTATGATTTGATTCAAAATTTATCCTTGGTCTTTATTATAATATTTTCTATCTTTATTTTAAAGACTCTGTTTTTTAGAATAATTAATAATATATATATTGGACTAAAAATATAAAATAAAATTAGTTTTATTTTAGTCGATATATTCATGTCCGAAAATAATACATTTTTCAAATCAAACAAGCAATAAAATTGATTAATAATTTTTTTTAATATTACGAAATCCACTTGCTTATTTAACAACAATTTAATTTGTGCACCTACAAAGATTAAAAAGAAATTTTGCAAATTATTTCTTGCTTTAAATAAATTCATAGACTCTAACAAATTAAACCATTTGTCGAATTCTGGATATACTAAAATTCGATTAACATCGAATGGTTTACTATTTGTATTGCCTGGTAAATCTTGCATATAATAATGCAGATTTAAGTTTACAATTGTGTATCTTTGTACTTTTAATAAAATTGATCTCATAAACTGTACTTCTTCATATAACGGACCTTTGATAAATCTCGTATTATCAATAATATCTTTTTTTATTATTTTATTCCAAACTTCAAACTTAATATCATTTTGTTTATATAAAATTTCAAACACTTGATTTCTATTAATTGTTTTATATTCTACTTTATCTAATTCACTACAAATTAATGAATTAAATTTATCATATCCATATATTTTTTGCGATTTATATTCAACAATATCACTATCTGTTTTTTCTATTATTGGAAGCATCAGTTCGAACGTATTTTTATGTATAAAATCATCTGCATCTAAAAAAGCTAAATAATCACCTGTAGCAACATCTATTCCCCAATTTCGTGCTTCTGCTTGTCCCTCATTATTTTTATCAATGACAAAAACTCGTTTATCCATATTTTCATATCTTCTGCAAATAGACAGACTATTATCTGTAGATCCATCGTTAACTAAAATCAATTCTAAATTCTTATACGTCTGATTTAATATTGAAGCTATTGAATATTCAATAGTTTCTTCTCCATTAAAAATTGGCATTATAACACTAATTTTATTCATATTATCTAATCCTTTTTGTAGTCACTAAATTATTTAATCCCGATATAATATAATATAATATAATATAATATAATATAATGTCCACAACAATCGTATGAAGAAAATTACGTTGTTTTTAAAACCAGAAAAATATTATGAAAAACAATGAATTAAATCATCAACCTAAAAAATATAAACACCTTACTGAAGCTCAACGTCTCTTAATTCAAAATGGTCTTGACTTAGGAATGACTTTTAAACAAATCGCTAAAAGAATTGAGAAAGATCCCACAACTATTTCTAAAGAAGTTAAAAAGCATCTTCTCGTTAAAGAATCCGATGTTCAACATTTCGATAAACAGGGTGTCCCTACGAAAATAACCTGCCCCTACCTACTAAAAGCGCCATTTGTCTGTAACGCATGCCCTAAAAAGTCGCGTCAATGTGGCTTTGATAAACATTTTTCTATTATGCTAAACGAGCTCAAAACGAATACTTAGAATTACTTTCTGAATCGAGAGAAAATGTTGCACTTAATAAAGATTCCTTTTATGAAATGGATCACATCATTTCAAATGGCATCCATAATGGTCAACATCTCTATCACATTATCCAAACACATGACCTACCCATTTCAAAATCTACCGTCTATCGTCATCTCAAAAAAGGATTACTTACCGTTTCGGCAGTGAAATTTCCACGAGTCGTTAAATTTAAACGCCGTAAAGCCAAACCGATTTTAGATCCTATCAATCCAAAATCAAGAGAAAATCGTACCTATCTTGATTTTAAAAATCATCTCAATGAACATCATATGATAGCTGGCTTGAAATGGATACTGTTTTAGGTAAAGTCGGTGGAAAGATCATTGTCACATTTTTACATTCAGCCTCCAATTTTATGTTCGCTATTCTTGTTGATAATAAAACTGCCCTATCGGTGACATATGGAGTTGAGGCATTAAAGCGTCGTTTGTTAGATAGTGGTTTTCTGTTTAGTACCTATTTCCCAGCCATTTTAATGGATAATGGTGGCGAATTTGCACTGGTAGACAGACTCGAACATTGTAGTGGTGACACTAAATCCTCTTTATTCTTTTGTGGCCCTAGACGTTCTGATCAAAAAGCTAGGATTGAAAAAAATCATACTTTATTTCGAGATATTGCACCAAAATCAACATCATTTGATCACTGGACTCAAGAAAAGTTAAATTGTATCTTCTCTCATATCAATTCCATTAAACGAGAAAAATTTAATGGTAAATCTGCTTATGATATGTTTACCTTTATTTTTGATGAAACACTAGCTAACGCTCTTGGGATTTCACGTGTTCCCTCTGAAGATGTTGTACAATCCATTGCTTTACTTAAGCAAATAGGGTTATAATCTAAATATAAAAAGAAGCCTGTTTCCCTTACAAAACAGGCATATCTATTACTGATAAAAACAAGGAGATATGAGGCTACATACTCAATCTTTTTTCCCAACCTAAGTTCCGTTACAGTGGATGTTACCATGAGAAATTGACAATTTAGGTTATTTAGCATGCATCATAATACTTTTTCTCGTTAAAACATTTCCTTGATTTTATCCATTTCTACTTGCATTCTAGCACTTTTTTAGATTTTTCCCACCTTAAATTCCGTTATTTATAGCCTTTTTTCCTGAAGTAACGCCAACCTTTCCAACTGTGTAGGAATTTACGCGAAAAGAAAATACAAAAACGTTGATTTAGTAAAGAAGTTACAGTTGTGTTGCACGGTTCTTATCCACCTTTTCAATTATGCCCGATTGGCTTGAGCAAAGACTATTTTCAACTATCACGGACACTTGGCTGTCATCGTTTGTCTCTGAGCCCATTAAAATCACATACAAATTTAGATGCGAGTAAATTTCGATATTGAAAACCTCCTAAAAACTTACTATTGTGAGGTTATGAGGGGGGATTTGTCATTAAACACCAAAATCAAGAGTGTTTTTATTAATATAAAATCCTGATATACAATTCGGTATTTAAAACATCATTTTCTCATTATTATTTGCTATTTCGTCTTCCGGAACATATAATTATAATAAATCAACGCATAAATGTTATTTAAAACAACAAAGGAGTAAGCGATGAAAAAATTATCAACTCAATTATTAGCAGATATTGTTATCAATAAGCGAAAATCAAAAAGCTTAACGCAGGCACAATTATCTGAATTAACAGGCATTAATAGATCTCTAATCGGTCGTATAGAAAATTTAGATTATTTACCCATGATTCATCAATTGGAATCTCTGGCTAAAATATTAGAATTTAATATAACGGATCTATTTGTCGAAGAAGATAAACCTGTTGAAAAAAATAAGCTCAAATCTTATAAGATTGCTGTGGCTGGTACTGGATATGTCGGATTATCCTTAGCAGTATTACTTGCTCAACATAATGAAGTTACCGCTATAGATATTGTCCAAGAAAAAGTGGATATGATAAATAATAAAAAGTCCCCTATTCATGATGATTATATCGAACAGTACTTAGCAGAAAAAAAACTAAACTTAACTGCTACACTAAACGGTGAACAGGCATACACTGAAGCAGAATACGTTATTATCGCAGCACCAACAAACTACGACAGTAAATTGAATTTCTTTGATACTTCTGCCGTTGAGGCCGTTATTGAATCAGTACTAAAAGTTAATCCAAATGCTTTAATGATTATTAAATCAACAATTCCAGTTGGTTATACTGAATCTGTACGAGAAAAATACAATACCAAAAACATCCTATTTAGTCCAGAATTTTTACGTGAATCAAAAGCATTATATGATAACTTATATCCTTCACGTATTATTGTGTCATCTGATGAAACAACACATAAACATGCTGAAATTTTCGCTCAATTACTACAACAAGGGGCATTAATAGAAGACATTCCAACTTTATTTATGGGATGCACAGAGGCTGAAGCAGTAAAATTATTTGCCAATACATACTTAGCGTTACGTGTTTCATACTTTAATGAACTAGATACTTATGCTGAAAGCAAAGGACTAAATACAAAAGATATTATTGAGGGCGTCGGCTTAGACCCACGCATTGGTTCTCACTATAATAATCCTTCATTCGGATATGGTGGCTATTGTTTACCTAAAGATACCAAACAATTATTAGCAAACTTTGATGATGTGCCACAAAATATGATTACTGCAATCGTAGAAGCCAACCGCACACGTAAAGATTATATTGCTGATCGAGTATTAGAATTAAGTGGAACTTACAGTGCCAACGGTGATTGGGATGAAGATAAAGAGAAAGAAACTGTTATTGGGGTTTACCGATTAACAATGAAGAGTAGTTCTGATAACTTCCGTCAATCTGCGATTCAAGGCGTTATGAAACGTATTAAAGCAAAAGGTGCCAAAGTGGTGATTTACGAACCAACCTTAGCGAGTGGTACCACATTCTTCGGCAGCGAAGTTATCGGGGACTTAGAAGAATTCAAAAAAGTGTCACAAGCTATCATTGTCAACCGTTATGACAGTGCTTTAGATGATGCAAAAGAAAAAGTCTTTACACGCGATATCTTTCGAAGAGATTAATGAGGGATAAAATGAACAAAATAAATTTAGAAAACAAGAAAATATTAGTTACAGGTTCTGCTGGATTCGTTGGAGCTAACTTAGTATTAGAACTTCTCAAGACAATTTCACCTGTGCATATTGTCGGCATTGATAACATGAATACCTATTACGATATTCGTTTAAAAGAATGGCGTCAAGAACAAATAGAAAAAGAACTAAAAAATCATCCGGAATCCACTTTCAAATTTGTTGAAGGTGATATCTCAAATAACGAATTAATTCAATCTCTTTTCAATAATGAAAAACCAAACATTGTTGTGAATTTAGCTGCACAAGCCGGAGTCAGATATTCCATTTCACATTCTGAAGCTTATATGACTTCCAATATCATGGGATTCTATAATATATTAGAAGCTTGTAGACATTCATATGATAATGAACAACAAGGTGTTGAACATTTAGTATATGCTTCTTCGTCTTCTGTTTATGGATCAAATAAAAAAGTACCATATAGCGAGGATGATAAAGTTGACAATCCGGTTTCCCTTTATGCTGCAACTAAAAAAAGCAATGAATTAATGGCACACTCCTATAGTAAATTATATAATATACCAACTACCGGCTTACGATTTTTTACCGTTTATGGACCAGCTGGAAGACCAGATATGGCTTACTTTGGGTTTACAAACAAATTAATCAAGGGTGAGCAAATCCAAATCTTTAATTATGGAAACTGTAAACGTGACTTTACATATATTGATGATATTGTTGAAGGTGTAAAACGAGTAATGACTGGTGCTCCAAGTAAAGAATTGGGTGAAGATGGATTGCCAATTGCGCCTTACTCTATCTATAATATAGGAAATAATCAACCTGAAAATTTACTAGACTTTGTTGATATTTTACAACAAGAATTGGTTGCAGCTAATGTTCTTCCAGAAGATTTTGATTTTGAAAGTAAAAAAGAACTTGTCGCTATGCAGCCTGGTGATGTCCCTATTACTTTTGCAGACACTAGTTCTTTAGAAAGAGATTTTGGTTTTAAACCTAATACTTCATTAAGAGAAGGAATCAGAAAATTTGCTCAATGGTATAGAGAATTTTATGTAAAATAATATAAATGGACTATAAATCTCATAATAAATCCATTGAGGGCATCGTAGAAACGATGTCTAAACAACAATAATTAGTGAGTATGCCTAGGATTGGTCCGGTCTATACTGGCGGCATTATCTCGTAAATCGGACAGATTGACCGTTTTGACTCTCAGGCTCAACTCGCAAAATTTTCAGACTTTATTGAACGACTATCCAGCCTGGTCCGTATGTTTCAACGAATACACTATTGGCAGCTTCAATCATGTAATCGATAAATTCGTTATTACCTGATTGAAACTGCCAATTCAATTAGACGATACGATGCCACCTACCAAGCCTATTATAAATAGAAAAATTCTGAAGTTTCTAAAAATCAACACAAACGTGCCAACACTCTAGCAGCAAGAAAACTTGTGTGCTTAATAGATACGCTACTACGTAATCATACTATTCACCTCAAAGAGGCGATAAAACTCAACATTCACCAACGTTAATTATATTTTTATAATTCTTGAAAATAACATTTTTAGGGTGTAGATTAGTGCTGGCGTTTTAAGATTTTACTTAGTAAAAAGTGTAATTATCTATCATATTTACTTGACATAATACTAATAGACTAAGTAGTGATATCTCTAGTATAAGAGGTTATTTAGGTGAGGGATAGATACCCTAAGCATCCAATAACCAGGTATCTATTCTTCACATAAACTCTCTTTCTCCTTGTGGCATCAATATTTAGGAGGAAGCCCTATGACAAAGCAATAAACAAGATACATATAAGAATCAGCTCCAAATGAAAATTCTACTTCAACAAATAGAAATTATTTGCTACAAATCCATGTCCTCTGATGAAATGGAGTAAATACTAGTACGGTGCTCCTGACTTTAGTTTTTTAACTAAAAAACTCCCAGAACCTTATAATATTCCAAACACCGAAAGACAGGGAATACAGATTAAAATTAGCATTATTACAACAAATGTCAATCTGTATTTTTATCCCCTAGCTAAATATTTAACAGAATAACAACTTTTTCTGGGAATTCAGGAAATAATTTGTGTATATTTTCATTCGATGTCAAATAATCCTCTACATCCCCGTTTTTCAAACAAGGAGTCATTCGATAAGTGCTCTAATAAATAATGAATGTTCAATTCAAAGAAACAAGCTGAATTATTCTCCACAAAATATTTGTTAGATTCCTTACTAGAATTAGGAGAACTATAATTAATAAACCCTCAAGATTAATATTTCTCTCAGATATGCATGGTTAATAAAGTTATTAATTTAAAATATTTTAGAAATATTTTCCTCATATTGATTAACAAAATAGAAATATAATAATATTAATAAAATGTATACAATACTAAAGCCACCATTTATTAAATATAAATATTGTTCAACAGATAATGAATAAAATGTGGATAATAAATAACTTATGAAAGCAGTTAGTATTAAAAATAAATTTAACATCAACTCAATATTCTGTTTGTTAAATAAAGTGAATACACCTGAAAATGAAGATGCAATAAATCTTGTGCCATACATAAAAATTAAAATTCTAATATATTCACCAGCACCTTCATAATTTTTGCCAAAAAATATTGTTGTTAAGCTTGGTGCCAAAATATATAATAAACCAAATCCTAAAATCGATAAAATAGATAACGCGAAAGTAAAAAAACAAAAAACATTTTTAATAGATTTCCCATTAGCAATATTTTCACTTAATTTTTGGAAAAGGACCTTACTAATATTTGACGTAATAAATATAATAGGAATTTCTAATACTCTTAACCCAGAAGTATAAAATCCCAAAATTTTGGGATTAAATAATTCTGATATAGAAATTGTAATTAAAACTGAAGAAAAACTATTAATAAATTGAGAGGGAGTCAAAAATAAAATTTGTCCTTTTGCTTTCTCATTTATTATCCTTTTAAAATTAGTGAAATTGATAAATTTCCTATGCTTAAGTTTTAGTAGATAATTTTTAATTTGAAATTTCAACCCAAAAAATGGAGCGATAAAAAAACCAAATAATAAAGATAAAACTCCAAGATTTAAAAATCCAGCACAAACCTGTATTACGCCTCTACTAAACTCACGAAATACCGATACAACAGATATTGCTTTATAATTTCCATAACGATTTAGATAACTAATAAAGATAAAACGAAGTCCATTAGAAAATACTAAAAATGGCACCAGCAAAGCAAAGTATCCATATTTATTAAATATATTCTCTTTACTTGACAAAATACTTATTAATATTATCAATAAATAAGCAATAGATGTTATAACATTTATGATAATTGAAACATCTGTCAAATATTGAGCTTCAGTTTCATCTTTTTCTGAAACAATTAACATATCAATTTTTAAAGTAGAAATAGGTATTATTACATTAGCTAAAGATATATAATACGTATAAATACCTAAAACCTCAGGACTAAACAGTCGAGTTAAAATTGGTTGTGCTAGTATGTTAATTAACTGTGCAATAACGGTTCCCACCCCCATATGCAATATACCCTGAATTACTTTATTAAAGTCATTATTTTTCATAAAAATTTTAAGAACCACCAATTCTGATAGAAATTTTGTTAATATTCTCAATAATAAAATATAATACAACTGGAATTAATATTGAACTTCTAAATAAAACTAAAGGAGTATAATGTACCATCTAACACAGAACGCAGTTACAAGACTTATAATTATTAAAATAAAATTTGAGCGGTTAGAATTTAAAAGTTTATTCAACACAATTCCAGTAATTATTTCTCCGAAAATTACACCACTCCAACCTGCAAATGAGTATAAGTGTTGGGGCAAAATTCCTCCCCCAGCATTATAATAATAATATGTCTTTGAAAAACCTATTACGTCGCTAAATTCATCTTTTAACCCAAAAATGCCTTTAACAAAACCAAACAAAATATTTAATCCATATTGTTTAGTCTCATGAACTGCAATACCGCTTAATCCCCCATAATACGCCCAGGAAACAGTATCTTGGTAAAGTCCCTTCGCAATAATTTGGTGAAATACATATGAAAATGATAGATTAGAACCAGCACCCCTAATAATCGAAATTAAATTAGACAAAATAATCCCTGAAATACCAAAAAATATTGTGTTTCTAAATGTTAGGTAATGTGGAAACATTAAAAGTAACAAAATAATAATATACAAGAATGATGAAGAACGATCCCCAAATATTGTGAAACTGACAGTAAATAGCACAGCATAAAGAAACAACAATAAGTTTATTATTTTAAATTTCTTCGCAAAAAAATACGTCAAAACAAAAATCACAATTGAATACTCATAAATAGTTGTTTCTATATAAGTATAGGTTCCTAATTGGAAATTTTTACTTAGACTTATTATACCAACACCTAAAATTAAATATAAGAATATTACACCAACTAGTGCGATTATTATATTACTTTTACGATTTCGGCTAATGAGTTTCTTCGTAATATTTTTGTTTGTATTAGTCGGATTTATAAAGCAAGAAAAAATTACAATAAATAATAACATCACTCTAGCAGATAAATCGGTAATATAAGTACTTCTTAGTCCTTCAATCTACCACTGAGAAGTTAAAATACCTTTTTAAGGATATCATTAACAGCAATTGATGTATTTACTAAAAAAATAACAATTGTAATAAACATTAATATATTTTTTTGATTTATATGAAAGCCATAAACTATTTAATATCAATGTAGTAGCTATAAAAATATTGGTATATTCTGATACATTGAAAAAAACATTAATATACTTGATATCAAAAATAAAATATCAATCAAAATATTTTTACTAATTTTAATTTTCATCTTTTTTCTCCCAATTAACTATATTAATTAATTTAATATAGAAATCATTTCTTCGCTTCTGTAAAACAGAATTCTCATATTCTTTTGCTTTTAATATATTATCCCTACTCATTTGACTTAATTTATTCTTATTATTAACTAGATCCATAATTTTATCACTAAAAGCTTCTACATCATCTGGATTAAATAAAAACTCCATTTCTAATAATTCGGGAATTCCATTTACTGGCGTTGATAAGCATGGTAGCCCTACTGCCATTGCTTCAATAATTGCTCTTGGAAGCCCTTCGGCATGGGTTGGAAATAAAAATAAATCCGAATCCAATAACTTATTTCGAATCTCTGACTTAGATGATAAAAAACCTGTGAAATTAACATAATCTTGAATACCTAATGACTCAGCTAAAGTTAAAAACTCCGCTTTCTTTAAGCCATCGCCAATAAAAGTTATATTTGCATTTATACCTCTATCTCGTAAGCTCTTCACAATTTTAATGGCGGTATCATGCCCTTTAATATAATTATTAATATTATTAGCAGTATGTATTAAATTGATTTCTTCACTAATTTTGTCAAAGTTCTTTTCTGATGAAAAAAATTTTTCAGATAAGTTTATACTAGAATAATAACTCTCAAAAAACGAGTAATTACTCTTATTTAATGTACCATTTTTTGAAGGGTACAATTTTTGAAGTGCATATTTGGTTACATATGATACCCCATTTGCCCTTAAGCATGCCTTTTTTAAATGTTTTGTCATTATGTACTTGACAATTTTATTTTCTTCATAAACAGTTTCCGGATCTGCGACAACTTCTAATACATATGGTTTATTTTGCTTACTAAATATTATTTCGGCAATAAAAGAAGTAATTGAAGGTAATCTAAAGATAGCACAGTCAACATCATTTGATAAATTTTTAATTTTTTTTACAAAGTTTGGTAATTTAATTATGTAATCTTTAGCAGACCTAACTAATGGGACTCCCCAAAAGTCAACATTGTCACCACTTGATAATAAAAATCCCTCAACAAATTCATAAGCCACATTATCAATTCTTGAAAGTACAATAATATTAGAAAATGTTTCTAAATATCTTTTCCAAAATTCATATCCATAAATTGTTTTTGTCCAAATTCGATTATCGGGTGTTCTATATAAGTGTGCATCAACAGAAATGAAAACTTTCAAATCAAAACACCTCCTTTATCATTTTCTCCAAACTACTTTATTCATATAATCAGTATAACTTAAAGTAATACGTAATACCTTTTAGATATTTTTTATTATAGAATAATTGAAAAATTTTTTCAAAAGATAGTTAATAGAGTTACTATAAATAATTCTTCTCATTATCATATTTCCCCTTTTTGATTATATAAATACATGCCAATAATATAGCCAAATAGTGGAAATGCCAGAGACACAGACATTAACATTATTAGCAAAACCGTTAAGCAAGATACATATGCATATTTTCTTTCTAAGAGAGAGCCATCTTTTCTTTTCTTAAAAAAAATATATATGGTATTTAAAGGCAAAATTAATCCAAAAATACCCAACTCAAAAACACCTGTTCCCCAAGCACTCATAATTCTACCAGTTGTAAAATTAACATTCACTAATTGTTGTAAAAAAAAGCTAGAGTTCAAAATAATTGGGTAAGCAAAATTATCCCATTGCCCCAGTCCAAAACCCAATCCTTTAGAATAGAATAAACTTTTAAAGGAAACAATAATATGGGATAATCTATCAGTAATACTGCCATCTTTATAAATTGCATCTAATGGATTTTCTAAAAATCTTGAAATCAAAACTCCTACTCTACTAGTAGCAAGTGCATCAACTCTCGTATAAATAATTATAATCAAAAATAATACTAAGGTGGAAAATACTAGCCCTATTATTTTTTTTACGTATTTTTTTTCTAATGTATATTTGAAAAAAAGATATGAAGAGAAAATAATAAAACCTAGTGCAGATTTAGCAAAAAATAATTGAACAACTATAAAAAAAGAATTTACAAAATACTGTTTTTCGGTTTGTTTTTTGTTTATAAAAAAAGAATCATTAATTAAAAGAAAAAATATCAATATTATTGAATAAGCAGATGGTTCTACAGCTAATGATGTTACACCTCTTGTTTCAGAAGTACTCATTCTTGCTATTATTTGTGCGCCAAAACTTCTATGTATAAAATATTGGACAGCTCCAAAAAAAAACCAAATATATAAAATATATTTAAATTGATTGATTTCAATGTATTTAATTGATTGGTAAGCAGCTAAACTTATAGCAAAAACAGAAACATATCCAATTATAGAACGCAAATTATTAATCATTGATATCTCAGGCTGAAATTGAATTATTGAATATATGACCACTATAAAATAAGGTACTAAATATTTTGGTAATTGTAATTTCTTTTTAATTAGCATTTCTAAAATTATAATAATAATTGAAATTATAAAAGCATACGGTTGCGTATCAAATGGTGTTTCAATTAAAGAAACATATGGCACTAAAGAAAAGAAGAAAAGTAAAGAGGCTAATATTTTATTTACACTAATATACACTTTCAAATAACTAACTCCCTTCATTAATTTTAATTACACTATTAAAAATATCTAAGTACTCATTTTGAATTTCATCTAAGTTGATTTTGTTTTCTAAATATTTCTTTACATTTTCTCTTAGCTCGTCAATTTCTTCAAAATTTAATTTTGCGACTTTTTCGATATACTGAACAAATCCAATTTGATTATCTAATGGTAATGCTGAACCAGCAAAATAATCGTTAATATCATTCCATGGGGTTTGATCACTTATTAAAATTGGTACATTAGCTACTAACGCTTCATAAATAATATGACCAAAATTTTCACTTAAAGTTGGCAAAAAGAAAAGATCATATTCCATAATTGTATTGATAATCTCATCGTGAGTTAAAATACCTTTATAATTCCAAAATATATTCTTGCTTGTATATTTCAATGTTCTTAAGGAATCATTAAAATAGATTTCATTTTCGCTAGGTCCGTAAATATCAAAATAAACTTCAATATTCTTGTCAACACCATTTAAACATTCGATAGCATATTTCAAATTCTTTTTAGTCTGAATTCTTGATATAAAGCAAATTTTGATTGTATTAATTCTTTTTTTCTAATAGTTTTACTTTACATTGTAGCGTTGAATACTGTAGGAATGTCTAAAAAAAAAACAATATTTTCTTTATTTACATTTATTTTTTTGTATATTACTAAATTCACTTTCAGATGTAGCTTGATAATAAATTGGTATTTTAAAAAAGAATACTAAAAAATTGTATAAAGTTAAATATAAACTCTTTTTAATTTTTTTAATTTTTAATGCGTTTTCTTCAAGTTCTCCCCTAGGAGCAATTAATAAAGGTATTTTTTGATTTAATGCATACTGTAATCCAATACTCATTAATCTAATATTAAAAAAACTATTAACATAAACTAAATTAAATTTGCTATTTATTTTATCATTTAAAAAAATGAAATTGAAATTTTCTTTATCTAGACAATAAATATTCTCGTTGTACTTTCCTTTTATTAATATATATTTTTTTATATTCTTATTTTCATGCCCATTAATTTCCTTTGAGTTTGTAAATACCGTAATATTATACTCTCCTGATAAATTTTTTACGAAATTTTCAATACTTACTGAGGGCCCTCCATAGGATTTCAAAGGTGGATATCCACTATTTATTATTAATAAATTATTTTTCATTTTTACTTTCTCCACACTACTCTATTAACATAATCAGTATAACTTAAGATAATTCTTAATACTTTATCCGACACATTTGGCATGCTGTAATCAGCAACATGACGAAGTGTATCTTTTTCTTGAATTTCTAATACAGCTAAACCTTGAAGAATGCGTTCTTTTTCTAGTCCAACCATCATCACAAAAGCTTCTTCCATTGCTTCTGGTCGCTCATGTGCTTCACGAATATTCAACGCTTTAAATCCCAATATAGATGATTCTTCACTAATAGTTCCGCTATCACTCAACACTGTTTTAGAATGTAATTGTAGTTGATTATATTCAGTAAAACTCATCGGTTTCATTAAACGTACTAATTCATGAAATTTGACACCTGTCGCTTCAATCATTTTACGAGTACGCGGATGTGTGCTTACAATGACAGGTAGTTGATATTTTTCAGCAATTTCATTTAACGTATCTACCAAATTTAAGAAATTACGCTCTGAATTAATATTTTCATCACGATGTGCGGATACTACAAAATATTCATTTTCTTTTAAATCTAATTTATCTAAAGCATCTGTCTTCTTAATATCATCTAATTTAGAATTTAACACTTCAAACATTGGACTACCTGTTTTGATAACACGATCTGCAGGTAACCCTTCACGCAATAAATATTCTCTTGCGATATCACTATAGGTCAAATTAATGTCAGCTGTATGATCAACAATTTTACGATTCGTTTCTTCAGGAACACGCTGATCAAAACAACGATTACCTGCTTCCATATGGAAAATAGGAATACGATGACGCTTAGCCGCTATCGCACATAAACAAGAATTCGTATCTCCTAAAACTAAAAATGCATCTGGTGCCTCTCCAGTTAAAATTGGATCAATTGCAGATAGAATATTTCCAATTGTTTCAATAGGACTTCCTACAGCTGCATTCAAAAAGTAATTAGGTCTTCTAATTCCAAAATCTGCAAAGAATACTTCGTTTAATTCATAATCATAGTTTTGACCCGTATGGACTAAAATATGTTCGACTGCTTCAGATTCTTCTAATTTTTGAATAACAGCAGCCAAACGAATTATCTCAGGTCTTGTTCCAACCACCGTCATTACTTTTAATTTTTTCATTTTTACACCTCTTCATAAAAAGTATCTGGGTTATTTGGATCAAACACTTCATTTGCCCACATTACCGTCACCATATCAGTCTTTCCTGTATTCTCAATATTATGAGTGTATCCAGTTGGTATATCCACCACTTCTAATTTTTCTCCAGAAACAGGATACTCTATCACTTTGTCCTCACCAACTTTTCTAAAACGAATGACACCTTCTCCTGAAACTACTAAAAACTTTTCATTTTTGGTATGATGCCAATGTTGACCTTTTATTATACCTGGTTTTGCCACATTGATAGAAACTTGTCCACGCTCATCGCTTTTTAAAAATTCGGTAAATGAACCACGATGGTCCACATTCATTTTTAATTCATATGAAAAATCATTTTCTGGTAAAAAACTTAAATACGTAGCATATAATTTTTTACTAAACTCATCTTTCATATCTGGAATAAGTAAATTTTTTCGACTTTCTTTAAAAGATTGAATTAATTCAGCTAATTCTCCAATCAATATCTTATGCACCGTAGGGACGTAATAAAAATTATCGTCCTTATGCCCCTTTCCTTCTATGAGGAGCTTAAGTTCAGCAATAACATCATCGATATAGCATAATTCAATTTCAGCTTTAGGATCATTAACTTGTATCTCAATATCTCTAGCAATGTTATGACAAAAAGTTGCTACTACTGTATTGTAGTTTGGTTTTGACCATTTTCCAAAAAGATTTGAAAAACGATATATGTATACTGGAACATTATACTCTTTAGAGTATTGGAACAATAAATCTTCCCCTGCTTTTTTACTTTTTCCATAAAGATTATCTCTTAAGGCTTGAATAGAAGATGAAAGCATTACTGGAGCTTGATTTTTATGCTTAATTAACAAAGCTAATAACTCTGAAGTAAAGCCAAAATTTCCTTCCATAAAATCTTCTGTATTCTCAGGTCGATTTACACCAGCTAAATGGAAAACAAAGTCAGCTTCTTTCGCCCACAACTCCAATTTTTCCCTTGGAGTATCAAGATCAAATTCAAATATTTGAATTTCTTCATTTCTTGATAAATCTGCCACTAAATTTCTGCCGACAAAACCTTTTGCTCCAGTCACTAATACTTTCACGATTATTTATCCTCCCATTTTATTAATTCTTCTCTTACTAATGGTACCGTCAATAATTTCTCTTTAATTTCAGCTACTGTCATTAATTCTGTATTATTTGAATTAAATTCCTCTAAAGTATTTCTTTCTTCATCTCCAGTTGTAAAGTACTTATCATAGTTCAAGTCACGTTTATCAGCTGGCACACGATAAAAATTCCCCATATCAATCGCATTGGCACACTCTTCATTTGTGAGTAATGTTTCATACATTTTTTCCCCATGTCGTATACCAATTACTTTCATTTTATTATTTGCATTAAATAATTGACGAGTAGCTTCCATTAAGTCTCCAATTGTTGAAGCAGGTGCTTTTTGAACCATAATATCGCCAGACTGCCCGTTTTCAAAGGCATAAATCACTAAATCAACCGCCTCTTCTAAAGTCATAATAAAACGTGTCATATTAGGATCTGTAACAGTAAAATCTTTGCTCTCTTTAATTTGATTGATAAACAATGGAACTACCGAACCTCGAGATGCCAATACATTTCCATAGCGTGTGCAACAAATCATTGTTTTTTCAGGAGCAACCGTTCTCGATTTCGCAACAACAACTTTTTCCATCATTGCTTTTGAAGTTCCCATCGCATTAACTGGATATGCTGCTTTATCAGTTGATAAACAAATTACTTTCTTCACACCAGCTTCTATTGCAGCAGTTAAAACATTTTCAGTCCCAAAAACATTTGTTTTCACAGCTTCCATTGGGAAGAATTCACATGAAGGTACTTGTTTTAACGCAGCTGCATGAAATACAAAATCAACACCATGCATAGCATTACGAATACTGTCTATATCTCGAACATCACCGATATAAAATTTTAATTTATTACTATATTCAGAATACTCGTGTTGATATTTGTGTCTCATATTATCCTGTTTCAATTCATCACGTGAAAATACACGAATCTCTTTAATATCCGACATCAGAAACCTGTCCAACACCGCATTCCCAAAAGAGCCTGTACCTCCTGTAATTAATAAAATACTATCTTTAAATGCTGTCAATATTATCCCCCCATAAAACTTTTTCAAGTATATCCATTAAGTTATCTTTTTTAAAATGTCTATGATAATATTTAATTGAGTTACCACTTAAATATTTTTTATCCTCTTCGGACATCTCTAAAAATTTAACTATATTTGCGAATAAAGCATTCTCATCACCAGATGAACTAACCAATCCTGACATTGATTTTTCTATAATACTTGAGGTTTCACCATCAACTGATGCAATTATTGGCATGGAACATGCCATACTAGACTGCAGTTTAGCTGGTATTGTCATCTGAAACAATTCATTTTTTGATAAAATAATTAAAGAAGCATCACTATTTGCAAAATACTTGGGAATTTCTTCCGGATTTTTTTTCCCGATTAAGTTAAAGTAATCTTCAACATTATACTTGCTAATTTCTTCTATTAATGTTTCTTTATACCTTCCGTCACCAATCAAATTAAATCGGACATTTATTTTTGAGCCTTTCAATTTTTTTGCCACTTTTGGTAAAATATCCAAGCCTTGTGCAGCACCTAAATTTCCAGTAAAAGTTAAATTTAAAATTCCATCATTTGGAATTTCGTTTTTAAATGTATTCTCATAAGGACAATAAAATTCTTCTGCATACTGCGGCCAAAATTGAAGTTTAGCTTTCTCAACACCTCTTTCAATTATTTTATCAATAAAACTTTCAGAAGATGTCAAAATATTATCCACATTTCGATAAATATATTTTACCATTTTTTCTAAATTTGCAATTATCAGTGGGTGATTTATTCCTCCAACAATCTGTACATTTTCCGGCCATAAGTCTGTTACATATAAAGTAACAGGTATTTTCCTACGTTTAGCTAACCAAACTCCCGGTAATGCCTGTGTCATAGGCGATACCTCATATATAAATATATGATCTGGATTAATTTTTGTGATAATCTGCCAAAAGAATCCAAAAAACACAAAACTAAGGTAGTTAGCTACTAATCCTAATTTTCCCTTGCCTCTTGGAAGCAATGGGATTCTATGAATTTCAACTTCACCCATTTTTTCATTCCGTGAAAAAAAATTATATCCATCATAATATTTGCCTTCAGGATAATTCGGTATTCCAGTTAACACAGACACCTTATAGCCTCTCTTAACCAAATCTAACGCAATATCATTAACTCTAAATTGTTCTGGATAAAAATACTGCGAAACTATTAAAATATGCTTTTTCATTTTTGTTCTTTTTCCGTTCTTAATATACTTTTCTCAAAATCTACAATTTGATAGGAGAATGAATATCTACTCAATTTTTTTTCATAGTAAAGGTCACCAAACATTTTATTGAATATTTTTAAAGTTTTTAATGCACTAATCACACTATTAAATAATTTAGTGGTAATTATATTATGATTATGTGCCTTCGCAATTTCTTTCACTAAATTACTTGTATTAATATACTCTTTATTTTGTGGATGAAAATATCCAAACAAATTTAATTCAATGACTTTCGCAATACATTCCATTAAATTATCAATATGAATCATACTTCGTTTATTATCATAATCTGGAAAAACAGGAATTTTTTGAGCTAGTTTAGCTAATTTAGGATAATTTCCTTTTGAACCTTTCCCATAAACCATCGGTGGTCTCATAATTGCAATGTTAAAAGTATCAGCCTGTAATGAAATAATTCCCTTTTCAGCCTGCAATTTACTATCTCCGTAAAAATTATCAGGATTAGGTACAGTTTCCTCAGTAATAGCCGAATTTTTTGTCCCAAATACAATCATACTACTCATAAATACAAACTGTTTTGCCCCATCATTTTTTGCTTTTTTAGCTACCTCAATTGTTAAATCGCGATTTACAGAATAGTATAAATCTTTAAGTTTTGGATTTGAAGAGTTATGCGCAATACCTGCTACGTGAAATATAGTGTGATATTCTCCAAAATTAAGTTTTTTCCATTCATCGTTTTTTGCATCAACTTCATCAATTTCAAAGTCATGGCCTCTTTCACTTGTATAATTGATAAACGATTGCCCAATATAACTGTTTTTACCAACTATCAATATTTTCTTCATTATTAAACATCCTCTTTATTCTTTAAAGCTCCCGTCCCGCCTTCAACGACACCCTCGCTTTTTACAATACTAAATATCGTCCCAAAGAAACACTTCAAGTCGAACAAGAAACTCATTTTTTCAACATATTCCCCATCAAGTTTTGCCTTTACTGGTATTTCTAACTCATCACGTCCATTGATTTGCGCCCAGCCAGTTAAACCAGGTAAAACATCATTTGCCCCATACTTTTCACGTTCAGCCACCAAATCATCTTGATTCCATAATGCTGGACGAGGACCAATAATTGACATTTCTCCTTTAAGAATATTGATAATTTGAGGTAGTTCATCTAAACTTGTCTTTCTTAAAAAGGCTCCTGATTTAGTAATAAATGTTTCTGGATTGCCTAATAAGTGCGTAGGGGTATCTTTTGGTGTATCTGAACGCATCGTTCTAAATTTATAGATTTCAAAAAATGAGCGATGGATGCCCACACGTTTTTGTCTAAAGAATACAGGACCTTTAGAATCAAATTTTATCCAAATCGCAATGAACAGGAAGATAGGGCTTAACAAAATTAAGCCCAATAATGCTAATATAAAATCAATAATTCTCTTAATTGATAAATACATATTTACTCCTCCTCATGCACATTCGCAAAATTAACTATTGCTTCTTTCAATGCTTGTGAATTATCTTTTTTCAATCCAGTAATAAACTGTTCAATTTCTTGTAACGGACGCTTCGCAACATTTCCAACAAAGATTTTGCCGTCAATTTGCTTATCTCCCTTTTCACTACTTAATAACAATTCTTCAAACAATTTTTCACCAGGACGTATTCCAGCTTCTACTATTGGAATTTCATGTTCTTTATAACCACTTAATAAGATTAATTTTTTAGCTAAGTCGACAATTTTAACTGGTTCCCCCATATCTAAGACAAAGACTTCACCACTCTGTGCAAAGGCACCCGCATGAATTACTAAACGGCTCGCTTCAGGAATTGTCATAAAATAACGTGTCATTCTAAAATCAGTAACTGTTACTGGGCCGCCCTCATCAATTTGCTTTTCAAACACTGGAATAACACTACCACGACTTCCCAATACATTACCAAATCGAACAGCACAAAAAACTGATTTACTTTGTTGTGCAATACCTGTAATGATTAATTCAGCTACACGCTTTGATGCCCCCATGACATTTGGTGGGTTGACAGCCTTATCTGATGAAATCATCACCATTTTCTTAATTCCAACTTCATCCACAGCCGTTGCGACATTATACGTTCCAATAATATTGTTTTTATATGCTTCAATCGGATTCATTTCCATTAATGGTACATGTTTATGAGCTGCAGCATGGTAAACAATATCTGGTTTTTTATCATTCATAATTTGAACTAAACGTTCTTTATCTTGAATATCAGCGATAATCGGTTCATATTGAATCATACGACCTTGTTTTAACATTTCATGATAGATTAAATAGATTGAATTTTCACCGTGTCCTAATAATAAAATACGTCTTGGATTAAAACGAGAAACTTGACGAACAATCTCAGATCCGATTGAGCCACCGGCACCTGTTACTAAAATCGTTTTATTTTCCAATTCCTTACGTAGTAACGTCTCATCTAATTTAACTTCTTTACGTCCCAGCAAGTCAGCAATATCAACTTTAGGCAATACTTTTATTGAGGGTGTAATGCCTTGTAAGACCTCTTCAACTTTAGGCATTTTTGATACTTTTAATCCATACTGATTGCACATGGCTAACAATCGTTCATAATCTTCCGACTTTAGCGAAGGAATTGCAATAATAACTTCTTCGACACCTTGTTCACTTAATTCAGCAAGCTTTGTACTATCCCCAAGAACACGAACACCACCGATAATTTTATTATGCTTTACTGGATCATGATCTAAAATACCTACAATTTCAATATTACCAGGGTTACGAGAATAACTTTCCATAAAGTATGAACCACCGTCACCAGCCCCCATAATAACAACTTTTCTATATTGTTCTCCATCTTCTATTTTTGAACGGTTTGCTGTACTATAGATTAATTGCCACATAACACGCAATGATAAAACAAAAAACACAGAACCGAGCACTGACAAAATAGAAAAACGAATAGAATGTTCTTGCATAATTAAAAAAAGTATCAAATAAGCACACAGGTGACTGAATACAGTTAAGGAGAATAATTTAATAAAATCAAATGTCCGTAAATATCGGTTAATATGTACACGAATTGTCGTCACATACCCTAAAAGCAAAAAAACACCCCACGCAATAAAAGTATAGAAGATTTCAGTCCTCAAAGAGAGCGTAGTTATCTTCGATAAAATAAACATTGCAAATACGGTACCAAAGATAAACGCTAATGCATCTCCAATTGTCCATAATATTTGTCGCTGAACTTTTGTAAGATTTTCAATTGCAACAATAAAATTTTTTTCTAAACGATTTAAATTCATTTATTTCTCTCCCAGTTACTATTCCTATAAATATAAAATTCACTTGTTCAATACCTATCATATTAAAACAGAGTAAATGTTTCAGAATTTACTCTGCTCCCTATATAATAAATACAATTTATTCAGCTAACTCATTCGCTATACGTTGAATTGTTTCGCTAAGAATACTTTCATCAGCCAAATCATAATAAACACCGTCAATCATCGTTCCAGTTCCAGATAACTGATGCGTTTCAATCTCACCAACTTTATCACGATACTCAGAAAATAACTGTAATATCGTTACCATATTCAAATCAGTTTGTACATTTTGATTCATCGCTGTTAATATTTCTTGTAGATTAAAAATCGAATCAGCTGTACTCACTTTTGACATCACTGCTTGAATAATTTCACGTTGACGTTCTTGTCGTGCATAATCGCCGCCTGAAGTATAACGTTCTCTCGCATAAGCTAGCGCTTGTTCTCCATTAATATGTGTTGTTTCACCTGCATTAAATGTAAAGCCCGTTATTTCAAAACTAGTAGGTGGCGTCACATCGATCCCCCCGACCGCATCTACGATTTGTTCAATACCTTTCATATTGACTACTATATAATGATCTAACTTCATCTGGAACAATTGATTAACCGTATCCATTGACATCTGAGGACCACCAAATGCATACGCATGATTAATTTTATCCTTAGTGCCACGGCCAACAATCTCAACATATGTATCGCGAGGAATACTTGTAAGCGTCACACGCTCTGTTGCTGGATTAATCGTCATTACCATGATAACATCACTTCGACCAACTTCGTCACGCCCCAAAGCTCCTGTATCTGTTCCTAATAATAAAATAGACATTGGCTTTAATTCTGTCATATTGGCACTAACATTCACTGGCGTTAAGAGTGACAAACATGCTAATAATGCTACCACTAAATATTGAATTTTTATTTTCACTTTCTAGCTCCTTTTATTCCGTTCCATACATCATCGGACTACACACTAAAATATCCAAAATCGTTTTTTATTTTTAGGACGCATACGTTTTATGCTTTCTCCATTAAATACAGAAAGTGCATTTTGCTGAAAATATATCGCTAGCCGTTCATCATAATCTTCAGCTAATTGTGCATAAGCAGCCTGCATATTAAACGGACGCTTATCTATATGATGAGCATCTGATGATATCAAATGCACTAAATTATGTCTCATCATTTCCATACTGATATTACGTAATTTTTGTCCATAAAAGCCAATATAAGAGTGTGAAGTTAACTGCCCTATACATCCTGCTTCAATAAATTGATAATACAATCTCAAATTGTTCGCAAATTCATGATTTCGCTCAGGATGTGCGATTACCGGCGTAATTCCCACTTCAATTAACGATTTTAACACTGATAATGCATACTTAGGAACCGTTTTCGTTGGCATTTCAATCAGATAATATTTTCCACCACTATCCAAAGACAAAAAATCATCTCGATACAAAATATCCTCTAATAAAGTTTCACGAATTCGAATTTCTTGGGCAGGATAGACACGAAGTGGGATTTTTGCTTTATCATACACATCCTGTAAAGCCTCCGTCGCTTCGATTACTTCATCCTTATGATTCACATATTGATTATTATAATGATGTGGCGTTAACAATAAATGTTGTATCCCTTCATCTACTGCTAACTTTGCTAATTCAACCGATTGCTCGATCGTTTGAGCACCATCATCTACGCCTGGCAGCAAATGACTATGAATATCAACTAACATCGTCTATTCCTCAGAATAACCATAATAAGCATAATATCCTGATGAATCAGTTGCTTCCTTATCATTGATTACATATCCAAAAATTTTTGCGTTAACATTATCCAAAGCAGCCTTAGCATTTTTCACTTCTTCTTTGGTTACATAACCTTCACGAACTACTAATACGACACCATCTACTTTAGAGGCCATAATCTGTGCATCGGTTATGGCACTAACTGGTGGGGTATCATAAATAACTAAATCAAAATATTTCTTTAATTCTTCCATAATGTGAGTCATCTTAGCTGATGCCAATAATTCAGAAGGATTAGGCGGAATGGCACCTGCTGGTAATAAATATAAATTTAATTCTGGATTAAATTGAATTACATCATTAAATTTAAGATCTGGCTGAGAAAAAAGAGCTGATAATCCCCGTTCATTCGTTAAATTAAACGTACGATGTACCGTTGGTTTACGTAAGTCCGCATCAACAATTAATACTTTCTTTTCAGTAGCCCCCATAATATGTGCAATATTAGCTGAAATAGTTGATTTCCCTTCTGCTGGAATACTAGAGGTAATAACAATTGAGCGAACTGGTTTATCTAAATTAACAAAATCTAAATTGGTACGAATGGTTCTAAATTGTTCTGCATGTATCGACTTTGGATTATTAAATGCGACAATTGGTGCACCTTTCGCTTGTTCTTTTTGCAAGTTTTTTTCTTTTTTTCTTCTATTAAATCCGAACATAATTACACCTTTCTACGTCGCATATTTTCTTTTGTTTCTTTTAAACGAGCGTTTTTGACATCACGGTTTGACATTGCATAAACCTCTCCCAATTTGGTTAGTCCAAGTTGTTGTAAAAAGGCCTCATCTTTAACCGTCGTATCCATCATTTCACGTAACAATACAACCAATGCACTTAATGCTAAACCGATGAAAGCACCAATTGCTACATAACGCGTTGCACTTGGCGACACACGATTAGGATTAAAAGTAGCCGGCAACAAAGTATAGAGAGTAGTTACATCATTTTGATAAATTTCATGAATTGTCTTATCAAATTCTTGAACAATTTGTGCAAGTACCTTTTGAGCTGTAGCTGGATCATCTAATACTACCTTAATTGTAAAAGCTTGTGAATTTGTTGACTGAGTAACACTAATTGCATTACGTAATGATTCAGGTGCGTACTCGCCACCTACTGCTTGACTCACTTCGCTCAACAATTGCTGACCCGTAATCACATCACGATACGTATTAATTAATTGAATATTCGATTGAATTTCATTATATTGAATAACTTGTTCCTGATTATTTCGCTGATTAACCAAAATTTGTGCTTCTGATTTATATTTTGGTGACACTAAAAAATTCATAAATGCGAGTGCAATAATAGCTCCCACCAAAGTTAATGAAAACATCATAAATAAATGCTTCTTAACTATTAAATATAAATCCTTTAAACTGATTTCTTCCTGCATAACTGCCTCCTACACTATATATACCAATTTCCTGACCATTATATAGCTCTTCTCCTAATAATGCAACAGTTTCTAATGCAATATTTACGGTAATATTTTCGACTATTTAAGCAAATTAAATTAAATTAAATTAAATTAAATTAAGGTTAGTTTTTGATTAGGGAATGATTATATTTTTTAGCGCCCTCTATAGTTATACGAACGATAGTACGTAACGATAAAATTCCAATGCGAAAATGAGCAGAAATGTTGATAAAAATATACATTTTTGCTCATTTTTTTTGTTATTTTATTTGTTATGATTTGAAATTCGGAATTTCATTATGATTACAATTCTTAATTCCCACTAGAAGTTGTGGGACCTTCTTAATGAGTAGCACCACCAATGAAACTCACATCTACTTGCCCAAATTTTTGGACTACAACTTCAATTGCAATAGTCAATGCCTTAACTATTGTGTCTAATTTCATTGACGCAACATTTGGTTTATTAACAACTTGGCTTGGCATATACGGCACATGGATAAAACCAACAGACGCATTTGCTGATAAATATTGTTCTGCATAATATCGTGCTTGGTACATAAGATGGTTACACACATAGGTCCCTGCTGTATTCGATACTTGAGCAGGTATCCCAGCTTCTTGTATTGCTGCCACAATCGCCTTTATCGGTAATGTTGAAAAATACGCTGGAGGTCCGTCTGACTGAATCGGTTCATCAATTGGCTGATTGCCCTCATTATCCTTAATGCTGGCATCATCTTGATTGATTGCCACTCGTTCTGGTGTTATCGCAGAGCGACCACCCGCTTGTCCAACACAAATAATAGCATCAGGTTGAATCTCTTTGATAGCAGTTTCGAGCATCTTGCCACTTTTGTGAAAAACAGTTGGTATTTCAAGTTTTATTATCTCAGCGCCTGCAATCGAATCCGGTAATAATTTGACTGCTTCAAGCGCAGGATTTACACTTTCATCTCCAAATGGTTCAAATCCTGTTACTAACAGTTTCAAGCATCCACTTCCTCACGGTCAATTAATCTTCTTGAACATACTCTAACATCACATCAGTTTGGTCAGGCTCGACATTACCTGCAAAATTAGGTGTTGCTAATGAAACTTTATTATCACGATTCACAAATAAGTAGAACATCATTCTTTCAACTCCACCGTCTGTCGGTGTAATTTCTAACATCGTATTCACTGAAACAGTACGAATTTCATTCGTTTCATGTGAAAAAACTCGAATTTCTTTTGTCGGAATAGTGTGAAGTTCTGCTTTACCTTCGAAGTGTCCACCATAATAATTATTCATAATAAGCGTTGAAATTCCTTTATAGTACTCGATCTCCTCAGGAATATTCATACCCTCTCGCTTAAAGAATCCTTGGTCATGTACTAAATCCATATCAACTGCGTATGGTGCATCAACCACTTCAGTTGTTGCTACTGGTTCATTTGTTTCAGAAGTAACTGGCATTTCCGTTGTTTCAGCTGGAACTGCTGGTGTTTCTGTTGTTTCTGCAGGAGCGACCGGTGCTACTGTTTCAGATGATTCTACTGGTGCAGCCTGAACAGGTAGTTCACCTACAACATATTCAAGATATACAGCCGTACTACCTGAGTAGTCTGGTGTCGCTAACGCTAATTGATTATCACGATTAACAAAGACAAAAATATCACCAGATAGGTCTCCAAGTCCAGAAACTGGCACATGTAAAATCGTATTAACATTCACTTGACGAGTTGTTCCGTCTGGATTTAGCACATCAATAGCACGTGTTGAAATATTCTCTGCTGTAAAATGTCCAACAGCCGTTCCACGTTCATAGCTAATTTTTCCTTCTGATAGAGAAACTACAATATCACTTGGATATCCACTACCAGACTTAGCCACAAATCCTACTCTATCACCATATTGACTTAAATCAACTGCATATGGGTGATTTTCACTTACATCGATACTCTTTTGAATTTGTTTAATAGTATCTGTATGTTTTGCAACTTCAGTTCTTGCATAATCCAATGCTAATTGTTTTAACACTTCAAAAGTAGAAGCAGGTAATTTAATCGTTGGATTATTTGCTAATACCTTTTTCACTACTTCGTTTCCGTCAACTGCATTACCACTTGACACTAAATTTGTTACTTCTGTTTTGATTTCAGCAATCAATTTATTGATTTGATTATCTGTAATATCCGTTGACTTTTTAGCATCTTCAACAATTTTAATTTCTTTTTCAGCCACTACAATTGCTTGTTTATCTACTTTGATCCCAGCTTGTTCTAAAAGAGCATACACACCAGTTAATGCTCCTTCACCAGTAACAGGCGTAACCGTTGCGATTTTAATTAACACATCTTTTGCACCTGATGTAATCGCAGCATTTTGATACGTTGTCGGTTTAACTAATAAAATATTTTGTGGTGTCACAACCTGAACTTGTACACCAGAACCAGCTGGTAAAGGTTGAATCAATGCACTTGAATACACAGCAGTATTAATATTTGAACCGTCATTTAAATAACGATTAATTGTCGGACCATCAACATAAATTGTTTTTGCCAACGCAACACTATTCGCTCCCAACAAAGCTTTTGTTTGATCTGCTTGTTGAACATTTAAAGACGCACCCAATGACAACATCGGTTGAACTTGTGTTTGTGCATAAACAGTAGAATGATTCACTACTGCCGTTAAAACAGGAGCTGCAACCAAACCACTCAAAGCACACACTAATAAAGCACTTTTCTTAAATTTCATAACTATCTCCTCCTATAATCTCTATGCTTTTATTATAACAGAATACCCACAATAAGTTGTGAAGAAATTGTAAAGAATTATGGAATAATCATTATTTCCCAAAAACAAAAAAAAGTTGGTAAACTAATACCAACTAAATTAATGCAGTAAGGCGGTAACCGGATTTGAACCGGTGATCGAGGTTTTGCAGACCCATGCCTTACCACTTGGCTATACCGCCATTTTCTATTCTACTGGGGTAGCTGGATTCGAACCAACGAGTGACGGAGTCAAAGTCCGTTGCCTTACCGCTTGGCTATACCCCACTCATTTTATAGGCGAACGAGGGGAATCGAACCCCCGAATGTCGGTGCCACAAACCGATGCGTTAACCACTTCGCCACGATCGCCATCTTTCTACAGGGACAGTAGGAATCGAACCCACACTAACGGTTTTGGAGACCGTTGTTCTACCGTTAAACTATGTCCCTATTCCTCTATCTTGCCCGCTCGCAATCTAAATTATGGAGGGAGGCAGATTCGAACTGCCGAACCCTAAGGAGCGGATTTACAGTCCGCCGCGTTTAGCCACTTCGCTATCCCTCCAATGGCTTGGGACGGAATCGAACCGCCGACACTTTGAGCTTCAATCAAATGCTCTACCAACTGAGCTACCAAGCCTTTCTACGGTCCCGACGGGATTTGAACCCGCGATCTCCTGCGTGACAGGCAGGCATGTTAACCCCTACACCACGGAACCATATATGGAGGTTAACGGGTTCGAACCGCTGACCCCCTGCTTGTAAGGCAGGTGCTCTCCCAGCTGAGCTAAACCTCCAATGTTATTCACTTTTCTATGATCCGTACGGGATTCGAACCCGTGTTACCGCCGTGAAAGGGCGGTGTCTTAACCACTTGACCAACGGACCTTCTTCTTATTCTTCTCTCCACTTACGGAGAGTAAGGGATTCGAACCCTTGAGACAATTGCTCGCCTACATGATTTCCAATCATGCTCCTTCGGCCTCTCGGACAACTCTCCTCAATTTTCTTCCCTTATATTAAAAACACTCCGCAAGTAGGGCTCGAACCTACGACATCATGATTAACAGTCATGCGCTCTGCCAGCTGAGCTATTGCGGAATGACACTAACGACTTCTCCTGCATGGCAACGTCCTACTCTCACAGGACCAAAAGTCCAACTACCATCGG